>DAOOOW010000001.1:0-112172 GCA_035387885.1 bacterium
TTACTGTCTTAGGAATGACTTTATCTGGAGCTGAAGCTGAAGAGTTCTGGGGACCTAAGGGGTAGATGAGGACGCGGCTGTTATAGGTGTCGGCCACGAATAGTTTGTCATTACTGACTGAAAGCGATAAGCTCCACCAATCAAGATTTAGGGTATTGGCGCCCACATTACCATTTTGGTTAATATCGTTTGAAGTAAAATCCGGCTGGCCAATGACCACATCAGCCGAAGCGCCATTTTCCGTGGGAATGGTATTGTAGATTAATATGCGGTTGAAAGCATCATCTACAACATACAGCCGGGTGCCATCACTGGTCATACCGGTCGTCTCACCAATATTATTGGCCGTCGCTTCATCTGGCCAGTTGTCCGTGACTAAATCCTCTTGCCCCACCACCACATCAGCCGAAGCATTGTTCTTGGTGGGGATTTCATTGTAGATCAGGACGCGGTTGTTGCTGCCATCAGTAATGTATAGCTTGGTGCCGTCAGAATAAACATTATAAGAACCACCGAGGGTGTTGGCCCCCACACTGCCGCCTTGGTTAGCGCTATTATGGGTAAAATCTTCTTGGCCAATAACCACATCAGCTGAAGCATTGTTGGAGGTGGGAATGGTGTTGTAGATCAGGACGCGGTTGTTAGAATAGTCGGCAATAAACAGCCGGGTGCCGTCAGAGTAAACAGCCATAGGATACCACAAGGTATTAGCTCCCACACTGCCTCCTCGGTTAGCGCTCCCTGAAGTCATGTCTACTTGACCAATCACTACGTCAGCTGAAGCGTTGTTGGAAGTCGGGATGGTGTTGTAGATCAGGACGCGGTTGTTGCCTTTGTCAGCAATAAAGAGCCGGGTACCGTCAGAGAAAATGCCTACAGGATACTTCAAGGTATTATCTCCCACACTGCCGCCTTGGTTAGCGCTATTATGGGTAAAATCTTCTTGGCCAATAACCACATCAGCTGAAGCATTGTTGGAGGTGGGAATGGTGTTGTAGATCAGGACGCGGTTGTTAGAATAGTCGGCAATAAAGAGCTTGGAGCTGGTGGCGTAGACTGAATTTGGGTGGTACAAAGTATTTGGACCAATACCCCCGTTATTAGGCGTATTAGCATAAAGATCCGGTTGACCAATGACCACGTCAGCCGAGGCGTTGTTAGAAGTCGGGATTTCGTTGTAGATCAGAACGCGGTTGTTGTAAAAGTCGGCAATAAAGAGCCGGGTGCCGTCGGAAAAAACTCCATTATGATGGCCCCAATATGGGGTCAGATGTAAAGTATTGGCTCCAACACTACCGCCTTGGTTGTCTAATTTGGAAACAAAATCATTTTGTCCAACAACCACGTCAGCGCTGGCTCCATTTTCAGTAGGGATGGAATTAAATATTAAAACACGATTATTTTTTCCATCAGTTATGTAGAGTTTTTCCCCATCATAAAAAGACGAAAAGGGTTCAGCTAGATTGCTAGCGGTCGTTCCTTCAACCGCCAAATTCATAGCCGTTTGACCAATTACTATATTAGCCTCTGCATAATCACTGGAAGGTATAGAGTTAAATATCAACACTCGATCATTTCCCGAATCAGTTATAATTAACTTACTCCCATCTGTGTTAACAGAGGTGGGATAAGACAAACTTTTGGCAGATCTACCGCCGTAATTACGGGTATTGGTAGTTTTATTCGCCTGACCCACCACTACGTCAGCTGAAGCATTGTTAGAAGTGGGGATTTCATTGTAGATCAAAACGCGGTGGTTGCTGCCATCAGTAATGTATAGCTTGGTGCCGTCAGAATAAACATTATAAGAACCACCGAGGGTGTTGGCCCCCACACTGCCGCCTTGGTTAGCGCTATTATGGGTAAAATCTTCTTGGCCAATAACCACATCAGCTGAAGCATTGTTGGAGGTGGGAATGGTGTTGTAGATCAGGACGCGGTTGTTAGAATAGTCGGCAATAAAGAGCTTGGAGCTGGTGGCGTAGACTGAATTTGGGTGGTACAAAGTATTTGGACCAATACCCCCGTTATTAGGCGTATTAGCATAAAGATCCGGTTGACCAATGACCACGTCAGCCGAGGCGTTGTTAGAAGTCGGGATTTCGTTGTAGATCAGAACGCGGTTGTTGTAAAAGTCGGCAATAAAGAGCCGGGTGCCGTCGGAATAGACACTCGGTGGATTATAAAGTCCATTGGCCACATCGCCCTGATTTGCTTCTCCGCCGTTATATGAACCCGGGATATAATTTAGATACTGCTGTCCCACCACCACTGTGGCTGAAGAATTGGCCTGGTAGAGAGCCAAGGCTGGTCCGGGCACGACCAGAGCCAGGACCAGAAGAGAGAAAATGATTTTTTTCATAAATCTTATAAAATTCTATAAATGAACTACCTCGCAGCAAGCTGATGGAGTACTGTCCATAAAATAGAATAAAAATTAAAAATTATACATATATTTATAGATCAATTATATTATAAATATCAAAAAAAATCCAGAAATTCTAATCATTGATGAAACAAACTGCTTGTTCTTTTATTCTAGGTGTACCCCAACATGGCAAAAGTACTCCAAAATCATTTTCAGTAATAACAGCTTTGTGGTCACTGCCTGAAAAAATATTATCTAAATTTAAATTTTTTTCCTGATCTTTGCAACTGGCATTGGTATAATGAAGAATATTATCTGGTGGTTCTGTTTTTCCCCAATATGACAAAAGAATACCAAAATCTTGAATATTAATTTTACCATCACAATTAAAATCTGCTTTAATCTTTGGTATGCCAATGACTGCGCCTCCCGCACCTTTTAAATAAATATCAAATAAATTATTAGTATTATAATAATTATCTTCAAAAACCATAAACACGCCTTGATTCCAGGCTTTACCAATAATCGGGTTACTTTCTTGCGTACCCTGGTCGCTCTCTCTGGTTCTGGTGGCATCAAGCGGAGTAAATCTAAATAAATTAGGCAAATTATTGCCAGTTACTAGAGTATTTTTATCAATAATAGAATAATAAGCCACGTAATATTCAAATTCACTACTAGGCATCTCTTGAGTGCCAGCACCGGCAAAGCTTAAATACATTTTACCCAAGGTATCTTTTTTTAAAGCTGGACAAATAGTATTAGCCTCACCAAATCTTTCAGAAGCTGCGTAAATTACTTGGCTTTGAGGTGGAGCAAATAAAGTACTGGCCGGTTGTGAAAGACCAGAATTATTAATATAAGTATAAGCTAAACCATAACCCCAAGCCTTGGTAGCCACAAAATGAATATTATTTTCACTATCAATCTCTAAATCAGAAAAATCACTCATTACACCCAGCACTTTATTTTTAGTGGCAAAATTAGGCGTTGCTTGTCTAGTATCAAATTTAGTATACCAAATACCTTGATTTTCTTGATCTTCCCCGCAACCACCACCTTCATTATGATCTCGCCAAGATAGATAAGCCACATCATTGCTGTTAATTTTAATATTACCAGGAGTCATTCTTTTAGCATCAGCCTGATTGCAAGATTCAGCTATTGCTCTGTCCCAAACTTCTGTAATTATTCCATTTTCATATTTAATTTTTTTTAAACGTATACTTCTTTGTTGATAGCCGGTTTTAAAAGATCCAGCTGTTTCTTTGTCACCATATTGGTATAAAACATAAGCATTACCTCGGCTATCAATATCTAAACGAGCAAAAACTAAGCCATGGTCTGTCACAGGAAAAAGATTTTCATTTTTTGCTAACATGCTACCATCAACACCTAGAACAATATAACCTTCATTATAAACAATATGAGTATTGCCCAATTGATCAATTCTCAAACGACTATCCAAGCCAAAAGCATCAGCATTTTTTTTCACAGCCAAAGGACTAGTGACAGGAAATAGTTTATTAACAAAAGGTAAACCATTTCTACTGGTCACCTTAGAATAACATAAGTTATTACTAAAAACACCCTTGGGGTGGACAAAACTACCACAATCATAAGAAATATGTAAATTGCCCTGAGCATCAACATCCACAGCTGGATTTCTAGAATCAGAATCAATTTTAAACAAATCTAAATCGCCATTGGTGGTGGAACCACCACCAACACAACTACCCAAACAGCAATAATTACTATCACTGGCAGAAATAAAACCAGTGGAACAAGTCTGATTACTAGAGCAAATATGTCCCCCCAAATTGGCCACACAGTTATTACCAGTTGGCGGTGGCGCAGTCACACCATCACAGGTTAATTTAAAATTAGAAAAAGTTATACCAGGGACAGTTCCATAATCAGAACGACCCAATCTCAAATAAGGCAAAGTTGGATTATATTGTTTACCACTGGCCGAATAATCATATTCACCAATCTGGTAATAGGCGCTACTTGGGCTTTCTCTAAAAAAATAAGTCAACCGACCATTACCCCAAACTATTCGAAAGCCATAAGTTTGCGATGCGTTCCAATCATAAGCCGCTGCCAAAGCTGAATCACCACTAATACTGTTAGAATTAAAATCAAATGTACCCTCAAAGTTATCATAGGTGGCAGTGCCAGTTATATTACCATCAACACCATCAAGGGTGTTATTTACTTTTAATCTCGGTCTTATTTTACCAGTATAAGCACCCGCGCCTTTATCGTCGCCAAAAATCATTAAAAAAGATTTAGATCTGTTATTAGCAACCGCATTATTGGCAACATTATCCGAATCAGCATCATCCCAGAGAGCAAATAAATCATAAGTTTCGCCAATCAACTTAGTGTCTTCCAAGCCACTAATATCAAATTCAATCTGTCCACTTTCAAAAGGCGAGTTAAAATGATATTCAATATAATTATTTGCACCTGTAGTTGTCCAACCAGCGCTAGAAAAATTACCGCCACTGACGATTATTCCACTACCAGGATTACTAGTTAGTGAATTATTAAAAGAAACACCGTTGTTGCAAACATTATTATTAGCAGTTGTTTCTCCACAACCAGTATTAGTCCCCCAAACTGCCGGACAAATAGCCTGGAGCGTTGTTTGACCATTAACCCCCAGTTGAGTTTTAAATGATTTACTACCTTTTAAATCAAACCCGGCAGTTTGATGAAAAGTCCAGCCAGCTGCATTATTCTCCTTGGCTTGTTTCGCTGCCTCTACAAAATGATTTTGTATCGGATCAGTATTAAAAACTTGTTCTTCTTGCAAATAAATAGGAATATTTTTTGCCGGCGAGAGACTATTTAATGTATTTCTTACAGAATTAATTCTGGTCCCAGTCTGGCTCCACCAATCAATGGTTCTGCTGAAATGAGGTGTATAGATAGAGTTGTTAATTGTAGCCAACTCATTTGCTATTTGTGTTTGATCTAGTGAACTTTCACCGCGGTTAGAGACTGTGATGTATCTATTAGGGTCAGCTGTTCTGACAGCTTGAGCAATTGTATTTATATCTACATGATTAGTAAAAGGCAAATAAGCCACATCCCCAGCATTATCATGTTCGTTCATTAAATCAAAAAAAAGATTTGTTTTACCAACCAAAGCCGTAGTTATATTTCTAGCTGCATTTTGGTGCTTTATTAATAGGGATTGCACGGTCTCTCCCTCAACATAATATGAGGGATTAAAATCAGTAATTACCAAATCAACAATTATACCTCTGGCCTTTGCTGCATCTATTATTCTTTTTAATTTCTCAATTTTTACTGAATCTAATGAACCATCTTTTTGATCTGTATCGTAAACAGTACTTTGTCTATGATAATGACTATCAGTTGGATCATTTTCATATCTATCTTGCCACTGCCAGTCAGCCCACACTCTTATTAAATTATATTTATTGGCTGCCAAATAATCTAAATCAGAAAGCATTATAGTTTCATTCCAATTTATAGCATCAAAAACAGAAGCACCCAAAAGAAAGTCACTAACGCCATTAATAGAAAATTTGTTTTGACTGATAGAAAAATTATTTACTTGAGTTGCTGCTATTCTAACACTATATTCTCCAGCCACTTGACCAACACTAAGTTTAACTGGCCAATAAAATATTTTAGAAATTTCATCGGTGATGCCAGTTTGCACGGCGATTAAGGTGCTAGAAAAAATAAAAAATAAAATCAAAAAACCAGCTTTTAAACAAAGTTGATATCTAAACAAATATTTTTTTATTTTTTTTATCATAAGACTATCTTAAAAAAAATTAATCCATAGCGCAACCCCCATTGATATTTTTACCCCAACAGCCAAGCATAATGGCAATATCCACCATATCAACTTTGTTATCACTATTAAGATCTGGCGCTTTACTGCAACCAGCATCTTTTAAAGATTGGCTAATACAACTTATTTTTATGGTATCAGACCAACAAGAAAGCAACATGCCAAAATCTATAATATCAACTTTGTGGTCACAATTAAGATCAGCCATTAAAATTTTTTCAGTAACCACAGGACCCACATTGTTATTAGTATAAACAAATTTTATGACATCGGCCAAAACTGCACCGTCAGCAGAGGCAGCAGAAATTTTTACATAACCATCTTTACCAGTTCGAAAATTAAATTTACCCAAACTATTCCACCTGCCGTAATTTTCTTTTTGATTAATAATAATATTTTCCACACCTTCAGCATTTTTAATTTCAGTTCTAACATTACTAGCTTCTCCACCAGCACTATTGCCAGCCCAACCATGCCATTCGAAAACTTCATATTCTCCTGCTACTCCAATATTAGGCGTGAAAGTGGCTGTTGCATTGGAATCAGTAGTAGAAAAATAACCAATACCTTCAGCCTCATCATTATTATCCCATTGAGAATAATAGGGGTTGGCCGCATTAACTGGTGGCGAAGTATCCCAAGTACCACTTAAGACTACTGGCTCGCTGGCTGGCGAGGTATCGTTATTATTAGCATTGCCTACCAAAATATCAGATACGGCATAATAATTAGGCATATTAACCAATACAATCCCATCGCCACTATTTTCTTTATCATAACCATCTCGAACTAATACACCGTCTAAAGTAACAGGTTCTTCAGCTAATGGTTTACCATTATTAAATCCTGAATCTTGCCCACCGTAAAAACGAAAATATGGTCCATCATAATTGGCTAAACCAATTAAATCATTTTGACTAATAGTCACTGGTCTTAAAGTATGATTAACAATAACAGCGCCATTATCAAAAAATCTAACATAGGGGCAACGGCCATTGGTGCTGTTGCATTGGCTAATAATTTTAAGTGGCTCGCCAGTTGGCTGGCCCAAATCAACATCAAATTCATCATACCATAAGGCAAGTTCATAAGCCGCCAAAACAGATCGACCATAATAACCAGGACCCATGGTATTCATGGCTAAGCCCAAACGCATATCTTTAAATTTATTTTTATAATTCTTTAATTTACTCTCTGACCAGGTGCCTAAACCGTCATAGCAAATAATAATTTTATCTGGTAAATCCCAGTCCCTCAAAGCATCAAAATATAATTGCCAGTTCCAAAAACCATACATACACCTTTCGGCCATAAAACCATTATGCCAAGAAGTAATACTTTCTAGAGGAATAGCCCCCATACCATCATTGGTGATAATAATATTTAAACCAGTTTTTTGTTTTTCTTGAGTGAATAAATTTTTTAAACCATCATACCATCTTTGGATTTTACCATCTTCACCCCATTGCTCAGCATCATCTTGCCAATTCATATCAAAATCTGTACGTGCCCAAAACTGAGGATCTTGACCAAAAGTTTTTTGATCATACCAAATACCATCAAAATGACTAGCATTAACTAAACGTTCAGCTGTATATTTATTGCTCAAATAATAATTAATAGCGTTATCGCCACCATAGGGATTAACTGTCGTAACATTTGGCGCCCAACCAACAAATTTAATAGGCATTCTAATATATGAATTAGCTACGTGATCATCGTCAATACCGCCAACGTCTTCTAAAATTTTATTATCTTCGTCAACAGAACTATAAGAAATACGATCTGGCGTATAACTAATTACTCCTGATTGTTTATTGGGGCCAACAATAAAAATAGATGATCCTGTCCTACCATAAGGATAATTACCACTACCAGGTGTAACTTCCCAACGCGGAAAGCCAGTATCCACATCAGCATTAAATATGCCTATATCAGTAGTGCCAGTATGTATTGGGGTTGTTATTTGTGGTGCATTATAATTAAAAATATGATAACCAAAACTACCAGCATTTGAGGGAAAATTAGCATCCTCCAAACTACCCCAATTACCCAAAGCAATGACATCTGGATTTTTCTCTTTAACCTTATCAACACAATTATTATCACGATCAACTATAGCCACCAAATTAAATTTACTCAAATAATCAGTGCAAATGGAGGTTACATGCTCACTGCCATTAGGATTACCAAAAACAATTCTAGGATATGCAGGCTCTAAATCTGGTGCGTCTCCAACAGCAGCTATGCTGACCATATATTCCCCAGCCACCTGCCCCAAATTTGATTCTTGTGGCCAATAAAATATTTTAGCAATTTCATCAGTAAGACCTGTTTTGAATAAAACAATACTGCTAGCAATAATAAAAAATATAATCAAAAAAATAGCTTTAAAATAAAGTTGGCATCCAAGGATATATTTTTTAACTTTTTCCACAAAAAACATACACCTATATTATAACACAAAAAAAACAATAAAAATAATTTTTTTATAAATCAAAAGGGCCCGGATAAACATCAAGGCCCATACAAAAAATTTTATGTTAAAACACTAAAATGTTAATATATTAAAATGTCTTTATCTTTCCTGCCAATCTTTACTGCGATAACAATATGAATAATCGCTAATGTCTGTGGACCAATTAGTCCAAGTATCGTCTTGACCTTGAGCACGCGCTTGATACCAATATTTAAATTTGCTAGCTGGATTAATTATATTAACCGGCAGAACTTCCGTGTCTGTATAAGAACAATAATTGTCGTTGCAATAAGTAGCTATCTGGTCTTCGGCAATGGTTAAAACATTAGTATAGTGCAAATTATCACCCACGCTTTTTTGAATTTCATAACCCTTGGCATTTTCTATGGTAGCAAATCTAAAAGTTATAGAGCCACATTTTCTAATAGTGCTGATTCTGAAATCATCTATAGGACAAATTGGTGTGATCGTGGATAACGGACATTTATTACCAGCACCAACACCACCAACACAAGCTGGCACAGCAGTAGAATTATTAATACTCATGGGTGAGGTCGAGATGTAATAATAATATCTTGTATTTTCATTAATATTATCGGCATCATAATTACTATAAGTGGTGCCAGTAGCACCATCTTTAACCAATGTCCAAGGACCAGAAGCAGAAGTCGAACGATAAATATCATAACCATCCACAGTCATGGAATGAGGTTGCCAAATTAAATCAATAGTATGACAATTAATTGCCGCAACAGAAGATAAATTATAACCACAAGGTGGTCCATTGGTTAAATCTAAAGTTTCGGTATAAGTATTAGTCCCACCGTTTTCTGCTGTAGCTTTCAGCGAAACATCCAAACCACCAGATAATGTAGCTGTGTAAGTATCATTCAAAAACATCATAAAATCATCTACCGTACCTAGAGCATTATATGTCCCGCCAACCCAAGTGCCTACATACATATCTGTCAAAGTAATGGCAGTAGAAAAATTCATGGTACAAGTAGTGTTGGTCCAAGAATTTAATAAATTACCAGAATTTTGATCATAGACCTTAAGAGACATTTTAGGACTAGTTGATTGATTCCAAGTAGCAACTAATTTTAACCACTGATCAGCCGACCAGCCAGGTATAATATTAATTGCACTAATCACGCACTGGGTGTCCGCATCAGCATCATAAATTTTATAATACAAACCATTATTTTGATATTTTAACTCAAAACTATCGCCTGTTGGTCCATCAGCTCTAAATATATAATGATTCGGCTCACCAGAATTAGAAGCATAATCTGGTTTATAGGCCAATTGAATAGCTCCACTAATATAATCAAAATTGGTGCTGTTAATGGGTATTTTTACCCCTTCATTGTTTTGATCAATAATCATGCCCGAGCCGTTAACCGCAGATTCATAAGTCGGAGTGCCAATCACTGTGGCACCAGATCCAGCTTCTTGATTAAGTATTGAATCATTATTTTCCAAAGTGGAATACCAACCAAAATCTGGGCTTGAATATATTGGGTCTACGTCAGTAAAAGTATGAACTGGATTTCTGTTAGTACCATCATAACCACTTTCCGTACAATCTGGATTACACTTGTCACCATCATTAAAATCATATTCCCAAGCATTAATAGGGCTATCACCGGGAACGGAACGATCTAAAAATTGAATAGTATTATCATTAATTTTGCACCAATCATAATGGGCCGTGGGTGGAGTGCCTATAACTCCTTCTGCCATAGTAGTAAAAGAAAAAGGACCATTATAGGAATCAGTAGTCTCCGTTCCATTCCAAGCCACTACATCCCATTTATAAATGGTATTATAATTAAAAGGTGTATTTATGACATATTCATCATTAGATGTTGAATCAAGTAAAGATAAAGTGCAATCCACCCCCTCACACATATAAATATAATAAGAACTGGCTCCAATTGATTCTTCCCAATCTAGAGTTGGCGAAACAGAGACGCCCGTAGCATTATTATCTGGTGTTAATAAATAAAAAGATGAAGATCCACCACCTCCGCAGTCAACCACAGTAAAACTTTTTCTTAAAACATTGTTATTCTCATTAGATTCACTGATTCTACTGTCTGTCGGCGCATCAGCAATAGCCACCAAGGTATGTTCACCAAGAGATACTCCTGTAGTATCCCAGGAATCTGTTGTAATTATTTGTGAAGAATTAGCTGTTAAAATGTTGGCCCAAGTATCCAACAAATTAGCAATGCCCCCAGCTCCTGTATCATCACTATCAATAAAAACTTTGGTTTTAGAAGTCTGACCAGTGGCAGTATCACCAATATTTTTGGTAGTTATCGAAGCGCTAACAGTAGACCCTCGACAAACAGAATTAGAAAAACTAATATTGTCAATAATTAAATCTGGACCCGAAGTACAACTTTGAGTAGAACAGGTGGTTGATACCCTGTCCCTTTCTTCTCCATCGCCATTTCTGGTTTTGGCCCAAATATTATAAGAAGTACCACAAGTTAAGCCAGAATAATTAATAGAAGCACTTTCTTGCCAAGTACTATAAGTACCATCTTTAGCAAAAGCAATTTTGGTTAAATATTGATTAGTTGGTGATGGGTCGGAAATGGTGCCATTGGCTATAACTGCTAAAGAAGTTTTGGTTGGAGTACAGGAAAGTGAAGTTGGTTGTTCAATAGAAGTATAAGCATAACTAATGGCTGTAGCGTCACTGACACCATAACTATTAACTGCAACTACTTTGATACCATATTGAGTATTAGGAAATTCTAAATCATTCCAAGTATAGGTTGCATCAGCTACGGTTGAATCTAAAAGATCACCACTGGAATTATAAACAATGTAGTGGTCAATGTCACCACCAACACCAGCTTCCCAAACCCAAGTAATAGAATTTTCTGTATTACTTGTATGGTGGAGATTTTTAGGTACACCAGGCGGCGCGCTTGTTCGAGATTTATAACAAAAATAATAATCGTCGATTACAAGAAATTCGTTCTGGTCATCACCACAACATTCTTGAACCGTGGTGTTGTCGTATTCACCAACGCCTTCTTCTCCTGCTACTGCTATTTCAAATCCAAATGCTCTACAAGCAGGGTAATTCGACCATGAAGGAAGGGGAACTAGAAAAACACCATCCCTCCCATCAGGGTCATTCCACCCTCCTTGTCCCCAACCATAGCAAGATTCAGTAGAACCATTAAGTGTAATTCGCCCAGTTATTTCAGAATTACTAGAATAGCAAATTCCATCATAAACACATGAATTCAATTCACAACATGCTAAGTCGTTTTTATCTTCATTAAAAGAAACTGCATTATTTCCACTCGCTCCTATCACCTTCCTATAATACATATTTTCACATATAGGACACTCTGCTACACAATTTCCAGAAGCATCAACAAAATTAGCCCATGCGGGACAACAAGCAGAGTTTTCTATATTAAAACAACTTGGGACAGATCTTTCATCAGCATCATCACCGCAACAAAATCTTTCTGTACTATTACCATCACTACAAACCTTATTTGGGCCAGCATCTTTGCACAAGGAATTATCGTAAAAATATTCACCTTGACAATAACTTTTTGAATCATCTTGATCTAACCAAATTGCAGGAAAACAACCAATACTCTCACAAGTAGCACAAAATTCAGTATCGCCATCACTATCCATATCATAATAACTCGCCGCAGTATGTCCTGACAAATCATTAGCCACGCATTCAGTAAAACCTTCTATGCATTTGATATCACTAAAATTACAATCTGCTCCGATACTACCACTTTGACAGGTGGCGGCTGTATAATCTACACCAGGACAACAAGCTGAAACAAACGTAGTTAAATCACCCCACAAATTTGAAAAATAATTTTCTTGGCTATCATCTTCACAACACATTGAGTTTCCTGTGTTATTTGGATAACCATTATCCGTCCAACCATAACCAAGATTTAAACAATTAGTTTGATTATTATCGCAATCCAAGTCACGAACATCACAATCCAAATTATTAATGTTATCGTCTAAAAAAGCAAAAACAAAATTTCCAACAAAAAAAGAAGCAACAAAAAATACAACTAATAAAAATAATTTATAAAATAATTTAATCTTTCCCATAAAGCACGGAATTAATTGTGGAAAATATTTATACATATATTATACAACTATTCTATAAAATAAAAAAGCCACTTTGCACATAGTGAACAAAATGGCTTTAAGACCCTTCCAAAGTAAGACCTCTACTTTAAAAGAGTCATTTTTAAAATCTTGGTCGACCCCTCCCCCACTAAGCGGCCATAGTAAATACCGCTGGGAAGATTAACAGCATTCCAAGTGATCTGGTGTTCGCCAGATTCTTGGAACTCATTCACCGGTGTGGCTACCAACTGACCGGTGGAGTTATAGATGGTCAAGTTAGTGTGCCCACTTTTCTCTAGTTTGTACTGGATGGTCGTGGTGGGGTTGAAGGGGTTGGGGTAATTCTGGACCAGAGACAAATTCACTGGAGAGATGGCGGGGGGGGGAACTGAAGAAAAATTTCTGACTTCAAACCCCACCCTTGCCTCCACGGGCACAAAAAAATAATCCTGTGGATCAATATTTTCTACCCCAATGGGCATCTTTTCAAATGCCCGGATGGTGGCGGTGTAACTACCCTCACCAAGATTTTTAATTACAAAAGAATTATTATTACTGATGCCGCAAAAAAACTGGGCATCATTATTCTTTCGCAAATAAATTTCGGTCGGGTGCGTTTGGTCACCAACCAAACGCCACTCATCCCAGCTTAACTCCACATCGCCGGGACAAAAAACTGCGCCAACTTGTGGTTGGTGAATAATAACAACCGCCTCGCTGGCACTAGCAACAACCACTGTCGCCAACAAAAACAAAAACAAAAATATCTTTCTCATGATAAACCTCCTTAAAATGAGAGAAAAAATATTTAAATTTTTAATGTAATCTAACTTTATTTTAATACTTTATACTAGCAAAGTTAATAAAAAAAGTCAATGGTTTGCCAAAATATAAACTTCGTGGTATATATCATACATATGAAAAAAACAAATATTATCATAATTGGCGGTGGTCTTTTAAGAAAAGGTGAAACCAAATACATAGATCAATATGTTGCTAATTTTATTAATAAAAAAAAACCAATAGTCTCCTTTTTTCCGACAGCCAGTGATGATTTATCAGTCTACATTAAAATTTTTAAAAGAGAATACAAAAAATATAATTTTGAAATAAATATTATTTACCAAAAAGACTTAAAAAATATTGAAAATTTAGAAGAAAAAATATTAACTAGCGATCTTTTATATTTTGGTGGAGGAGATCCAAAAATATTACTTAAATATCTCAAAAATGATAAAATAATAAAAATTCTTAGAAAAGCGTATAACCAAAATATAATTTTTATGGGACTAAGTGCTGGAGCCGTAATCTGGTATAAAAATTTTATTATAAAAACAAAATATGGGTACACCATAACAAAAGGACTGGATTGGCTTAAAAATAATATTATTGTCCATTATAACAATGAAGAAATTAAACAAAAAGTTTATAGTAAATTACCAACAAAAAAAATCATAGCTGTGCAAAATAATTGCGCCATACATTACCAAAATAACAAAATTTTTAAAATAATTGACAGAAAAGACGGAAAAATATTTTTGATAACACCGAAATATAAAAAAACTTTAACAAAATAAAAATTAAAGGAGGAATTCTCAATGATAAAACCAGAGAAATTATCCACGGGCGACGTGGTTGCTCTAGTTAATCCAGCGGGTATGTTGCCAGAAAGATTTAGTAGACAGCTTGAGTTTATAAAAAAATATCTAGTCCAAGAGGGTTTAAAAGTTAGGGATTATATAGCTTATACCGATTATTCCTATCCAAATGTTAGAGTGGATTTTTTACATGCCGCCTTTTCAGATCCAGATGTAAAAGCTATTTTCCCCATTTGTGGCAGTAATAAAATTTATGAAATTCTACCTTTGTTGAATTATAATTTGATTACCAATAATCCAAAAATTATTTGCGGCTATAGTGATCTTTCTGCCTTAATTCTTGTTATTAATGAACTTGCAGGAATCATTACTTTCTTTGGACCACATCTTAATTTTATTAACGATAAATCGTCAAAAAGAGAAAATCTTTTCACTATAAAAAGTTTTTGGAACATGTTGTTTTGGAAAAAAAGTGGCACAAACGGTCTATCAAAAAATGAAGCTTTTAATTTTTTTCGTGTTTTAGATGAAAACCAACTAATTATAAGAAACATCTACTCGTCAACCGAAAGGATAAAAAATATAAATTGGCGAGATAATGTTTTTGTAAATTTAAATGCAAAGGAAAAAATAACAGGTCAAATCTGTTGCTTATCTCTTGATGCTCTGCTAAAAATAATAGAGTTGCAAATTCACATAGATCTATCAAAAAAACTAGTTTTTCTAGATACCTTAAATGCAACTTTTAAAGAAGCACTAGAAAAAATTAAAAAAATATCTTCACACACAAACATTCGGGATGCCAATGCTATCATATTTAGCTCAATGTCTGAAAGAACTGATGGTGAAAAATTAATTTCTGTTGATCTAAAAAAACCAATAAACATCAAACTTTTTTTACAAAAAGTTTATGATATAACTGGTGGTAACAACATCTTATTTGGTTTTCCAATTGGTCATTGCTCTTACAAATTGACTATCCCCATAGGGATCAAAGCAATGCTTGATGTAAATTTGGGGGAAATTCTTCTGCTAGAAAAACCGTTTAAATAAACAAAGCCAATCATTTCAAGATTGGCTTTTAAATTATAGTATCTTCTTTAAAAATTCAAAGAGTAGCCCTTCTGTTTCGACACTCAACCCATATCTTCTAAAAACATTTTTGTTTTTTATCTTAACAATATCTCCACTGTTTTTAATCTCTTTTAACCAAGTCGCTATTAAACACAAATTTTCTTGTGTTTCTTTTTTATATTTTAAAAGATGATAATTGACTAAATTTCTAAAAAAAATTGCACTGTCAATATTACCAACATTTAAACTTTTAAACTTATGAATATCCAAATCATAAGCAAGTTCTGTCCTTATTATTAACATCAAATCGAGATAATTATTCGAAGCATCTTTAAAATTATTCAATTTGATTGCCTCTAACAATTTGATAACTTGTTCAATGTTTATAACGGCATTTAAAATTGAGCAACCAAAAGAAACAGACACTTTGGAATTATATATTTCTTTAGGAACATTTTTAAACAAAAAAATATTAAATTCTCTGTGTAAATGATTAAAAAATTCTTCAACAACTTGTCTGTCATCTGCAACCCCAAGTACAAAAATCTCCTCACCTGATGGTATAATACAAAAACTTCTAATTTCTTTATTTTTATTAAAATAATTATACAAAAAAATACCAATCAAATGATTATAAACATCCACTAAATTTTCGGCCATAGGGCGACCATTTTTTGCCACAAAAATTCCTAAATTATCTATATCACCTGTCACACCAAAAATTACACTTCCTGGATTTATTTTAAAATAAGATAAAACAGAGATTATTTTATTGCTCCAAATTCTTTGAATCTTTTTCATAACATCCTCCTCAAATTTTATATATTTTAAGAAAACTTTATTACTTCGTTAATACTTTATATGGTATACTTTTTTTATAATTTTTGTCAAATGTTGGGTTGTGTTCTCTTTTATATCAAATGAAACATCTTAACATTTTTATGTATTTTAAAAAGCCACAACATTTTTGCTGTGGCTTTAATTTGGAGATCTATTTTTGTAAAACAACTTTAATTACCTCCTTTTTGTCTTGTGTTTTTAAAACAACAAAATAAACACCACTAGGTTCATTAATAGCTAACCAGTTTAAAGAATAATAACCAGACTGATAATAGCTATTACTTAGCATGGCGACTTGCTCACCTTTTAAATTGTAAACAGCCAAAAAGATTTTTTCTCCTTGGGAAAGATAAAACTGAATATGGATATTAGAATTAAATGGATTGGGATAACAGAAAAAAGCTGGCTTTAAATTGTTGTTTTGTAATTCATCCACGCTAGTTGGAAAAGAAAACTCTGCTAGATTAATATCTTTTATCCAAACTTCGCCTAGGCCCGAGCCGCATTGAAAATTAATCTTGCTATTGGCAATAACCCAATCAGGAGCAGTGAAAATGTAAGCATAAAAATTCCAATCAGAACCAAGCGAAGCAGTTTCATGCATATAGGTTGCCCAATCATATTCTGCTTTAGCAACTTCAGCCACAATCCAAGGCAAAGTGCCTTTAGCCACAAAGGTCAGACGATATCTAGTATTATTTTTGAGATCAGTGATACTTTTTTTAATCTGCACTTTGTAAGGCAATTTTGAATAATCTGCTTCCAGTTGAATGACTGTAATATGGTTGGCTTCCTGATCAACATTAAAAGTCGCCTGGTTATTAGCGTGTAATTCTTTTTGCCAACCAGCTAATAAAACTGGCTCTGGCGGAGTGCTACCCGGCGCTAGCGCAGGATTGCCAACAACCACACAAATAGCACAATCTCCATTGTCAGAATCAATATTAATATTAAACATCTGGTGTTGTTCGCCCTTAAAATCAATTTTAGAGCGATCAATGGTGATGATGAGTTCCAGACGTTCGCCTGGAGCAAAAACCTTGTTGGAAAAATTAAGGTTTAGACCAGGACACGAATTTATAATAGTCACATTAAGCGGACCTTGACCGTTATTAGCAATGACTATTCTTTTTTCGCTGGCTTCATAACCACTATCCCAGCTGGCGTCAGAAACATATAGCTCTCCTTTAGGATTAGTACCAGGATCAACAGGATCTACTGGGTCAATTGGTTCTTCAACTGTTGGCTCATAGGTTTGCTCATTACCTTCCCAAGTGGCGCAAGTTACTCCTTGGCCATAAGTGGTACCATCAGATCGGTAAATCACAAAAGTATGGCTACCTTCTTCAACCAGCCAGCTCATTTGATTAGAATTACCAATTCTAGAATTGGGTAAACTCACTTGAGAGCTACCCACAAAAATTTTGCCATAGCCGCCAATTGGCACTGTGGCAGTAAAAACACCAACTGGAAAATGGGCTGATGTTTTAGAATTCCAAACAATTGTTTTCTGCGGGTATTCATTTTCTGTGGTGCCAACTTCTAAAACCACGCATTTTTGGCCAAAGGTTAGAAAATCATTAGTGGTGCCCACATAATAGTATTCTTTTTCCTGGTCAATAGGCGGATAATTGCCCAATTCACCAAAATGGTTAAACCAAAAAGCCGCGTTAGCGCCTTTGATTGGATGCGCCTGATCTTGATAGTCATTAAAAACCAGATGACTTATTTGTCCATTGCTAGTGCGGAAATCCTGAATTAAAATTTCATTCCAATAATGGGCGTAAATACTGCCGCCATTATCAAATGGAAAACCCATGGAAGAATTGTATGCGGCTTTGAATAAGGGTGTAGCAGTAGCATGCCAGATATTGCCGGGGAGAAGGCCGATAAATTCTTCGGCTAAATTAGGAGCCGAGAAAAAACGATAATTACCTTCTAATAAATAATTACTTTTAGTTGGTCCGTCCCCCAACCAAGGATCATTAATATACCAACTCAAACCCCCATTTTCTGTCCGCTCGTAACCAACAATTACATACCAGTGAGTAACATTTAAAGTAACAAGCGCAATCACTGGATTTCCTTGATCAATTTCATAGGCAATTTGGTCAGGGAGGATTTCTGATGTAAACTTTCGACAATAATGTAGATTTTTTTCTTCAATTACTCCGTATCTAAATTCACAATCGACATACCCACTTATTCCATCATTTTTTAACCAATCATTAAAAGTTCTTGGATTAAAATCAATGTCATAATACTTTAAAACCATAGCGGCAGAAGTTATGAAACATCCATGGCTACCAATTGTTTCTGCACAACCACCAAGACCGATTAACTCGTCAGACCATTCTGAATTTTTTTGACTATAAAACGGCACGGCCAATTTCTTTTCTAGCGGAAAGATTGTTGTATTAACAACAATCACCATCACTAGCGCCAAAATCAACATTTTTGTTTTCATCGCCTACTCCTTTTGGGTTAATTAATCTTCTAGTTATCATTCTTTTTTCAACAAATATTTAAATTAATTCTAGAGCTTCCTCCTTTAAATAAATTGTTAAAGAAATGTATTGTTAGTTTATTAAGGTAAAAGATGAAATAATTTGATCTATAAGCAATTTTCTTCTTTTCTGCACATTTTCTTCTTGTGTTTCTGTATAAGAAGACGCCTCAACTTCATAACAACCTTCAGAGGTATAATATCTTGCTATTAAATACAATTCATAATTCGTCTTATTCCAACCAATTTTACCAATAAATTCATCTTTAAAATAATCTTCAACAATATCTTTGTACTTTATGATTATATCTTTACTTTTTATGTCTGCATAATCACTGTCTATATTTATAATATAATTTGGTATATATTTAAACGATATAGTTATTCCATCATCAAAAGACAAATCATCTATCTGATCATAATTAATAGAACAGCTTTTAACAATTATTTTACTATCAGTTGTTTTCTCTTCAAACACCCATCCGTCTGGGCAATCAAATGTAAAATCATGATAAACATTATCAATGTTGTTATCATGTTTTAAAATTATTTTTTTCCAATCAAAGCTTTGATTTTCTTGAATCATTTCAAAATATGCCCAACCCATAATTATTAGAGCGCTAATAAAAACCAAAATTAAGATAATAAAATGAAGATGTTTTTTCATATGTTTTTAAATTTAATAATGATAATTATATTATACAACTATTGGGGAAATAAAAAAGCCCGATTTAGAAATAACTAAATCGGGCTAAAAAGTAACCGCTAAAAATATTTTATTATTTGAAGCATAAATTTGAAAATCAATAAAATTTTTGTTTTCAAAAATTTCTCCAGATAACAAAATAATGGCCGCCGCGCCAATTCTTGCCACGGCAAATTTTTTATAATCCTTTGGTGCCCAACCTCCGTACCAGTTTGGCACTCTGTAAAATGGATCACCATAGCGCGCCTTGGAGAAAACAATATCCCAAGCCACTGATCCGATTAACATACCAGCTGTGGTGGCTATGGTGGCTTCAGATTTTGAAATCGGACTCCAATAAACCATACTGGCTGTTGGCAAAGTAATGGCTAACAAACTACTGGGGTAATACCAGTCAGTATTAACAGAATGGCCAGGACTCCAAATTATGGCATCTGCCCAACCGGCATTAGCCAAAGAAAATACGATTGAGGAAATATAAATTTCCTTGCCGAATTTTCTATTAGCACGCTGGTTAAATTTGGAAAAAGCCCAAGACATTGGTGGAGCGCTAATTGCCAAAGCAGTGCCGCCCAAATATGCGCCGTCGCTTGCCAATAAATATGGCAAGCTGTTTGGTCCGTTTTGAATCATCTGATCATTTGCCCAGTATCGAGCCAAAGATAAGCCAGAAAAAACCCAAAAAAATTTCTTGGACAATTGACCAAATGTTGCTATTGGTATTGTTAAAACCAATAGCAAAAAAAATATTCTTTTCATTTTGACCCCCTGTTATAAAATTTAAAAAATAAGTGAATTTAATATTCTATTATACAGCAAAAATATTTTTTGTCAATAAAAAAGCCCCAGTGCACGCACTGCGGCTTTTGGCTCTCAAGAAATAAAAGACCTTTTATTTCTTGAGTGTCATTTTCATGGTCTTGATAAACCCTTCACCTTCGAGGCGATAGAAATAGACGCCTGAAGGCAAATTACTACCATCCCAGGTGGTGCGATAGCTGCCTTGAGGTTGCTCCGCATCAACCAGCTTGGCCACGACCTGACCCATGGCGTTGAATACCGTCAAGCGGATATGGCTCTTGACAGGCAGGTCGTAAGTAATGGCAGTGGTAGGGTTGAAGGGGTTGGGGTAATTTTGCGCCAGAGAGAAATTTTCTGGCGTGGCGGATTGAGAACTTACCCCCGCCAGCATTAAATCCCCGACCGCAAAATTCACTGCTTTGCCACCATAACTGCTGTATGGCGGTTCAGCAAATTTTGCTTCTACCATGATTTGATACATTGTTACGACTCCAGATGGATGGACACTCCACGGACGAGCCTCGCAGGAAAAATAATTGCTCGCCACTTCTTCCATCACGGCACAGCTAAAAACATGCAGTGCGGTATCCCACGGGACAGAATAGAATCCCGTGATGCTTATTTCGTATGAAGTAGCGCCGAGGATTTTGTCCCATTCCCAAGAAATCCTTTCGCCAGCAATCGCCCCGTGAACACCAGTAATCAAAGCGACGCGGGGGGTGTATACTTCGATAACCATCGAATCGCTGATGGCCACCACGCGAGTGTCAACACCAGTACCCTCCGCTTTATATGCATAAAGCGTATAGGTGTACATAGCCCCAGGTACTACAGTGCTATCCGTGTATAAAAAACTACTCCACGGATAAGTGACAGTGGTAATATAACTACCCCCAATGTCACGAAGGAGAAAAAAACCTGTTGGCACGGGAACATCTGTTGGATATGTCCAGGAAATCCAAACAAAAGGATTCCCTTCACTATCCATGTCGCCCGCTGCCCACACGTTGACCGGCGCTGGCATCTTCGCCGCGCTGTTCATGTCCGGCAGGCTGAATTCCTGTCCAAAGCTCAAACCCACAAAATCCACAAGGGCGAGCACCAAAAACAACAGACCTTTTCTCATAAAAAATTCCTCCTTTGTTTATGAGATAAATATATTTTAATTTTTAATTTACTTATTTATATAACTTATAACAAATTTAAACTATTTTGTCAAGCTATGTTACATTAATCCCAGCTACAATTAGTTTTATAATTTCCCAAACAAAAACAAAGACAAAACCAGCAAAAATTAAATAGGAAGGAATATTTCTTAATCCCCCAAAGATCAAAAGCAAAAGACCAACAATTACAATGGTAAAAAAATATCTAATTAATTTTTCATCATCGGCTTTTTCCATATATTTATCCGGTACTAACTTTTTGCCTATTATTTTAATATAATTGGTGTTTTTTAATTACCTGCTTGCCTTCACCAGCAAATAGCAAATAACCTAAAAGCAAAAAAATAGTACTGTATTTATTATATACCTATTTTCCTCTTTTGTTAATCAATTATATTTTCCATAATTCATTATTCATTATTCACTCTTTGCTTGGCCACTCCTCAATCATTAAAAATTCTTTTTTCTCTCCTGCCTGCCCTGAGCCTGCCAAATGGGGTAGCTCTTGATAAATTAATTCTGTAATAAAAGGCATAAAAGGATGCAAAAGTTTTAAACTATTTAATAAAACATAATATAAAATTTGACGCGCCACATTTTTATCTTCAACATTTTCGCCATTTAGTCTAACTTTAACTGCTTCAATATAGACATCACAAAAATCATGCCAGAAAAATTGATAAATTTCTTGAGCTGCTTCGTGAAACATAAAAGTATCTAAATTTTTTGTCACATTTTTTATTGTTTTATTAAGATTTTCCAAAATTGTCTTATCATCTTGATTTTGTACGTCCGCAGAGACGAGGCACTGCCTCGTCTCTACCAAATCAAATTCAAATTCCTCTCCCAAATTATTCAGAACAAACTTTGAGGCATTCCAAATTTTATTAGCAAATTTTTTCTGCGCCACAATTTTATCTGGTGTCATAACCACATCATTGCCCTGACCAGTACCAAAAACCATAGCCATACGCAAAGCATCTGCGCCTTGTTCATTAATTACATGCAAAGGATCCACGGCATTATCTTTTGATTTACTCATTTTTTGTCTTTCTGCATCGCGAATAAGCCCATGTAAATAAACTGTTTTAAAAGGAATATCGCCGAGTAAATAGGTGGTCATTAAAATCATTCTAGCTACCCAAAAAAATAAAATATCATAACCGGTTTCGAGAGTATTAGTGGGATGAAAAGTTTTTAGATCTTCTGTCTTGTCTGGCCAACCCAAAGTTGAAAAAGTCCACAACCCAGATGAAAACCAAGTGTCTAAAGTATCAGGATCTTGTTCCCAACCATCACCTACTGGCACACTCTCACCAACAAAAATTTCTTGTTTAATTTCTTTTATATTTTGTTTTTCTTGAGTATTGTTATTTGAGTTTTGAGTTCTGTAATAAACTGGCACCCGATGACCAAACCAAATTTGTCTTGATATACACCAGTCACGTAAATTATCAATCCAGTGAAAATATATTTTTTCAAACTGCTCGGGCATGATTTTAATTTCAGCAGATTCGACCACCGCGCGCATTAACTTTTTTAAAGTTACAGTTTCTCCAGCTTGGATATTTTTTAAGACAGAATTTTTTAATTTAAATTCTTTATTGACTGCCACAAACCATTGTTTTTTTGGCAATGGTTCAACCAAAGCTCCAGTTCTTTCAGCTGTAGCCACATTTTGTTTTATTTTTTCTTCTTTAATTAAAAGATTATTTTCTTTTAACCACTCCACAATAATTGTTCTAGCTTCTTCAACTTTTTTACCTTGTAAATTTTCATTACTAGAAATTATGCGGGCACGCTCGTCAATTACCTGTTTTAAAGGCAAATCATGTCTCCCGGCAATTTCCCAATCAATATGACTATGAGCTGGCGTAACTCCAAGAGCTCCTGTACCAAATTCTGGGTCAACAGATTCATCAGCAATAATTTTAATACTTATTTTTTCTCCACAAAATTCTAAATCAAATTCTTGTCCTACATATTTTTTATATCTTTCATCGTCTGGATGCACAGCCACAGCTGTATCACCCAATTTTGTTTCCGGACGCGTAGTAGCAATAGCAAATGGAAAATCTTTTGCATACTTAAAAGTATAAAGCACAGCCTCTCTTTCTACATGGATAACTTCATCATCTGAAATTGTGGTTTGTCCTTTAGGATCCCAATTAATTACCCGATCGCCTTGATAAATTAAGCCATCTTCATACATGGTTTTAAAAGCCGTATTCACCGCTCTATTGCGTGCCTCGTCCAAAGTATAAGCTTCTCTGCTCCAATCCAAAGACGCGCCCATTCTTTTGGTTTGGTTAACAATGGTATCATGGCTTTCTTTGGCAAATTGCTCCACTCTTTTTAAAAATTCTTCACGACTAAAATCATGGCGACTTTTCCCTTCTTCTTTATAAATCTTTTTTTCTACTTTGCTTTGCGTGGCAATGGCCGCATGATCTGTACCTGGCAACCACAAAGTTTTAAAACCTTGCATGCGGTGATAGCGAATTAAAATATCTTCAATGGCCAACATCAAGGCATGGCCAATATGCAAAGTACCAGTTACATTGGGTGGTGGCAAAACAATTGAATATGGTTTTTTATTTTTATCACCACTTGGCGCAAAAAAACCACTTTGTTCCCAAAGCTGATATATTTTTTCTTCATGATCTTGTGGTTTATATGGTCCCTGAGGTAACATAAATTAAATATTTTAGTATTTTAAGTATAATTTTTTTAAGCTTAAAAGTCAACAAAAAACCATCCTCGTATAAAGAAATGGATTTTATAAAATTTATATTTTTTAATTAATTGGCCGATGTATTAATTTTAAAATTTCTTCAAAATTATCCTCAGGTGCTGTCCTAACTTTATGTGTAAAACCACAACGCAAACATTGGAAGTGGATCACATAATCATCTCTTTTAACTTCAGCTGCTATTGGTTGCATTAAACCTTCACAAATTTCATTTCTGTCGCCCGGATGAATGTCCACGTGTTTAGACCACAAACAATTAGGGCAATGATTGGTAAAACCATTACCTTTAACTTCAGTGCCACATTTTTCACAGATAAAATTTTCTGCTTTTTTAATAAATTTGGTGTCAGCCATATACTCTTAAAAATAGCACGAATTATAACTTTGTCAATAATTAATAAAAATGGTATAATATTTATACACAAGTTATAATTTTTTTTAAAAACCTATGCTCAATCCAAAATCTTTAAAAAATATTGATCCTCAAAAAGAAGCAACTGTCTTAAAAACTTGGCTAGCCATTGTCATTGTTGTAGTCGTAGCCATCCTTGCTGGGACTGTTATTTTAAAAGTTAGCCATAACAAAAAAAATGATGCCCTACCATTAACCGAAACACAAAGCAAAAAAAATCTTAAAACAGAAGTGCATTCTTATAGTGGCACCATTATTAAAATAAATAATGACAACCTGGTTATCAATGCCAGCGCCATTAAAAATTATTTAACCAAAGACACCGAATTGACTGTTAATTTCAATGAACAAACACAATTTATGACTTTAACTATTCCTCAACAACTATCTGGCAGTCCTATCAAAGATCAAATTAAAAAAGAAACTACTGATAAAAAAGCGCTGAAAGTCGGACAAAATATTTTTGTTACAAGTTTAGAAAATATTATTAATCAAACAAATTTTATAGCTAATAAAATAGAAATTCAAATTATTAAATAAATAACAACCATTTAACTTTTAAAAAACGACCAACTAGTCGTTTTTTTTAATATCCATTATTATTTTTTATTCGTAATAATTCGTAATATCAATATTCGTTAATAATTCGCAATTTCAATTCGCATAATTAGCATTTTTAAATATTAGCATTATTAGTATTTAATAAATTTGCCAAACTTTCTTTTCCACCTCCAAAACTCTTTGAGAATTTTTATAATTACCAATACCCGTGACCGTAATGCTGGTGGCTAAATTAGTGGCTGATGGCTTGAGCTCAAAAACCATTAAACCACTGCCAGCGGTTGTATTAACAATTCTGTAATTTTTTTCCACTTCATGATCCATGCCAGGTGTGGTTGAGACTGTCTGTACACCGTCATTATTTACACCTATAACTTTAGCTGTGCCTCCACTCCATTCAATTTTTAAATTATTTGGTGTTTCCATAGCTGAATATCTTAAATCTATTTGGAAAGAACTACCAGAATTAAGTTTAACAATTAAAGGATTGCTAGCAGAAATAATACCAGGATTATTTATACACAATCCTTCGTTATTACCCAAATCAGCGCAACTAACATCAAAAGCATTATTTTGTACTACCGTTCTGGTCCAAGTAGCATTAGTTGTAGACATATTCTGGGGTGTACTAACAGTCAAATCAGCCATACTATAATTTTTTTCAATCTGAAATAAGGCTCTTTCCACAGCAGTTTCAGCTGCAAAATAGGCCACTTCTGAATTGCCAATACTTTCAGCAGATTTACCAACTCTTAAAACTACATCTGAAATTGTTAAAGTTAAAATCATTAAAGATGCCAAAATTAAAACTGTTAAAAGAAGAGAAAAACCTTGTTGATTATTTTTTATCTTTTTCATATTACTATAGTTTGCCCCGAACGGTTGTGATATTAAATTTATAGCCACAAGAAATAATGTCTTTCTTTTGAAGTCTATCGCATGACCACTAAAATGAAGCCTAGGAATCTATGTTATTTTTTTCTGTATTATCCCAGGCAATCTTCAGTGTTTACTCTGGTTCTTGACCAGATCTTTGCGGAATAGTTTGTTGAATAATTAAATTAGCCGTTTGCCCAGCTTTACTAGCTGAAACATCCATAACAACAGTAATATATGGGTGCGAAGTGGGAGGAATATCTAAAGTTGTAAAAGGATTACTGGTGGGATTAATAAAAAATTTTAAATCATTAATTACAATATTATCAGCTGGAATTATTTTTTCCTCTCCATTGTTAACTTTTACTGTCAAAACACCTGTAGCTATCTTAAAAAGGTAATCATCCCCCAATAAATCAGTTAAGGCTAATTCCAACTTAGGATTAACTACTGGTTGAGCATAATAAGCATAATTTAAATGTGAAGTTCTAATTTTTTTAGCCAAAACTTGCATAACAAACTGGGCTTCTGTCTGCACTTTTGTTAAAGCCAATGTTTTACGGCTAACTTTTAGGGTCTGCGCATAAATAGATAGACTAGCCAAAGCCACAATCACAAAAATGCTAGTAGAAACTAATAGCTCCACCAATGTAAAACCATCATTATTTAAGTTTAAATTTTTTTTCAGCATTTTAGAAATGTTAAAATGTTAATATGTTTTTTACTACCAATTAGTTAAGTTTTCTTCTAAAACAAAACTATGCCCTCGGCCTCTTTCTTCCCAATAGACCGTGCTCAAAATTCTTTTTTCCTCAGAGCCAACATCTGTAATGGTAATCATTCTTTTAAAAGCTGTGGCTGTGCCACCAGCTACCTCGTGTAAATATCTTCCTTCGTATAAACTCAAAGCGCAATTTTGACAATCGCTAAGCACATCATTGTCTGCCACGGTTAATTGCAAATCTCCAGAAATATAATTAGGACCAACTATGTATTTACCAAAAGTAAGCTTACTAAAACCATAAACAAAGCCTTCATCAGAACTTATGTTAAAATCTCTAATAGCTCTAACCATTTCCATGCCCTCTCTGGCTAAATTTATAACCACCACTTTCTGTTCCACTGTTTGTGAATAAACCAATGAACTAGTGATTAAGGATAAAGCAGAAATAACACCCATAGTTAAAATGCCCAAAGAAACTATGGTTTCTATTAAAGTGACTCCTTTTTGATTTTTTAATTTATTTTTTTTCATTTTACCTCTTGTCAGTTAAGGTTTATCAGTTATTTTTTTATTGAATATTTATTTGTCCGGAAAAACGATTAATCTGAATGGTCTTTTGTCCAGAAAATTTGCTGGATTTTAAAACAATAGTAGCTGTCTCGTTGGCTTCAGAATTATTAAAATATATTTGTCCTAAAGGCGCAGAAAAAACAACATTTAATTTATTGCCACTCGCGGGCGCGACAGATTCTATATAAAGACCAACCGGCATTTTATAACTACCGGCATCTACAACTTCCCCAACATCATAAATTTTGTTGCCAGTACTTTCTGAATCTCTAAATAAATAATAATTACAATTATTGCTGGTGCAAACTTCAAAATTAACACCATAAAAATATCTTTGCCCAGCAAAAGTTTGTCCGGTTAAAGCCCAAATTTGCGCTTGCCTAATTACAGAAACTATTTTTTCTGCTTCTGAGTCTAAAGTGGTATGATATTCGGCTTCGTGAAAATCAATAATAACTAATGACAACAAAAAAACCATGATAGCTGCTACAATAACCAACTCTAAAACAGTAAACCCCTGGCAATTAAACTTGTTTTTTTTAAACATAAAGCATATTTAAATACCAATTTAAAATTTCCGTGCCCCAAAATAAAGAGCTTAGAGTGGCTAGGGACAAAAGAGTGCCAAAAGGAATCCGTGAACTCATCTTTTTTTTACCAAAAATAAGCAATGGCATGGCTACAATCAAACCTAAAACATAAGCCAAAGACAAAGCCACCAAACAATTGGGCCAACCCAAAATTAAACCCATTAAAAATCCTAAACGAATATCGCCCCCGCCCATCCAACGTCCTTTAGAAATTAAATATTGACTTAAAAAGAATCCACTTATAATTATAGCAGAAAAAATCAATAAAGAATAATAGTTTATAAACAATGAAAAAGAAAAATCATTTTTAATTAACCACAAAAAACCTTGCGCCACAAAGACAAAAATTATAGCTGGCAAAATTATTTTATCCAAAATTAAATAATATTTTAAATCATAAACAAAAATTATAATTAAAAAAGAAATAATAAAAAAATAATAAAGTAATAAAGCAATTGCGTAAACAAAGGAAAAATTTTGATAAAAAATAAAAATAAAAGACCCCACAAATAATAAGCCAGTTATTAATTCAACAAGCGGATATTGCCAAGAAATTTTTTGATGGCAGCCCCGGCATTTACCTTTAAGCATCATAAAACTAAGCAAGGGGATATTTTCAGACCAACTTAATTCTTTTTTACATTTTGGGCACCTTGATCTGCCCGCCACGAACTTTTCCCCTGCACGCAACCTTAAAATAACTACATTTAAAAACGAGCCAATGCATAAACCAAAAATAAAAATACATAAATAAATTAAAATCATATTTATATTTTATCATCTTTTAATCTAAAACAAAAACCACCCCGCTTGATGATTGGGGTGGTTTTAAAAAACATTTCTTTTTATGGGCAATTAACAGCCCCCGATTCCATAATAGAACCAGTAGAAATACAATTAATCCCAGCTGGCAGAGAACCAGCATTTGCTTCCAAATAAAAAGTAATCTGATAATTAGCCACAGTGGCGCCACCTGCCCCAGCTGGAGTTGAAATAGAATAACCACAAGTTCCTGCAGAAGCGCTAGTACAAGCTGTTCCAGGTGTAACGGGGTCTGCAAAACCAGAAAATTGACTTACCTGGCCAGGACCAGTACAAGCTGTTGTTAAAGCATCAACAGCAGTACAGCCAGTTAAAGCGCTGGTACTGTTTGTGGATTCCATTTCCAAAATAGTGGCTAATTGTTTAACATCTGAAAGTCTTTTAGCATCTCTTGATTTAACACGAGCACTATTTAAAGAAACTATAGATACTGTGGCCAATAAACCAATAATAGCAATAACCACCAAAAGTTCGATTAAAGTAAAACCTTTTTTGTTTAATTTCATATGTATAAATTTTATTTTAAAAAATATTATTTTAATCGACCTTTGGATGCATCCAAAAAATGGATTTGTAAAATTATTTAAAAAATTAGTTTTCCACATCCTTATATATATTATAGCAAAAAAATAACAATAACTAAAATGCCGAGGCCATATTATACATAGGCATAATAATAGCCGCCACCATTACGCCAACAGCCACACCCAAAACTATCATAATTAAAGGCTCAATTAAACTTACCAGGTTAACCACCATATTATCAATTTCTCTAGCATAAAATTCACTCAACTTGGTTAAAACTAAATCTAGTTTGCCAGTTTGTTCGCCTACGCTGACCATATATGCAACCATAGCAGGCACTTGTTTGGCGTTAATTAAAACTGAAGCAATTTGATTACCTTCTTGAACTTCGACCACTGTTTGATCTATAATATCTCGATACACTTTATTGCCCACAATTTCCGAGGTAATTTTTAAAGCCTCTACCAAATTTATGCCGCCGCTAGAAAGAGTAGCCAAACTCCTAGTAAAACGCACTAAATATATTTTTTGGAAAAGTTTACCAAAAATTGGTAATTTTAAAACTAAACTATCGCGAATAAGCTTACCACTCTCGCCTTTGGTTAGATATTTAATTAAAGCCACAATACCAATAATTAAGGCTAAAACTAACCACCAAAAATTTACCAAAAAATCACTGGCCCCAACCAAAATTCTAGTAGCAAGAGGCAACTTAGCACCACTCTCTGTTAAAACTTCCGTAAGTTTGGGTATAACAAAAACCATCATAACAATGCCTACAGCAAATAATGTACAAACAATAAAGATGGGGTAAGTCATGGCTCCTTTAATTTTACTGGTTAAATCATAATCTTTTTCTTGACTATCAGCCAAATAATCCAATACATCATCTAGTTGACCAGAAGTTTCTCCGGATTTAATCATGGCAATAAAAAAATCTCCAAAAACTTTTTTGTGACGACTCAAAGCTTGAGACAATTTAATACCTCCTTCAACTTCCTCGGCCACAGAAGAAATAACTGCTTGTAATTTAGGATTAGTGGTTTGTTTAACTAGTATTTTTAAAGATTTTACCACTGGCACACTGGCCCGAAGCATAACTGCGAATTGACGCGAAAAAACCACCACATCTTGAGATTTGATACGATTTAAAATAGCAATATTAATTTCACCTTTTCTCTTGACCTGTTCTTTAAGACTTATGACTGTCAATTTTTTTTCTATCAAAACTTTTTCCAATTCTTCACTGGAATTAGCTTCTGTTACGGCTTTAAAACGTTTTTGGTTGCTGTCGACAGCTTCGTATTCAAAAATTGGCATAGGTTAATTATTAGGCTAATTAAATTTCTTAAGTATGCTTTCGAGCTTCTTCAGGACTTATTTTACCGCTCTTAAGTAATTGATCAATTGTTTGTTCAAAAGATATCATACCAGAATCTAATGAAGTTCTTAAAATATTATTAATTTGATTTAATTTTTCACTTTGGATGCTTAAACGCACCGCATCATTATTAACCAAGACTTCATTGGCCACAATCATCTTTTTATCTAAACCCAATAAAAGTTTTTGACAAACAACAACTCTTAAAACTCGTGAAAAAATTTCACGAAAACGTAATTTTTCTTCTATATTAAAATAAGAAAATATTTTTATTAAAACATCAAGGCTTGATCCTGCTGTAATAACGGTGATGACTAAACGTCCTTGCTCGGCTAATTCTAACACCAATTCAAACTCCTCTTTTTCTGTAGTTTCGGCAACAAAAACAACATCAGCATTAACTTTTAGAGCATCTTTCAAGCCTTCTTTCAAAAATGGAGTATCTAAACCAACTTCTCTTTGTTGAACAATGCTTTTAGCATTAGTCAGAAAATATTCTATTGGCTCTTCAAGAGTCACAATTTTAAACTCTTTAGTCTGATTAATTTGCTCCAAAATGGCCATGACTGTGGTTGTTTTACCAGAATGAAAAGGCCCAGCCACAATCACTAAACCTTGATTAATGTTGGCTATTTGTTCAATATTAACTGATAAATCCAACTCGCCGATAGATTTAAGATGATTGTCAATATAATGCAAATCTGCGGCCAAACTTCCTTTTTGATAAAAAAGATTTATTTTAAAACGCAAGTCATTAGCAAAAGAATGACTGAAAATTAAAGCTTTATTTTCTTTTAACAAATTAATTTGCTCCGGAGCTATTAAGGGTAACAATAATTCTTCTATAGCATTACCAGTTAAAATTTCTTGATTTAAAGGCGTCAAATTGCCTGCCACTCTCATTAAAGGAAAATTACCAGCGGATAAATAAAGATCGGCTGCGCCCTGCTCAATTAATTGGGTCAACAAACTTTCAAATTGTAATTTATTAATACTGGACATAAGATTATTGTTTATTAATTAAAGAAACTATTTTTTGAGAAACTTCCGCCAGAGAATTATGATTTTTAATAAAATAAGCGTTCACCCCCATGTGAAAAGCTTTTTTAATATCTTCCTTTTGGCTTAATTGGCTGAAAATAATTACAGGGGTATTAGTAAACATTTTTGACTTTTTAATACTTTTAAGTACCTCCCAGCCATTGGTTGATATAAATACCAGGTTCATCAAAATTAAAGAGGGCATTTCTTTTTTTAAATTTTTTAATAAATCTGTCTGTTTGTTCCAAACAACAACCTTTAAATCTAAAGCTTTGATTTTTTTTTGATAAAGATCGGCTATTTTTTTATCTTCTTCAATAATTAATACCTTCTTTTCTTGATTAGTATTTTTAAAATTAGCTGTCATAATTTTAATTTATTCTCTGGTGGCTCTTAAAACTTCTTCAATGGTCGTCAAGCCCTTAAGAGCTTTTAAAATACCGTCTTGTTTGACATTCATCATGCCTTGAGCTAAAAATTCATTTTTTGCTTCTTCGTTGCTTAATTTATTAGCGGCTATCAAATTTTTTAGATTATCTGTCATAGCTAAAACCTCGGCAATGGAAATTCTGCCCTTATAACCTTTATTACCACACCTATCACAACCCTTGCCTTGATAAAATTTTAATTTTTTATAATCAAAATCAGCTGGCAAGGAACTTTTAGGAATTTTTTTCAATTCTTCTTCTACTTCTTTAAAAATATTTTCAGGCACTTCTAATTCTTGCTTGCAATCAGCACAAATTTTTCTTACCAACCTTTGAGCGATAATTACGTTTAAAGTTGAAGCCAATAAAAATGGCTCCACATGCATATCTATTAAACGAGGAATTGAGCCAAAAGAATCATTGGTATGCAAAGTGGATAAAACAATGTGTCCGGTTAATGAAGCATGAATTGCCAACTCCGCGGTTTCGTTATCACGAATTTCTCCGACCATAACAACATCTGGATCTTGACGCAAAATAGAGCGTAACCCAGCAGCGAATGTTAAACCCACTTCTGGTCTAATTTGTGATTGATTAACACCTGTTAAATAATACTCCACTGGATCTTCTAAGGTGGTGATATTAACATCTTCTTGGTTTAAAATATTTAGAACCGAATAAAGAGTGGTCGATTTGCCCGAACCAGTAGGGCCAGTGACTAAAAACATGCCATGTGGCTTTTGAATATTTTCTTGAATCACTTTTAAATTACGACCTTCAAAACCCAATTGCTCGAGACTAAAAGCACCAGATGATGTATCTAAAATTCTCATCACCACTTTTTCTTGTTCAAACAAAGGCAGGGTGGAAACACGAAAATCCACATTATTACCCATAATGTTTAATCTGATACGTCCATCTTGAGGAATTCTTGTTTCGTCAATTTTTAAATTGGATAAAACTTTTACTCTGGACACCAAAGCGGCATGCACATATTTAGGCAAAACCAATGAGGTTTGGAGTTGGCCATCTATTCTATAACGGACCCTGGAACCATCACTAAAAGGTTCGATATGTACATCAGAAGCTTTCAAATCTACTGCGTGTTTTAAAATCACAGAAATTAACTTAGCAATAGGCGCATTAGTCATGGTCTCCACAGACAAATCTTCATCTTCTTTTTTTTCTTTTTTAACGTCTTTGCTTTCTAAACGTCCTTTGGCGATATCAAGAGCTTCAGAAACTTCAGATTTTAATTCATTATATTGTTTCAAAACATTATTTAATGATTCTTTAGAAATAATATAATATTCGACTCGCCAACCCTTTTCTCTAGCAATAAAATCCATGGCTTCCTGCGCCTTTAAATTAGTTGGATCTACCAAAGCAACTTGCAGGGTTTTATCTTTTATACCAAAAACCACTACTTCGTAATTTAAAGCCACATCTTCAGGAATTATTTTTAAACTTTCAGATTTAACCTTGGTTATCCTTAAATCTATGTAAGATAAATTAAAAGTTTCAGCTATGGATGTGGCCAAAACTTCATGATTTAAATTAATGTTTTTATCTAACTCAAAAAGTTTTTTTCCAGCTATTAATTCTTTTTTAACCAGTTCAAAATCTTTTTGATCTATAGCTTTTTTAATTTGTAAAACATCCAATATTTTTAATTGCTGTTCTAAATTTAACATATTTAAAAAAATATTATTGCTCAAATTCCAAAAAAGGATTTTCTTTGCCCAAATTTTCATTAGTAGAAGTATTTAAGCCAGGAGTATCTTTTAAATCTTGAAAATTTTTATCTTGAAAAAGATTTAAATTAAACTTATCTTTTAGGGCATTAGTATCAACTTGCTGATTCAAGCCAGCTTCCATGTCTTTATTTTTAAACCACAAAAAATAGCCCGAAACTATGGTGCTTAATAAAATTATGCTAACTATAATTAAAACAATTAATGTGTTTTTATTTATTTTTTCTAATTTCATATATAATTTTTATTCTAGGTAATAGGTTTTAAAAATAAAATTCAAAGAGGTATTTTTAGGCGAGTAACTAAAGGTTTTAATATCAAAAATACGCAAATTATGAGTTAAGGTGTTAACAAATTCTTTAACATTCTGATAACCACTACCGTCGACCACCATATTAACTTCTAAAAGCTTAGCTGTTGCTTTAGATGCCCCAACCGTATTTTCAGTACTTACAGTGGCAATTTCTTGGATCTCATTTTTAACAGCATTAATAGCCACAGAAGTAACTTTGAAACCAAATTTTTGAGCAATGTTATCCAATGAATAGTAAAGATTGGACAATTCTGGGCTAGAGGGTAATATTTTTTTAACCTTTAAACGCAATTCATCATTAATGTTTTGATAAATATCCTTAATAGCTTGCAGTTCCGCTAAAACTTTTTGACTAGCAACCAGTTGGTTTCTCTTATCAGCTAAGTATTGCTCGCTGTAAAAAGAAATTTTATTTATTTGCGGTTGACATAAAAATAAATAAAAGAAGGTCAAAACTAAAACCACCAATAAAAACATTAACGGATTAAAATATTGTTGTAAAAAAGTTTGTTTATCTTTTTTTTCAGCATCCATATTTTATTTTTTTAATAAAAAATCAGGTTTAATTTTTAAACTTAAATTAAAAGTTACTAAACGTGGCTTAGCTGTTTCTGCGGTGGCAACTGGCTCTGCTTTTCCCAAAGTCACTGCCGAGATATCTACTTTTTCTATTATATCCAAATTTTGAAAAACCAAAATTTGCTCTGCCAAAGCGTGATAATCTTTAGCATTGGCTATAAGGTTAATAGTTTTAGCATCATAATTAAATTGTAAATTACTATAATAAACTGTTTTAAGGGTATTTGTTTCCAAAAATACAAATATTTTTTCTGCATAAACATGGCCTTCAATTATTTTTTTTATTTCTTGTAAAATGTCAACAAATGCATTAATTTCTTGACTGCTGGCACGTATTTTTTTTGTCTCAGTAATAACATTTTCAGTTTCCTTTTCTAATTGTTTAGCTGTATTTTCTTTTTTATTGGCTACCGAATATAAAGGCACATAAACTCCAGCACAAAATAGAATGGTAATTAATATAATTACAAAAAAATTTTTAATATTTTTTTTGTCAGAAATATTTTTAGCACTATCAGCTGGAATTAAATTGATGTCAAAATTATTTTTAGCTGGCTGGAAATTAGGTTCGTTTAAAATGGGTTTTTTACCTTCGGCAATAGGCTTTAATTCTATATCTTTCTGTTTTATAGACGGCTGAGGTTCAAATTTTAATTGTGGTTTAATCTCATTTTTTATTTCTGGCTTAACGACTGGCAAAGTGCTAGGCCAATTGTTCATGATTGGTCGCGACGGGACTGTATTTTTTAAATTGGCAACTTCGGTCACGACTGGTTTGACTTTAAGTGTTGGATTCTGGTAAAACATTTTATGGGCTGGCTCTGGCGCTATAATCTTAGGTTGAGGAATTTCTGCAGCCGGCTTGGAATTGACAGTCTCTTTTTTAGGAGAAACAGTTACAGAATTTTTAGTTGCAACACCAGTAAATATTTTTTTGAGCTTATATAAAAAATTAGGCGTTTGATTTTGAACGTCTTCTTTTTTTAAAGAAGGATTAGATAGTTCTATTCTCAGAATTGCTTTTTCTGCTTCTTTCCTTTTCCATTCTTTAAGTTCAGATTCTCTGTTGTCCAAAGGCATTAAGTTAATAGATGACATAATAAATTTTAAACAATTTCCCTCATGGCCAAACCAACAGCCACACTGAATCTGGTAGCTAATTCACTTAAAGTTGATTTTAGTTCTAAGGGATAAATTATCCTGGCCCATGGATCACCAATAAAAACTTTAATATTTAAGAGATCGCTTAAATATTTATCAATGTTAGGTAAAAACGAGGATCCACCTGTTAAAATTATTTTTTCTATTCTTTGATTTGATTGGCTAGAGGCATATAAATCAAAACAATATTTAATTTCATTAATAATAGGCGCTACGACTTTCTCAATAACTTTTGGCAAGTTGCCTTCGCCTGGCAAAAAACCAATATCACGTTTAAATTGTTCGGCTCTCTTTTGATCAACATGCAAACTATTAACAATGACTTCGGTAATTAATTTGCCACCGACATCAACACTTCTAGCTAAAAGAGGAATGGAATTTTCTACGATACTAATATCTGAGGTCAAATCACCAATATCCACAATCATAACTGGATTTTTATCTCCCCCAACCATAGATCTTTCCATAGCAAAATTTTCTGTTTCCAAACTCAAAAGTTCGAAACCAGCTTTTTTAAAAATTTCTACATATTTAAAGACTAATTTTTTAGGAGCAGCAGCAATTAAAACTTTTAGATTATCTTGTTTGTTGTTTGAAACCGCCTCCAGTGCTCCTTTTTCTTTTTGGCTAGTATTTTCAGCCGCGTTAACATTTTTAGGCAAAGGATTTTTTAGATCATTAATTTTTATTTCTTTATCCAGAAGTTTCCAATCTAGAGTCATTTCTTCAAGTGGCAAAGGCACAAATTTTTTAGCTTGCCAATAAACAGCTTGGGGAATATCTTTTTTATTCATGTTAGGCAAAGAAATAATGGATGAAAAAACAGAAAAACTCTGCAAAGCAGCAACTGTTTTTTTGGTGCTAACTTTAGCTTCACTACAAATTTTAACTAGAATAGACGCCACTTTGCCCAAAGTTGCCTCAGAGCTATCATGAATAATATCTAGTGGTTCTTCGGCAAAACCGTAAGTTAACAAACGTGGTCGGCCATTTTCATTTAACAATTCCACTACTTTAACACTGGCAGTTCCAATGTCTACACCTAAATAACTTGGATGTGATGAAAATAAACTCATAAAGATTTTTCCCCAATTAATTTTAATAATTATATTATAACATAAAATTAAAAAACAATCTACTTAAAATTAATTTATAATTAAAATACTTGCCAAAAAAAAATTTTTATATTATTTATTTAATATTTTTATTTTTAAAAAAATATTTTTTTAAAAAAGTATTTACAAATAAAAAAAAATTATTTATAATATATGTAGATAAATAAAATCTGTGGATATCTTTTTTAAAAAATAAAAATTCATTTTGATATTTTATTAAAAAAAATAATAAAATACAAAAATGAGTTTTGATAATTAATTTTTCTCCCCATGCTCGTCGTATGTGTTGGAGGAAGCGAAAGTTTTCTATTATGCCAATGAAGAAAAAGAAAGCTGCTAAAAAAGCTGTTAAAAAAACAGTTAAAAAAGTAGCTAAAAAGAAAGTTGCCAAGAAGAAAAAGAAATAACTTATCTTTTTCACTTCTAGGAATTTTCTAGAGAAACAAAAAATCCTTCTTTAAAGAAGGATTTTTTGTTTTGTTAATAATATAAAACATTTCTATTTCTCTCTATTTCTCCAGACACTGGCTTCAATATAGGGGTGGACTGTACCTAAACCTTTTTTAAAACTCTGATAAATTTCCTCTGGACTGTAGCCACCATAAATAAACGCATTAGCATAATTTTCTAAATTAGCCCTACTAATAGTCAAAGTCACATTGTTATTTAGTTTCTTAAGCTCACTTTTTAAATTACTCAAAGCTTTAGTTTTATTCTCGGCGCTAATAGGCACCAATTTGCTATAACTACTTTGTGATAATTTATTACTGGCTTTTTTATCCTCATTAACCAACGGACCATAACCGCCACGAATTTCTGTTAAATCTTCATAACCATCACCGTCTGTATCCACTTTATCAGAAGCTGTGCCGTATAAAGATTCTTGATAATTGGACAAACCATCATCATCTGGGTCTAAAACATAATCTGTCGCAGTTAGTACTGGATTGGTATTCACAACATTATTGCCAGTGGCAACTGTACTAAAATTAATAACTTGTTCAAAAACATTATCTGCTTCATTGGTTTCTTTAATTTGATTTTCGCTATCCACGACTAGTTTAAATTTGTGGGCTTCGGCTTTATCAAAAATCCAACGGTTGCTACCACCAACTACATAAGAAAGACCTTTGCTCAAGGTGTTAGTGTTTAAACCAGTACTAACTAATTTATCATCTAAATATATTTTGAACCAGAAACTGGTGCTCATGTCACCTTGGCTATCATTTTTGATATTGGGTAAGATTAAAAATGGTTCATTAATCTTAGGCAAACTCGTTAATTCACTTAAATTTTCTGGATTATAAAATTTAAAATTTGTGACCACCAAATTTGGTGTTTGATTAAGAGTGCCACAAGTTTCTGTTTTGTCTGCTGGTTTAGAAGTGCTACACAAATTGTCAGCTACTTTAACCCCAGAATTATTTTGGCATTCATAAGACTTTGATTTCACGCCATTAGCAGAACAACTGGACCAATTGCTAGCTAAATTCCAAGCATAAGTAACTGTCGTCGGATCATCTGTACCATCTGAACCTCCAGGATTATTGCCACTGGTAGTTGGTAAATTTAACTGAAAAGATTTATAAGAAGAGGAAATACTATAATCAAAATAAGCAAAATAAGTTATAGAAACTTTTTTATTAGTACTATCAACTATAACATCGGTATCATTAATGGCCTTAATGGCATTAATCTCTGCGTCTGTAAATGTTTTGGTACAAGTAATTTCTGTTTCAGCACTTTTGGCTAAAATATTTTCTAAAGCTGTTCCACAAAGCATATAATCTTCTATAGGATTGGCTAGTTGAATTTTAAATTGCAAGGCCTTGTCTTTAGCCAGATCAGCAGAGGAATTATTAGTTAAAATTGTTTTAAAAGTAACTGTTTTACCATCTGTGGCAACTGTAGCCACGGGATCAGTTAGAGAAACTCCTGTAATAGATGTGGCCTTATCTGTTGGCTTAGTAAGATTAAATTCTCCTGCTTCAGAATAAGCAGAAGAATTTAAATAAGCAATATATTTGACGGTTATTTGATTGCCCGCTAAGGATACATTACCCTCAGAAACATCAACAAAACCGGCGATAAGATTAATACGCTCGACATTTGGATAATCAACAGGACAAGAAATTGTTTTAGTGCTATTATTGGTAATTTCACCTGTAGTTGTATCGCACAATAAATAATCTTCAACCGTTGCAGAATCTTTAAGAGGAATCTTAAATTGTAAAACAGTATTAACAGCTAAATCACTGCCAGATTTATTAGTTAAAGTAGTTTTGAATTCAACTTTGCCACCAGAGACCAAGCCTATGCCTGGTTTAGAAAGAGATATACCAGTTGTGGAAGGAATATTAGGTGTAACGCTGTCTGATGGTTTGGTTAGTTGAAACTCATTTTTTCCAGAATAATTGGAAGAATTTAAATAAGCAATATATTTAACTGTAATTAAATTCCCATTAATTGCTATGTTGCCACCAGAAACATCGGCATAACCAGCCAAAAGATTAATAATATCAGCGCTTGGATAATTTACTGGGCAAGAAATTATTTTAGAACCAGAACCATTATTTTTTTTAATAATTTCATCACCACTATTTGTTTCACAAAAAACATAATCCTCTGTAGGATTATTTAATCCAATTTTAAAAACTAAATTTGTATTAGCTAGCAAATCCGCATTAGAATTATTAATTAAAGTGGTTTTAAATTCAACTTTGCCCCCAGATACAATACCCATTACTGGTTTAGATAAAAAAATATCCCCTTCTGATTCACCTTTTTCTAAAATCGTATATTCAAAATTAATTTCACTACAATCAGAAAAATTGCCACTAGCCGAATCACATGCCCTAATAGTTAACTTGTGATAACCAATAGACAAATTTGTAAACTGGTATATGTAAGGATTATTTCTATCTGTTTTAGCACTTAGTAAAGCCGAACCTAATTGATTATTATCTAAAACATAACTCACAGAACTGCTCTTATCTATATTATATTTAATTTCTAAACTATTTATAGTGCCACTAGAAGATGCCCAAGTTGGACTAACGGCAGTTATTTGAGGCGTCAATTCACCATCAATAAAAGCTGCTTCTGCTTGAGTTAAATAAAAAAATGGCGCCAAAATTAAAATTGACCCCATAACTAAAAAGAAGATTTTTTTTGAGTTTTTCATAAGTTTTTGTTTTAATTTTTGTTTTTATTTTAAGAAACTTTTTTGTATTTAATGTTATTATAGCACACTTTTTGTTTAAAGTCAAACATTTTTTATTTTTTTACTGTGTTAATTAATTAGCTAGCCAATAATTTAATTCTGAATTTTAATTAAAACAATTTTTCTTGATACTTTTTTCTTTCTTTTTCACTAAAAATTTTTACCACTCCATATTGGCCATCAAATCCCGGCTGAACAAAAAGCTCGCCTGCACGCATTCGCCTGATACCCTCAGCAATTTCTGATAAACTTTTTTTCTGCAAGTCGACTACATCAACATTTAATAAAATATTAAATTCATTGCCAAAATTTTCTATTAAATTTGTATATTCTTTTTGCACTTGTTTTGATGTTCTAGATTTAATTCCCAAAGCTTCAGCAATAATTTTATCCAAACCCACTAATTTTTTATAAGGCAATCTTTTGTTGTCAACATAATTTTCTTTTCTGTCTTTCTCCGCTAATTCCTCCACTCTGTTTAAAACACCTATCACTAATGGTTTCTTACAAACCGGACAAATATTTTTTATTTTTTTAGATTCTTTTGGTAAACAAGAAAAATTACATACTCGATGGCCGTCAATATGATACATACCTTCTTCTGGGTAAAATTCTATGGTATATAAAAAATTTTTTGGATTTTTATTTTTAATAATCTCACAAATTGTATCATACGATATTTTGTCCCATTCATTCCCCGTAGGGGCAGGCTTTATGCCTGCCCTCGTGTAATTAATTTCAAAAACATTTGCCTCCCTGCCAATATTTGGCAAAGAATGTGCATCCGAATTGGAAACAATCGAAACCTTATCTAAATTTTTTATTCGCCAATTCATTGGTGGATCACTAGATAGCCCTGTTTCAATAGAAAAAATCTTATCTGATAATTCTTCAAAACATTCTTCAATAGAATCAAAACCAGATTTAGAACCAAACATGGCAAACCAAGGCGTCCAAATATGCGCTGGAATTATCATGCACCTTTCATCAATTTCTAAAACAATTCTGACTAATTCCTTCGCATCCAAGCCCAAAATTGGTCGGCCATCAGATTTTAAATTACCAATTTTCCCCAAAGCCAAATTTATTTTTTCCACTGTTCCCAAATTCGGCGCCAAAACCACAATATGCAATCGTCTACACTTACCACCTTTAGAATAAATACAAGAAATCTCTGCTGAACAAATAAATCTTGTTTGACCTGCCATCCCTGCGCCCTCGTTTGTCATCCCGAGCGTAGCGGAGCGAAGCCGAGGGATCTCTTCTTTATTTTGAATTTTTAATTTTAAATTTGTTTCGAATTTCGGATTTCGAATTTCGGATTTTATTACATAAAGTCCATTTTCTCTCTCCACCAACTTTTCTTTCATCTCTTTAAACCATTCCGGATGGGTAAAATCTCCGGTCCCCACCACATTAACACCTTTTGTTTGACAGGTCTGATCAATTTTTTCTAAAACCAAATCTAGCGAGCAAGCGCGTGAATATTTGGAATGAATATGTAAGTCCGCAATTATTTTCATATTGGCAGTTAGTGGTTTATCCCGAGCGGCTATTTGGGTCGCTATGAGCCGAGGGATCTCATTTTATCCCCACCTTTTAAAGGCGGGGTCTACTGGCGATAGCCAGAGGGGGCGGTTATATATTTTAATTCTATCATTTTATTTAATAAAACAAAAAACAGTTATATAAAAATAACCGTTTTTTAACAAATTTTATCTTATTTTAATGTTTCTAATTTAGATTTTACAAATTCATGATAAGCACCAATTTTTTCGTCTATCAAACTACGTTCTTCATCAGATAAACCACCTTCTCTTTTTAGAGATTTTTCTAAATTCATTAAAAATGCCGGTTCTACATCTTCTTTCCCCTTAATATAATTATCTATTTTTTCAATCAACCTTTCTAATTTTTTTCTTTGGCTGTAGCAAAGAGGCTTTCTGTTGGTCGTTCTGTTTCATTTGTTATTCTACCAGGAAATTGTTCAAGAGGATTCATAAAATTAATTTATTTTTAATAAAAATAAAATTATTTTATTAAAAATTTAATTATAACTTATGTTTCTATTCTACCCCCCCGCCAGAACTGTCAAATTAAAGTTATGCACAAACAAAAAACCGCTCAAACACAATATTAAAACGGTTTTTATTGCTTTAATTTTTTACCCAAATATCTCTTGTATTTTTTCTTCATCTGTTTTTGGCATCTCTTTAAAACTTAAAGAGGTATGATTTTCAACTATTTGTTTTCTTTTTGCTTTACCCTCTTTTTTTTCTTCCGCTATATTTTTTACATTATATTGATCCTCTACAAAAGAGATTAATGGATTTAATGCATATTCTATATGCCCTATTAAAGAATAATCTTCCAATTCTTTGTCGTCTAATTCAATTTTATAAATTTTGAAATGCCTTCCTATTGATTTCATCTCTCCGTCATAATCCTCGTCAAATTCTTCTCTGTTTGTCATCCATACTTTTAATTTTGTACCATTTTTATGCTGTAAATCAAAAACAAAATTTACTGGTTGTCCATCTTCACCAATATACCAGAAAGTATCCTTTTCTCTTTTTGTTTTATTTTTTCCTTCGACAACAATATTAATTATTTCAAATTTGTCAATTAGTTCGTTTAATTCTTCTGCTTTTTTTTGAATCTCTGCTCTATTCATTTCCAAATTAAATTTATCTCTTTCTCTCTCTATTTTATTTTGTGCTTTTTTTGAAAATTTTACTTCATCAAGATTATCTTTTAGCGCACCTCTGGGTGTTTTTTCTAATTTGTATTCTGACATAATGTTAAATTAATTTTATTTTTTAAAAATAAAATTTTAATTATCTTACCTTTATTCTACCTCCCCAGCCTAATCTGTCAAACAAAATTATCCACAAATAAAAATTTTCCAAACTAAAAAGCGACATTGTTCTGGCGCTAGCCTACTTTCGCCCTATTGGACTATCATCGGCGATGAAGTGCTTAACTGCTGTGTTCGAGATGGGAACAGGTGTGACCACTTCTCTTGAAGCACCAAAACATTGTCGCTTTTTACATTTTCATTAAAGTAATTTGAATCTTTATTCGGATTCATTCGAAAAAAATTCGTAATAATTCGGAATTTATAATAAAAGATTTTTAAAAGGATATTAGATTTAGTCATATTAGTACGGTCTAGGCTCAATCCCTTACGGGACTTACACCGGACCGCCTATCAACCTCATAGTCTCTGAAGTGACTATAAATCCTAATCTTGGAGACGGCTTCACGCTTATATGCTTTCAGCGTTTATCCAACCCGAACTTGACTACCCGGCGCTGCCACTGGCGTGACAACCGGCTGATCAGAGGTTCGTCCTTCCCGGTCCTCTCGTACTAGGGAATGAGCTCCTCAAGATTTAACGCTCACAGTAGATAGGAGACCAACAACTTTGTTACTATTTCTTTTTGAGAAACGGACAAATATTTCTATTTATCTCTCTAATTCGCATTAGAGTTCGGACTATATCTTCCGCGCCTCCTCGGCGGGTCTAGCGTATAGTCTCTGAGGATTTTAAAGATATAAATCTTGTTTTTTCGTTTTACGATACTTACCATTAACATTCATTTTATAAGCCAAATTAATAATTTTTTTAATTCCTGCTCTATTTGAATGAGCCCCACTTTGCATTAAAAAAACTATTTGCTTAAAAATTGTAAATGACTTTTGTTTGTCAGAAATAAAATTATATTTTTCAAAAAAAGGTATAATTTTATCAATTAAATCATCTCTATTTCTAACAACAAAAACATATGTATCGTCTTTCTTATTTTTAACATGGTTTTGTTTTAAATATCCGCAATCAAAATATTTCTTTATAGTTTCCAAAATTTCTAATCGTAAATAACTTTGATTAATATGAAATTCTGGAATTACTTTTATTCCCTGTTTCATTTGCGGATCCTTATAGAAAGCGACATGAAAAGTTCCTTCACCTTCAGTAAAACCAACAATATACCATGGATTTATATGCTTTAATCTTTCCTGCTGATTGTCTGCGCTCAACACATTGTCACTATGTTTTATATTTTTCATCTATTTATTATAACATAGTAGTGTGAGATACTTCAACTCCTGTTCCTAAAAGGAGTTGGCCAGATTTTCCAGCATTTAGCTAGATTTATAGACAGCATGGATACTCCTACTGTCTCACGACGTTTTGAACCCAGCTCGCGTACCGCTTTAATGGGCGAACAGCCCAACCCTTGGGAGCTTCTACACCCCCAGGATGCGATGAGCCGACATCGAGGTGCCGAACTCCGCCGTCGCTATGGACGCTTGGGCGGAACTAGCCTGTTATCCCCGGAGTAGCTTTTATTCAATGATCTTTCAGCCACCTATATGGCATGATCGGTTCACTAACTTATGCTTTCGCAACTGCTCGTCTTGTTGGACTTGCAGTAAAGCAGGCTTAAGGGTTTGCCCTATCAATCCCGTTTCCATCGGGATCTAGCCTACCTTTGTAAATGCCTCCGTTACTTTTTAGGAGGCGACCGCCCCAGTCAAACTACCCACCAGATAATGTCCCCCTATAGGGGTTAGACTTACTAAATAACAAGGGTGGTATCTCACTATTGTCCCGATTGCTCGGGGCTCCCACCTATGCTGAACATGTTAATCAATAAATCAATATCAAGTTGTAGTAAAGCTTCACGGGGTCTTTTCGTCTAACTGTGAGAAGCCAGCATCTTTACTGGCATTGCAATTTCACCGAGTCCCTTTTTAAGACAGTTTTCAGACCGTTATGCCATTCGTGCAGGACGGAACTTACCCGTCAAGGAATTTCGCTACCTTAGGACGATTATAGTTATCGCCGGCGTTCATCCGCGCTTCGGATCAGAGCTAGTCTCGATAAATCGATTTTCACCCCTCACGTTAACGTTCGGACACTGGCCAGGCATCAGCCCCTATACGTAGTCTTGCGACTTAGCAGGGACCTGTGTTTTTGGTAAACAGTCGCCTGAAACACGTTGGTTGCACCCCACATTGCTGTGGGGAGAGCTTATCCCGAAGTTACGCTCGTTTTTTTGCCGAGTTCCTTAAAAAAGGGTTCTCTCGTTCACCTTAGTATACTCAACCCGCCTACCTGTGTCGGTTTACGGTACGGTTACTTTAATTCATGACTCTTGGTTTTTCTTGGCATTCAATCACATGAATTCGATCCAGCCGGAGCTTTCACTTCTACCAGCCGCGCCTCGTTAGACTCGGGCGGAAATCTCAAATTCCAAATCCTAAATTCCAAATAAATATCAAATTTAAAAAATCAAATTATAAATTATTTTAAAATTTAAAAATTTAATCATTAAAAATTATTTGGAAATTGAAAATTGAAAATTGGAAATTCCGTGCCGAATGCAATGAGGCACGGCCGGAACGTCATAGCCATAGGACGCTCATTCACTTGAATACGTCGCCAAAAAGATAAAATTAAAGTAGGACAGGAATATTAACCTGTTCTTCCATCTTGTGTGACCCTTGGGCCATACAATTAGGATCGCCTAACCCTGGGATGACAGTCATTGCCCAGGAAACCTGAGGCTTTCGGTGGGCAGGATTCTCACCTGCCTTTTTGTTACTCATGCCAACATTCTTACTTCTGCTTCCTCCACACTCCCTCGCGGGATATGCTTCGCAGGTTAACAGAATACTCCTCTACCACATCACTGCTACGCAGTGGAAATCCGAAATCACAAATTCTAAATCCGAAACAATATCTAAATTCAAAAAAATAAAATATTAAAATTTTAAATTTAAATTTTTTAAATTTGTTTCGAATTTCGATATTCGAATTTCGTGCTTCCATTGCGAAGCAATGACATCCTCATCTTCGGTATTATATTTAGCCCCGAACATTTTTGGCGCATCTTCTCTTGACCAGTGAGCTATTACGCTATCTTTAAATGATGGCTGCTTCTAAGCCAACATCCTGGTTGTATGAGAAAAAACACCACCTTTAACACTTAATATAAATTTAGGGACCTTAGATAGAGATCTGGGCTGTTTCCCTTTTGACAATGAAGCTTAGCCCCCACTGTCTGACTACTGGAAATTTTAACCGGTATTCGGAGTTTGGTTGGGGAGGATATCTTGCGACTCCAGCCCCATCCAGTGCTCTACCCCCGGTTAAATATTAACCAGCGCTAGCCCTGAAGCTATTTCGAGGAGAACCAGCTATTACCAGGTTCGATTGGAATTTCACCCCTAACCACAGCTCATCCCCGCGTGTTGTACGGCGCGTGAGTTCGGACCTCCTCCCACATTTCTGAGGGACTCATCCTGGCCATGGCTAGATCACCTGGTTTCGGGTCATACACATGCTGCCTTAAACGCCCATTTAAGACTTGGTTTCCCTATGCCTTAATCCGATTAACGGACTTAGACAAGCAACATAAGTATACTCGTTGGCTCATTCTTCAATAGGCACACCATTGTCCCGATTACTCGAGACTTTGATTCTTTGAAAACGTATGGTTTCAGAAACTATTTCATCCCCCTCACCGGGGTGCTTTTAACCTTTCCCTCACGGTACTTGTTCACTATCGATCTTCGAAAGTATTTAGCCTTGGGGCATAGTCGCCCCTGCTTCAAACAGGATTTCACGTGTCCTGCCCTACTTAAGGTTCGTCATAATGAGATCTTTTCTTTTTGTATACTGGACTATCACCATCTGTGGTATTAGCTTTCCAGCTAATTTCTACTAAGAAAAAATTTTGTAACTCATTTTTTGTGTTATAAGCCACAAAAACTGACGCCTTGCAACACCTTAAACAGCAACGGCTCATACCTTTAAATACCGCTGCTCCGCATCGGCATGCTAATTAATACAAATTATTTACGAATTATACAAATATAAATATTCGTAATAATTCGCAATTTTAATTCGCAAAATTCGCAGTCCAATGCGAAGCATTGGTAAAACACTGTTTAGGTTTAGGCTTTTCCCGGTTCGTTCGCCACTACTACGGGAATCATTATTATTTTATTTTCCTCCGCTTACTGAGATGTTTCACTTCAGCGGGTAAGCATCCCTCACTAACTTTTTGCTCCTTTAAAATTTAATCTTAAACATTTTTTGTTCATAAATATTTTATTTTTTATTTACAAACATTTTTATAAAAAAGATAAAATAATAAGCAGAAAGTTAGTGAGGGATAACGCAGGTTTACTACGTTGAGTTTCCTCATTCGGAAATCTCCGGATCAAAGTTTGCTTGGGAACTCCCCGGAGCTTATCGCACCCTGCCACGTCCTTCATCGCCTTTCGAAGTCTAGGCATCCACCATACGCCATAGTTCTAATATCCTTTTAAAAATCTTTTATTTTAAAATTTGAAACGTATTTATTACGTGCCTGCCCCGCATTTGCGGGGTAAAAAGATCACGCTTGTCCCGCGACTGCGGGATAAATTCGCTTCGTTTTTACTCGATGTACATCCAGCACTAACTTTTTGCCAGTTTAAATATTTATTCTTAAAAACATTATTTAAAAAAATAATTTCTATTTTCCATTAAACAAGGTCAATTAAAAAATAAATAAGCAAAAAGTTAGTGCTGGATAAATTGCTTTTACTTTATATATTGATTTCTCCTTTAATAAATTTTTAAAGTCCTATCCTTATCAACTAATTTCCATCTATTATATATAAACAAAAATTAACTGATAAATTTTTTCAAAATATTCGCATTTAATTCGCAATTTCAATTCGCACAATTCGCATAAAATAAAATACCCGCTCTTTCTTAAGCGGGCAAAAAACAAAGGTACACAAAATTAACCGCTTAAAGAAAATAAGATTAGTTTTTTAGTATACATAAATAAATATAGTTGTGGATAAGTAAATTTTTATCTTTACCTATTATAGGATATAAAAAAAAGCTTGTCAAATGTTTAAAAGCTATTTTTTAATAAATGGCAAAAGACCCATAATACGGGCTCTTTTTATGGCCGTAGCAACTTTTCTTTGATGTTTCGCGCAAAGTCCAGAACGACGTCGAGGAACTATTCTGGCATAATGGGAGACAAATCGTTGTAATTCTAAAACATCCTTGAAATCAACAGGAATATTTTTATTGACGCAATAATAGCAATTTTTTTGTTCAGTAGTATTGGTTGACATCATATATATATTCTAAAATTATTTTCTATTTTATTTTCCGCGTAGTTCAGCGTTATGTCCGTTTTAATCAGCATTTTTTTTAAAAAGGAACAGTTTCTGAAGAAATATTATCAAAATTGACTTCTTCTAAAGGATTGCCAAATTCATCTAAATTAATGGTTTCTATTTTTTCAGTCACAGATTCGCTTATGGGCATATTTGGACTACTGGCTGATGTAAAAGTATTTTGAGCTGGTCGAGCTTGATAGGAAGAACTACCGTCACTTGGAGTTGTTCTCGGACCGAGTTGAATGCTTTCAGCGACAATTTCTGTTTTATATTTAGTTGTACCATCTGGTGCTTTCCAATTTCTGGTTTGTAATCTGCCTTCTACTAAAAGGATACTACCTTTCCTAGAATATTGATTGACAATTTCGGCCAATCTAGACCAAGCTACAATATTATGAAATTCAGTGGACTCTTGTTTTTGTTTGGCATCATTATACCAGACGCGATTAGTGGCTAAACTTATTTGGGCCACGGTTTGTCCGGTGGTAGTAGTTCGAATTTCCGGATCTTTAGTTAAGCGTCCGATAAGATAAACTTTATTAAGATTCATACAATTAGATAATAATTAAACTCGTGGTATTGAGTGATGTTATCGATTACGTGAAGTTGTGTTAAATTTGTTTTTATCGCCACTTTACGCCATATATTACGCCACTTTACGCCATAAGTTAAATTTTCTTAATTGATAAAATTATTTTTTAGGTTAAAATAATTAAACATTTTCATTACTTAAGATATCATCCAATTTTTGATCTAATTCCTCCATGCTAATTTTATTTTCTTTTTTATGATTCTTGATTTCCAAATCTGGCTCTGCGACTGTTGGTTCCATTACTTTCTCGACCACCTCTGGTTCTTTCCTAACATTTTCTCTGCGTTCACTGTTATTATATTGATTATTGGCACCATAAGGGGCTCGAACATCTTCTTCTCTGTAAACCAATTTTGGTAACTCTGTTTTTTGGTCAACAAATTTGGAAACTTCAAATCTTAAAATATCTGGCAATAAACGCAACTCACGCCATAGTTTGTCGGCATCTTCTTTAAGTACATTTTCTAAATCTAAAATAAAATTGGTATAAAAAGCATGACGGACTTTCTTTATAGGGAAAGCCAATTTCCTTTTACCAATTTTATCTTCAGCAACAACAAGCACGCCAAATTTTTGGAGTAATGCGCTAATATTCTTACTCATTTCCACTAATTGTTCTTCTGTATTATTGGGTAGTAAGACAAATAAATTATATTTATTCATAGTCATATTTATAATTATTTAAATATTCGCCTGCCTGCCGGCGAGGCAGGTAATAATTCGGGTAATTATTTTATTCGGATTAATTCGTAGGTAATATAGATTGACTATAATTTATCATAAGTTTATTTTTTTGGCAAGGGGTGCCTCAATCGCCAAATTAAAATAACTAAAATTAAAATAATTAACCAAGAAAAAACCAACAAATATGGCCACCAAGTACTCAATTTCTTTTCTTGGCCAGAAATTGTTGGATTTTTTGTTTCTTGCGAGTTGTTGGTGATAATAATATCTTCTTGGCTTCTTGGCAAAATCCTTAAACCACTTTCGGTGGGCGAAAAAATACCACTTACTGCAACTCTGGCAGCTAAAGTTAAATTAAGTTCAGACATATTTAAATTAGTGCCGGACTTTAAAGTTACTTTGATTTCACCGCTCCCATCATCTAACCAAAAATAATCTTTACCAATGTCTGTAATTTCGCCAATTATTTTTATTAAAGAACCTTTCCAGGAGTCATCTTCTTTTAATTCAACAATCTCAATTTGTTCGGCTTGAGGCAAATCTGCCAGAGCTATTTTTGTAATGGCCGATTGATCTTTAATTTTAATTCTTCTTTCACCATAAGCTGTGCTTAATTCCCCAACAATTTGCAGGCGCTCGCCAAGTTGTAATTCTGGCCAATCTTTTTTAGAAGAATATATTTGTATACCTTCAGTCCCGACCACATAAAAAATGTTTACACCCAAAACTCCAGGCAAAACCGCCACCACTCCCTCGATTTGTACGTTGGTGCCATCTGCCAATTCTTTAATATCGGCCAAGGTTGTTTTTGTCAAACTTGTACCTAAAACTTTTGTAGTAGTTTTTTTAGTTGTCGCAGTTGTAGCTGCTTTAGGAGTAGTATTTTCTTCTTCTTGCCACCAAAATTTTTCTGCCACTTCTGATTTAATAATTTCAGTTTTTTCATCAAACAAATTTTCTGAATCAATAACTTTTAAACCAATTTTTAAAGGCAATTTATCTAATTTAATAGTTAAAAGCGGGGAAGAGGTCGAAAATGTGCTGGTGGCATTATTTAAAATACTAACTGGATAATTAAAATGCCATTCGTAAATTAAATCTTCACCTTCAGGATCACTTGATTCGCTAGCATCTAATAAAATTTCTTGGCCCGAATTTATTTCCCCACTGACTTCAAAATAGGCATCAGGGGCTAAATTATTTCTAGTGTATAAATTAATGGCTAAAGGTGTGGCAGTTTTAGACCAATAATATTGTCCATCAGCAGCCAACATATAGACTTCGCCTTCTAAAACATTTTTAGAATATTTAAGAGTATCGACAATTTTACCTGTTGGATCAAGCAATTGGATTTCTTCACCGCCAGTATTTTTTAAATTCAAATTAGTAATATATTTTGGCAAAAGAAAAAAATGTCCAGCTTCCAAATAAGGCCACTTAAAATCTGTTTCTTTAATAATGTATTCACCAAGTTCAGTTTTAATTTTCCAATCAACCAAAGGAAACATTTCGCCTTCTAAACTTTTTATTTCTATCCACTCGCCTAAATTTTCTGAATTTATTTCTTTATTTAAAATTTTTTTCTGATCAAAAGGCTTGTCTAGCTTTAAATTGCCAAAATCTGAGCCAATTGGATTAGCCATAATTTCATTAAGCTTAAATCTTTGGGCATAAGTTTTTATATAAGATGCGCCCGAACCACCGCCAGCGGTTTCTTTTTGTATTTCCGTAATAATATTATCATTATTTTGTGTTTGGCTAGTACTCCAATACCAAACACTAAACTCGTCTCTAGCCCAAACAACTTCTTCGGGCGCGCTTTCAATGTAACTAATTTCACAAACTAAATTATTTTGCTCATCAAATAGACGCACTGTTTCTCCACCTGTATTATTTAAAGATAAACCAGTAATATTTTTGGGTAGCACAAAAAAACCATTGTCCAAAATTGTAGTTGTAGCAAAATCCGCAATTTTAATAACATAACTGGTGTTAGCCAAATCACTAATTTTCCAATTAATCAAATCAATCGTTGTAGTGCTTAAATTTTTTAATTCAATCCATTCATTATCATCAACTCCAGCTGGATTAGGCAGCAACTCATTAATAACGATTTTATGGTCAGAAGTTTCTACGGCTGGCGCGACAACCCCAGAACTATTTTGGGCTTGGGGTGTACCATTGGCCAGGGCGCTGTTTTGCCAATTCAAATCAGTTTTTCTTTCCATGGTTAATTTATTATCTTTATCACCGGCCAACCAGGCACTGCTATTATCAACCAGGTCAATAACCTGGCCTTCGCTGTCAATTAACTGCAATATTTCTCCTGTATCTTCCAGAGCACCAGAATAAATTTGATTAGCCACAATTTCTGGCACAGTATTATCGTCTGTGCGTTCTAATAGATAATATTCGCCGGCAGCTAAAGTACTAGAAGCTAAGTGGATTAAGGGTGAGCCATCTTCAGCTTTAAGAATCCAGCCTGTTAAATCAATGCTTTGTGAACTAATATTTTTTAATTCTAACCATTCCTTACTGGATGAATCGCTATTACCCATCCAAGCAATTTCATTAATTAAAACATCTTGGAAATTAACTGCTTGCGCTGGTTTTAAAAATAAAAAAATCCCGCTAAATAGCGAGACACCAAAACAAGCAAATATTATAATAAATTTTAGCAGTTTACTTTGCATAAGATCATTTTTATTATAACACTTTTTAAAAACCGCCAAAAGACTATAAATAAAATTTAAATTAGTATATAATAAAATCATTATGCCGATGTGGTGCAATTGGTAGACACGCATGGTTTAGGACCATGTGGGGCAACCCATGAGAGTTCGAGTCTCTCCATCGGCAAATTTACTTTAATTCTATAAATGAATGCCTCTAAAAAACACAATAAATTAATAGCGATTTTAGAAATTATTTTAATCTTTATCCTGCCTGTTTTGTTTTTGCGTTTGAGTATCATACCTAGAAATTTTTATTTACAAGTCTTGACAATTTGTACATTTTTAGTAATTGGATTAATTTTTATAGAAAAAATATCTTCAAAAAATCTAAACATTAGAATTGACAATTTTAAAAAAACAATTTTTCCGCACTTTATTATTACTTTTGTGGGGGGGGGTAACTTTAATAGTTATGGCTATAATTCTTCATAAAGAAAAAATCAGTCTAAACCTCTGGTCGTTATTTTTTTTCTGGTCAATACCCATAAGTTTTATACAAGAATTTTTATACCGAGGCTTTTTAATATACAAATTAAAAAAAATATTTAGTTCTAGTATCTTAATAATTCTAATTAATGCCAGTCTGTTTGCTTTTATGCATATTATATATGAACCTCTGGCCTTAATTTTATTATTAACTTTTGTTCCTGGGCTTTTCTTATCCTGGTTATCTCTTAAATTCCCCAATCTGTGGCTACTTTCTTTAAGTCATGGCATTCTTAATTTTTTTGCTATTTGGTATGCTTTTTTTTAACCTTAAATTCTTATGAGAGCATTTAAATATTACACTGTAAGTATCTTAACCTTTTTAGGAAATATTTTTTTGGCTTGGCTACTCGTATATTATGGGGGAATTCAATATATTATTGCCACGACGCTTGGTTTTTTATTTCAAACCTTGATGGCATTTTTTGTAAATAAAAAATGGACTTTCCATAAAGTAAAATTCCCGATATTTAAACCAGTTATTAAATTTTTAATTAGTAAAAAAATAATTCATCCGAAAAACAATCTCCCCAAAAGTATTTTAATTACTACAATTGTTCAAATACTGGTCTTTCTCTTTGTTATTGCAGGTACAACAATTGGGATTAATACGTTTCAGTGGTCGTTTATTTTTTCTCGAATTTTAGCAGGAATAATTGCTGGTTTTCTGAGTTATTGCATGGACTCATATTTTACATTTAAAACAATACCATTTCGTTAAATAGTTAAAATTAATATATTATTCTTTTCCTTAAAAATCTGTTATAATAAATTCATCTTAAATATTTTCGCGTTCTTCCGCGATTTCTGTCAGCGTCCAGTCCGCGTCCAGTCCGCGTTAGTCCGCGTTTATTATATGAAATCCAAACTTCTCATTTTATTTTTTCTTTTAACCATTACTTTAAGCACTGGTTTTGGTTGCAAGGGTGGTGACAAGGTCGCTCAAAAAGCTATTCTTGACCCAGTGGAAATAAATTTCTGGGGAGTTTTTGATTCTTCAGATAATTTTGAAACAATAATTGCTGCTTATCAATTAACGCATCCCAATGTAACTATCAAATACAAAAAGATGCGTTATGAAGATTATGAACAACAAATGTTAGAAAGTTGGGCCAATGGCACTGGTCCAGATATTTTTGCTATTAATAATACCTGGGTTGGAAAATATCAAAACAAAATTCTGCCTTTGCCAGCAACTGTAAAAATTCCAGTCATCGAAACAACCTCTGGATTTTTGAAAAAAGAAACTAAGGCTGTGATCAAAGAATACAATACTTTAAACATCAATCAATTAAAAAATATTTTTCCAGATGTTGTCTATAAAGATGTCACTCGTCAAGAACAGATCTATGCTCTGCCTTTATCCATTGATACTTTGGCGCTTTATTATAATAAAGATCTTTTTAATGCCGCCGGTATTGTGCAAGCCCCAACCACTTGGCAAGAATTTTCCGAAGATGTAACTAAATTAATTAGACTTAATGCCAAAGGCGAATTTGAGCGCTCGGCAGCTGCCATTGGTGGAGCAAATAATATCAATCGTTCTAATGATATTTTAAGTTTACTCATGATGCAAAATGGCGCCACTATGGTTGATGGTAAAGACAAAATTGCTTTTGCTAAAAATCTAAATTCTGATAGTGATGTCAGACCAGGCGAACAAGCTTTGCAATTTTATGCCAGTTTTGCTCAACCATCCAAAGATGTTTATACTTGGAATAATACTTTACCAGAATCATTAGATATGTTTTCATCTGGTAAATTGGCCATGTTTTTTGGCTATAATTATCAATTGCCTTTAATTAAAGCTCAAGCGCCAAGAATTAATTTTGCCCTAGCCAATATGCCTCATCTAAAAAATGACACTACTGATGCTTTTGGTTTGCCCATAAATTTTGCCAATTATTGGCTCTACACTGTTTTTAAAAAATCTGCTCATACTGATGAAGCTTGGGATTTTCTAGTTTTTTTAACCACTAAACAATACCAAGATGCCAATGGTAAACCTAGATACTATGCTGAAGACTATTTAGATACGGCAGCCAATCCACCAGCCTTAAAAAGTTTAATCCAAAATTATCAAAATAAATATCCAGAATTAGCACCTTTTGCCAGTCAAATTTTAACTGCCGATTCTTGGTATCGGGGTAAAAATCCAGATGAAGCTAATAAAATTTTAAAACAATTAATTAATACGGCCGTGCTTGGCAATGAAGAACTTTATCGCGCAATTTCTGCTGCTGCTTCGGCTATTCAGCAATCATATTAATAATTCTAAAAAATATTATGAAGAAAAAATATCTGCTCCTATTTTTTTCTTGTTTAATAATTCTAAATGGTATTTTGTTAAATTTTCCAATTGCTAAAGCCTCTTGTCTTTGCATTTGTCAAGATACAGCCAGAAACAGTACTTGTTTTTTTGACCAAAAAGATTCGGCGAGTATTTGTAAGGACACTTGCACAAACAACAACCTTGAATACCTAGATTGTGATAGTAGCAGACCAGATGAATCAGGATTTTATTGTACTACCCCAGGAACTCCAGAACCAGCAGACGCCGCTAACGGTTCCAGCGGCAGCTCTGAGACAGCCAGTTTTGACAATCCAGTACCGATTTTTAATAAAAAATCTTTAGCTGATGTTGTTGGCTTAATTATTAAAGGCCTACTGGGTTTAATGGGAATAGCAGCTTTAGTTATTTTTATTTATGCCGGATTTTTGTGGATGTTTGCCAAAGGCAACAGCGCCCAAATTAAAAAATCAATTGATGTCATGAAATATTGTGTTTTGGGCATAGCTGTCATCTATTTATCTTATGCTATGTTAAAATTTGTTTTTGGGATTATTAAATAATTTTTTTTAGTTTATCCCTTTTTAGTTTATCCCGAGCGAATTTACCTTCAGGCAAATGCGCTGAGGGATCTCATTTCTATTCTTGTGTTTTTATGTTTTAATGTTTTCATGTTATAATAATTGTGGATAATTATTAGCACCATTCGCAATTTAAAATATTCGTATTAATTCGCAATTTCAATTCGCACAATTCGCATTAAATAAAAAAGGTCGACTATATAAATTTTTTATTAATTATTTTCTATAAAAAACTATGAACAAAAAAACCTTACAAAAGATTTTCTTTTCCTTGGCTTTAATTGTTTTAATTGCCCCTATCATGGTGGCTGCCGACGATTTTGGCATAGACAAATTAGATCCTCTTCATTTACCTAATCAAACAGCAGATCCAGAATCAATCATCGGCAATGTGATTAACCTAATTCTAGGTTTTTTAGCTTTAATTGCTGTAATTATTATTTTAATAGCTGGTTTTGAATGGATGACTGCTGGTGGCAATGATAAAAGAGTAGAAACTGCTCAAAAAAGATTAAAATATGGTTTAATTGGTTTAATCATTATTTTCTTAGCCTACGGCATTGTTACCTTTGTTTTATCAACTCTTACCGATATTGTCTAATGAAACATTTAAATTTTAAAAATTTATTCAGCCTTAAAAGGCATCTAAATTTAATGGTTATTGCAATAACTATTGTTTTTTTATTTTCGTTTGTCTCCCCCGCATTTTGCGGGGGAGCGCAAGCAGCAGACACCGGACTGAAAGAAACAGCCGAAAAGGCTGGTTTACCAATTACTGGCGATTTAACTGCTATTATTGGACAAATAATTTACACTATTCTGGGTTTCTTGGGTGTAGCTTTTGTAATTTTAGTTTTATATGGTGGGGCTAAACGCATGTTTGCCAAAGGAGATAGTAAACAAATCACAGATTCCAATGGCATTATCACTTCTGCTGTGGTGGGTGTGGCTATAATTTTATTATCTTATATTATTACTGCTTTTGTTATCAGCCAAGTAAAAAGTAATATTGGAGCTGGAAGTGATACTACTTATCCAGTAAGTGGAGAGCCACGAGGCGCAGAATTACCAAGTTCTGGGTGTACACAGGACTCTGATTGTTCATGTAGTACAAGATTGCAACTGCCCAAATGTATTATAAGTTCTGGGATGTGTGATGTGTGTCAAAGTGTTCAATGTATAGATGCTAGTGATTGTACTGGCGAAAGTCCAATAGGTTGGACTTGTGTAAATCATACATGCACGCAAGGTAACTAGTTTAATATGCTTTATTCTCTTTCTAAAAAACCATTGCTAATTATCTTATTTATTGCTTTGTTTTTTTATTGTTTTATTCCTGTGCCCTCACAGGCTTCTATTTTTGATGCTATCACCACTAATTTAGGCATTTTTAATCAAGGCGCTGAATTGCCAACTAGCAATGTTGGCCTTGAAGGCATTGTGATTAATATTATTAATACCGCTCTTTCATTTTTGGGTTTAATATTTGTTTGTCTGGTGCTCTATGCTGGTTTTCTCTATATGACAGCCGCTGGTGAAACAAAAAAAGTAGAAAAAGCTAATAATATTTTAAGAGATTCGGTTATTGGTTTAGCTATTATTTTTGCTTCCTACGTTCTGGTCAATTATGTAATTACCGAAGTTATTAAACTTATTAAAACTGCTTAAAAAAATAATTATTTTTCTTAACTCCGACCACCCAGTCGGTTTTTTGTTTACCATAAAGTATATTTTATTAAATTAATTTTGTCTTACTACTATAACCACCCCGCCCGACTCCGTCGAGGCACCCCTCCTTGAAAAGGAGGGGATAAATTTTATTCCTCTATTTTAATAGAAAAGAATATTAAAAAATAAAAAACGGCACTCATTGAGCGCCGTTTGTGTCTGTCATCTTCGCGACTTGGGGTTTCGAACTGCCCCAGCCGAGTTTATATCTTCCTCTGCTTGTCTTTGTCTCTGAGGAGTCAGCGAACGAGAAGATTTTTTTTCATCTCCAGCAGATCTATGACCGTACTCTTGCTTATAAATTTTAACCTGTTTAGTCTGGCCAACAACCCCCACCGGGGTCTGTTCTGTAATTATCTCGGCCACAGTCCCGGTGATTGACTCTGCCTCTCCAGATTTAATTTTTTCAGAGACAGCTTCATTCATAGCACTCAGGCTATTGTTGTAATTTGCTAGCGACTTGTGAATCGGGCTATAACATCCCGAGGCCACATACGCTACTAACAAAAAAACAACTGTCAAAACAAGTAGTTTTTTCATCTCAACCTCCCAATATTTAAAACCAACTTTCCACAAAATTCACCACTATTGGCCAGAGAACAGTGTTGGTAATTCCTTTAATCAGAAGAACCAATACTGCCGCCCAGCAAATGGAATGTAAGGTGGCAAAAAATATGGCCAATGTTTTGCTACCTTCATCTTTGCAATCATCTGCTTTTTCGACAAACCACAAACCGGCCAGAAAAAACAATACAGCTACCAAAAAATGCGTAGCAAAACCTTGCGTCCAGTTTTGTTTAATAAGTTCCCACATAGTACCTCCTGTTATCTGGCTGGAGCGTTGAGCATAATCCACCAGCTATACCAATCAATATCAAAATAATTAAAAAGAGTTAAAAACATAAACACAATGCCAGCAAAGGCAATAACACCTTCAATTACATCAATTAAAAAAACAACTTTTTTTCCTATCTTCTTTTTCTTTTCAAAAAAAATACTAAGGCGATCTATGGAAAAATACAGAGCGGCACACAGACCAAGTGCAACCAAGGTTGCCAATTGATCACGTATAAGATGCAACAGTGAACTTTCCGGAATCGGCATAACAACCTCCTGCTATTAAATGACCTGATTTGAAATTACTATTTAATAAATCAGCATACTTTATTTGTATATTTTTGTCAACCTTGACAAAATTTTCAATCTATGCTAAGCTTGTATATTCTAATAAAAACAGCTCGTTGACAAATATTAATATATTAAGGAAGGAAAAAGGTGATTACTTGTGGCAAAAACCATAGCCACTTTTGTATATCAAACAAGTATCCCTACTAAGGATGAAAGGGGCCCATTCGTGGCTGTTCATTCTAAAATGATAACGGGGGTTCTTGTTAAGAAAACAGCGGGATGTATATGGATAAAACCGGCTGTTTTAAATGAGCGCGGATCTGTTGTTTCTATTAATAGATCAATTGCGCAATTTTCAATCTCAAAAATATCTGGCCCGATAAACTTCAAGCAATCAAGCTAACGAGCCAGTATTTTATATTAATAAACAGACCGCGAAAAATTAATAGCTTTTCGTTGGTCATAGTGTTGTTTAATTTCTTAACTCCCATGGTGGAGGAGGAAAAAATGAAAAAGAGCGAAACTTTTATTCCGGGCGCCAACCAAATCAGTATTGGGTATGTAGCACTGTTCCCCGGAAAACTGACCCAGCTGAGAGACGACATCCCATGGGTAAAAACCCGTGTGCTCAACGGCAATTTGCCGGGGACGGAAAAGGACTCGGGGATAACCGTGGTGCCGTGTCATTTGGATCACGGCAAAATCACCTTACCCGAGGACATTGCCAACCACGCGTGTATCCAAAGATGGGAACGCGATGGTGTGACCCATCAAGAGGGCGGTCCGCTTCAACCGGTTTATGCCCTCAAGTCTGTTGAAAGACGCGGAAAGGATGAAAATGGCAATGGATTCGTCATCCTGCCGTGTCTTACAGATGGCAGTGCCCCCTATGGGTCATTTGTACCCGCCCAAGACGGCCAAAAAGATTACATCGTCGCCTATGTCAACAACATTGTGGACGGCATAACGGTTATGCTGATGGTGGAAGCCATTGAAAACGGAGTCTATCACGCCCACATCTCGGTCGCGAATTTTACAGTCAATAGTATGACCGGGGAAGTTTTGCGTGAGAACGCCATCAACAGAGCGTTTGTGGTCGAAGGACGTCCGGATACTCTGCCGAATTTTTCTTCAAGAGTCGGCGAAAAGTATCTCGAAGCCTTTAAGGCGGCTATGGCCATTTTCAAAAGTATGGCGAAAGGCGAACGCCAGTGCGCCATGTGGGTCAAGGACATTACCCGTCCGATCACTGCCCCCGTCCCCGATGCACCGTCTCCGGTTGAAGAACCGGCATCGGCGCCCGCTCCGGAAGCGAAAAGCAAAGGTGGCAAAGGCAAAAAGGCTGCCAAACAGCCCACGGCCGATGTCACGACCAATGGTGGCAACGGCCACACCGACACTGTGCCAGCCCCCAACGAAGTTGTTGCCTAGTCCATCAGGACAAGGCAGAAGCTCGTCTCTTAGGAGACGGGCTTTTTTATTTTTATTTTTTTAAAACTTTTATTTAATCCACAACTTGACCGTTCATAATAATTCTGATAGCCTATTAAAATAAAATATAAAATATTTGGAGGAAAAAATAATGCCCAAGCATACCGTAGCGTCTCTTAAAGAAATACCTTATGAATTCCATCCTGATTTAGAAAAAATAATAATTGCCTCGCAAACAAACAGAGGCGAAGAAAGTGTGCAAAAAGTACTCATTTCTTTGGCGAGTCTTAAGGGTGTGGTAACCGTCATTCCCACCACCACTTATTCTAAAAGAGATCGCTATGGTATTGATATGCAAATTACAATTACTACACACACAAAACAAGAAAACCGGTTTGGCAAAATCGTTGCTAAAAAAGTGATCCTGACATTCCCTTTGCAAATCAAAAGTTCTGTGATAACAGCCCAAAATTTTATTACTAAATACCCAGAAAGAGAAATTCCTGTTCTGGTACATTTGCCAGGTGCAACCACAAAAGAAATTATTAATGCCTTTGGCAGATTATTAGACAAATATAAATCACCAACGCAAAGGAAAAACGGCATCATTGAGATAGCCGGAGAATATTCAAAAGACTCACCATAAAGCCGAGATTAATTTAATTTTGGCTTTTCTTTTTTCTAAAAATAAAGTACAATAAAAACAGTTATTGAAAATAAAAAAACATGGAAGGGTCGCATAGTTGGTCTAGTGCGCACGCTTGGAAAGCGTGTGTGGGGCAACTCACCGCGAGTTCGAATCTCGCCCCTTCCGAATAGATGTCCTCAAGCAGACAAATGAACTGCTTCATTTGTCGGTGCGATTCGAACAGTTTTTCCTTATCCCGAAAACTCGGGATGGAAAAACATTGAGAATCCCTGCCTACCGGCAGACAGGTCGCCCCTTCCGAATTCTATATTTTAAAAACTAAAACCCAAATATATGACCCCTGAACACAATCTTTTGTCTTGGAATTTTCTAGAATATCCCAATCACCAAAGACAAAAATCTTGGTACATTTTTGCTACCTTAATTTTTTTAGCTTTTTTAGCTTATGCGATTTTAACTGCCAATTTTCTGTTTGGTTTAATTATCATTATGGTAGCCATTATTATATTTATTAATCATAACAAAGAACCAAGAGAATTAACTTTTAGTATTGTACGCAATGGCATTTTAATAGAAAATAATCTTTATCGTTTTAAAGAGATTAAAAAATTTTGGTTGCTTTACGAACCACCACAAATAAAAAATATTTATTTTGAATTACAATCTGGTCTCATGCCAATTTTAACCATTCCCTTGGCTGAGCAAAATCCACTAACAGTTAGAAAAATTTTAAAAGACCATTTGCAAGAAGATTTAACTAAAGAAAATGAATCAACTGCTGATGCTTTGGCTAGATATTTAAAACTTTGATTTTTTAAATAATCTATTTCGGAATTATTATTTTGTATTATTATCTTTGCCCTTGTCGTTCAATGGATAGGACATGAGCTTGCGGAGCTCACAATGTAGGTCCGATTCCTACCGAGGGCAAAGATGATCATAAAAAAATCTGCCAGTAAAAGTAAAGGTATTTTGTAGGTCCGTGGGTTTCGCGGTGTCCCTAAAGGGACACATCACTCAACCCGTTGTGGCTATAAAAACTAAAGCAGTTTAGTTTTTATTTAACGCCACAACTCCTACCGAGGGCAAAGATAATTATAAAAAATAATAAAAATAATGATAAAAAGATAAAATTGACAAAAAATATTTTCTGAAGTATAATGGCTTTAGAGACAAAAATCAACCTTTTTACCTTTAAGTGGTTGATTTTTTTCTACTCAAATTAAAGGTCGTTCATGTTCTTTTACAAACTAAGTGGCAAAAAAGCAGCCTAAATGAGAAATATATGATATTATTTTTTATTGGCATTTTAGAAATGCTTATTGTCACTGCCTGGACAAAGGTAGTAACAAAAAACCAAATTATTGCCAGTGGAACTATCACCATCATTAATATCCTTATTTGGTATTATGTTTTAGAAACGGTTGTCAATGATATTAATAATTGGCAATTAATTTTACTTTATGCTTTTGGTTGTGCCTTGGGCACAATTCTGAGTACTCTTTATTTTAAAAATAAAGAAACTAACCATGAATCAAAAGCCTAAAAATGCTTTATGAGCAATCAAGCAGATGAGGCTGAACCTCAACCTTAAAACACCTCGATAAGATTGATTTTATCGAGGTGTTTTATTTTTGCCTACAAGCCTAAATATTGTTAAAATGTAATTATTATGTCTTGGCAATTAAATACTGAACTTAAAACTTTAAATAAAATGGGGGCAGATCTGGCTCCCAAATTTAAAAAACTGGGTCTTTTAACCATTGAAGACCTGTTGTTTTATTTTCCTTTTCGTTATGATGATTATTCTAATTTAATTAAAATTGAAAAATTGGTGCCCAATATTTTAACCACACTTAGAGTTAAAGTCGAATTAATTAGCAGCAGACGTTCTTTTAAAAAACACATGTTAATTACCGAAGCTGTGGTGGCCGACGAAACTGGCCAAATTAAAATTATTTGGTTTAATCAAAATTTTATTGCTAAAATTTTAAATATTGGCGATGAAATTTATTTGTCAGGCAAACCCATAATCACCGATCATAGTGCGGAATTCCATAACCCTGTATTTGAAAAAATCGGCAAGTTTGAAAAAGCCACTATGCACACCAATCGTTTGGTGCCAGTCTATTCCAGCACTGAAAAACTTTCTCAAAAACAAATTAGATTTTTATTAAAACAAATCTTACCAGTTAGCGCGCAAATTCAAGAATGGTTACCCCAAGAAATCATGCTCCAAGAAAAATTTTTGGCCTTGCAACAAGCTATTTATCAAATTCATTTTCCCAAAGACCAAGCAACTTTGGAATTAGCCAAAAACAGATTGAAATTTGATGAAATATTTTTATTACAAATTCATTCTGGTTTAATTAAAAAAGAATTGGCTCAGTTGCAAAGCCCCAAAATTAATTTTTTTGCCACAGAAACTAAAGAATTTGTGGACCAGCTACCTTTTAAATTAACCGACTCGCAAAAAAAAGCTGCTTGGGAAATTATTAAAAATTTAAATCACGGCAAACCCATGAACCGTTTGCTCGAAGGTGATGTGGGTTCTGGCAAAACCATTGCCGTAGCCTTGGCGATTTTTAATGTGCTCTTAAATAAATTGCAGGTGGCCTGCATGGAACCTACGGAAATTTTAGCCCAGCAACAGTTTAATGTTTTTAAAAAAAATTTTCAAAAATATAATTTTAACATTGCCCTTTTAACCAGTTCTTTAACCTATTTTAACAATGAACATCTAAGTAAAAAAGAACTACTTAAAAAAATAAAAGACCGCACGGTCGATTTAGTTATTGGCACGCATGCTTTAATTCAAGAAAAAGTTATTTTTAATAATTTGGCTCTAGTGGTTATCGATGAACAACACCGCTTTGGGGTAAGTCAAAGAAAAATGCTTAAAGAAAAATCTCAGAGCAACAAAAATATTCAAACCATGCCCCATTTATTGTCGATGACCGCGACTCCCATTCCTCGCTCTTTAAGTCTGACCCTTTATGGCGATTTGGATTTATCTATTATTGATGAAATGCCCTTGGCCCGCATGGCTATTCAAACAGAAATTATTGGTCCAGAAAAAAGAGCTCAAGTTTATAATTTTATCAAAGAACAAATCCAAGCCGGCCATCAAATTTTTATTGTTTGTCCTTTGATTGATCCTTCGGATAAACTGGGTGTTAAAGCCGTGGTTGAAGAGTTTGAAAAATTGGATAAAAAAATATTCCCGGAAATTTCCGTGGGTTTATTACACGGACGGCTTAAGGTCGAAGAAAAAGAAAAAATAATGCAAGATTTTAAAGCCCAAAAAATTAAAATCCTCGTAGCTACCGCGGTGATTGAAGTGGGTATCGATATACCTAATGCCACAGTCATGATGATCGAATCAGCAGAAAGATTTGGGCTTTCGCAATTGCATCAACTTCGCGGTCGGGTTGGCAGAAGTGAATACCAATCATATTGTTTTTTAATGACTGAATCTGAAAGTCCAGAAACTATGCGTCGTATGCATGCTATGCTCACAGCCAAAAATGGTTTTGAACTAGCAGAAAAAGATTTAGAGTTTAGAGGTCCTGGAGAAATTTATGGCATTAAACAATCGGGTTTTAATGATCTTTTAAAAATTGCTAAACTCACCGATTGGTTATTGATTAAAAAAGCCAAACCTTGGGTTGATAAAATTTTACACATAGATCCAACTTTAAACAAATTTCCACTCATTAAAGAGAAAATCAAGAATTTTGAAATGAATTTACATTTTGAATAAAGAAATAAACTTAGTAGCTTGCCTACTTTTTTAAAAAATGATACTCTAATACTACTGTTAACAATTAACCAGAGCTTTGCTCTTACAAATATTATGCCTGAAACAAAAATTACTATTTATTCCACCCCCTATTGTGGATATTGCAAAATGGTCAAACAATATTTAGATGAACACAAAATTGGCTACACTGATATTGATGTCATGGTCGATGAAAAAGCAGCCCAATATATGGTTGAAAAAACCAAGCAACAAGGCGTACCGGTCACCATTATTGAAAAAGACGGCCAAGAAAATATTATCATTGGTTTTAATAAAGCAGAATTAGCTAAAATTTTAAATATTAATAATTAACAACCAGTTGTTTTTTAACAATGGTCAAATATATTTTATATGTCAGAAACAAAAAATGAATCCAAAAAATTTATCACTGATTCCCCTAAAACAAATTTTTTTATTGGTCTTGTTTTGGGTGTTGCTATCATCTCCACAATCGGTTTTGTAGGACTTGGTATAACCAAAAAAGATTCTACTAAAAACACTGCCACTAATTCTGAGAACTCTGGGCAACAAGTAGCTGGTGAACAGGCTGAAGCGAAAGAACCTGTTGTTGATTTAAAAATTACTGACAGCGACCATGTCTGGGGTGATAAAAATGCTCCAGTAAAAATATTCGAATTTTCAGATTTTCAATGCCCTTACTGTGCCAAACATCATGAAACACTAAAAAAAATAGTTGAAGATTATGATGGTCAGGTGGCTTGGGTTTTTAAACAATTTCCTATTCAATCACATCCTTTGGGTATGCCAGGAGCTTTGGCTTCTGAATGTGCCAATGAGCAAGGAAAATTTTGGGAAATGTCTGATATGATTTTTTCTAATCAAAGCACTTTAACTGCCGAAAGTTTTGCCAGTTTTGCTAAAGACTTAGGTTTAGACACAGAAAAATTTAATACTTGTGTTAAAGACGCCAAATACACCGAAAGAATTACTGCTGATTATAATTTAGGTATTGATTCTGGAGTGCAAGGCACACCATCTAACTTCATCAACAACAAATTAGTTCCTGGCGCTTTGCCATACGAAAATATAAAAAGCGTGATTGATGACTTGTTAAAATAATCACTTGCTAATTAGAGCGAATTAATTGCTAATTTTACGAATATTTTAAAAGACCGTTATAAACGGTCTTTTAAAATTTTAAATTATTATTTTACTTTAGACAGTTTAATTAAATTTTTAAAAAGATAAGCTACAGTTAATGGTCCAACCCCACCAGGCACAGGAGAAATATATTTTGTTTTAATTAAGCAACTTGGGTCAACGTCCCCAAATATTTTTTTGCCAACTCGATTTATACCTACATCAATTATGATAGCATCTTTTTTTAGCATAGCTGGCTTTAAAAAATTTTTCTTACCAAGAGCGATAATAACAATACGGTAATTGGTAATTGGTAATTGGTAATTGGTAAATTGACTTTTTGATTTTATAAAAACTTTAATTTTTTCTTTGGCTAATTCTTTTTTTAGAGATTCAGCAAATTCTTGACTATGACACAAGATGACGGCTTTTTTATTAATTAATTTTTGTTTAGATAATTTAATCAAATGTAAAATACTCTGGATGGTTGGAGAAATTATCTCTGGTGACCTCTCCCCAACCCTCTCCTTATAAAGGAGAGGGGGATGCAGCCCGTCTACATCCTTTTTTTTGTCAATCAAAGAAATAATCTTATTAGTCTTAAATTTTTTAGGTAATGGTAGTTGCACCATTAGGCCAGTTATTTTTTTATCATTATTTAATTTTTTAATTAAGTTAACTATTTTTTGCTCGCTAACAGTTTCTGATAAATGATATTTAAAAAAATTAACACCAATTTCTTTGGCGCGTTTTTCTTTGATAGCCACATAAATTTTTGAGGCCGGATCATGCCCAACTAAAATCACCGCCAAAGTTGGTTTAAATTTTAATTTCGCGATTTGTTTTTTCAAATCTAAAAATATTTTTTCTGCTTCTTTGGAACCATCAAGCAAAATTTGACTGTTGAGCATATTTTTAGTAAGGTTAGGTTATTAAATTAACCTTATTACTCGGAGGAAAAATGAACTTTTTTATCTTTTCAATACTCACCACAAGTGCTTTATTAATCATGGGTATATGGGTTGGTGTTTCTATTTTTCGTGGCACCACCAATGGAACATGGCGTTATTTGACAAAAAGCGTGTTTCACAGAATATTCACACGAAAGGAGTAAACTAATGTAATCATTAACAGGGGATTTTCTACCGGTTATCCACCATTGGAAAATTTCAGGAACTGCTTTTTTAATCAAATTATTAAAAGAAGCATATGACGCAGACCCTCTAATTATTCCAATACATGTTTGTATGACTCGCAATCTATTTTTTGAAAAAAGAATCGCTACCCATGACTTCCGTCTTGGAAAATACTTGTTACGTCTGCCCATGTGGACAGGCAAAGAAGCACGGGAGGAGCTTGAGTGTAATCAAATGCTTCATTTTAAAATTACTGAAATTTCTCATCAAGAATAATAACAAAAAACGCAAAATACAATATTTTCAACTACTCAGCAGCACTCCCAAGGAGGCACTATGACATTCCAAGAGGTAGCCATAAGACGTTACTTCATCTGCAAAAAAAATGGTGTTTTATATTTCAAGACGTCAGAAACAAATGCGCGATATTGGATTATGCATAAAGCAACGTGGGGCGAGGTTACAAATGAGGATCTTCCAAAGCTGGGGGATGTTTTCATACCCAGTGCTGAGGAACTCACAGAAAGACTGGACATCTGAAAATAATTGTCTCTCCATCTGCCAGTTGCAAAACTGGCAGTTTTTATTTTTTAAATTTTAAATTTATTTAGTCTTGCAATTGTGAGTAGTTTAAAAAATGTCTCACCTGGCCCCCTCCCCTTAATAGGGGGGGTAGTATTATTTTTTATTATTTTTTATCTCTTCACCAGTAATCCATATTTTTTCCACAACCGAATCAATATTGTCAAAAATTTCTTTACTATTAAATCTTTCAACAATTATACCTATTGATTCTAAATATTTTTGTCTTCTATTATCATACTCCGCTTGATCATCATACTCATGGGTACGCCCATCAATTTCAATACATAATTTAAGAGTTGGTGCGTAAAAATCTACTATGTAAGATCCAATACTGTATTGTCTTTTGAATTTATATCCCAATTGATTGGCTTTAAGTTTTGACCATAATAATCTTTCACCTTTAGGCATGGATTGTCTTAACAATCTTCTAACGCTTTTCTTCTCTTCTGTGTTATAGAGTGTGGTGAGCATAGAATACACCTCTCCCTACCCTCTCCTTATAAAGGAGAGGGGAAATAATTAAACTTTAAATCTCTTGGTTAATTGTCCAACTTCCCTTAAAATTTGTTCTGGATTTCTTTTTTCAATTAAATCCTCATAAATCCATTTGGCAATCATTTTCATTTCTTTTTCTCGCATCCCGCGAGTGGTACAAGCTGGTGTGCCGAGACGAATGCCGGATGGTTTAAAAGGCGAACCTGTTTCATATGGAACAGCATTTTTATTGCAAACTATGCCTGCTTTGTCTAACAAAACAGCAGCGTCGTGGCCATTAATATTTTTATCACGTAAATCAATTAATAATAAATGTTTGTCTGTGCCACCAGAAATAATTCTAAAACCATATTTTTTTAGCTCACTGGCCAAAACTTTGGCATTTTTAAGCACTTGTCTGGCGTATTTTTTGAATTTCAAACTTTCAACTTCTTGCAAGCATACACCAATAGCCGCAACTACACTATTAAATGGTCCACCTTGTAAACTAGGAAAAATTCCTCGATCAATTTTATCTTTTAATTCTTGTCTACAAATAATTATGGCGCCTCTTGGCCCTCTTAAAGTTTTTTGTGTGGACATGGTTACCACGTCAGCGTCTGGAAAAGGTGAGCCCAAAGCTTTACCAGCCACTAAGCCGGCTTCGTGGGCAATGTCAGCTAAATAATAAGCTCCAACTTTTTTAGCGATTTCTGACATTTTCTTGTAATTAATTTCTCGCGCATAAGCCGTGCCACCAGAAATAATTAAATTAGGTTTTTCTTTTTTAGCCAGTTTTAAAATTTTATTATAATCAAAAACTTCAGTGTTTTTTTCCACACCATAATAAGCAACATTAAAAATTTTTGAAGATAAAGAAATGGGTTTGCCAGACGGTAGTTTCCAACCATGCGATAGATGCCCGCCGTCGGTTAAATTCATGGCTAATATTTTTTGTCCGGGCTCTAACAAACCGCTGATTACAGCTAAGTTGGCAATCGAAGCCGAAACTGCTTTGCAATTTACATGCCAATTTTTTTCTTTTAAACCAAAAACTTTTAAAGCTCTTTTATTGGTTAGATTTTCAATTTCATCAATAATTTCATTGCCCTGATAATATCTTTTACCAGGTTCGCCTTCAGAATATTTATTAGCTAAAACAGAACTCAAAACTCCCCGAACATTTGGGGAGGCATAATTTTCCGAAGCAATCAAAGTAATTTTTTCTTGTTGTCTCTTTGCTTCTTTTTTAATTAAATTATTAATTTCTTGATCCATTTTTTAAATTATAAATATTTAAATTTTATTTCCCATACCCTTAGTAGGAGTTGAAGCTTCAATTGAAAAGTAAACTGCTTTACTTTTAATTAGCCAAAACTGGCGAAGCGTTATCCCGAACACTCGGGATCGCTGAGCCCTCGGACCTACAAAAATTTTATTAATCTTACCCCCGGTAGGAATCGGACCTACATAACCAGCTTAGAAGGCTGGTGTTCTATCCATTGAACTACAGGGGCATAAGTAATAAAATTTATAAAAATTATTTTTAACATTACCCTCGGTAGGAGTTGCGGCGTTAAACCCCGCAAAATGCGGGGTAGTCACAAAGGGTTGAGCTTTATGCCGACAGGCATAGCGAAACCTTCGAACCTTTATAAATAGCTTAGAAGGCTACTGCACTTGGGTTTGTTGATTCCTTCGGCATAACAACAAACCCGTTCTCGCACCAAAGCACTTAAAGCAGTTTAAGTGCTTTGGTCAGCTCGAACTCCATTGTGCTACAGGTCAGCAAGAAATAAAATTTATAAAAACCAGTTTTATTCTATCCTATTTCTCCTAATCTTGCAAGATTTTAAAACTTATGTTAATATAAAAATATTATTTTATAATTATTATTAATGACGTTTTTCTTGGCTTAAGGTCAAGTCTAACACACCTAAAGCTCGGATAAACGCCAAATTAAAACTATGTTAGACAAAAAAATAAAAGAAGCCCTTATCAAAAAATTTCGTATCCACGAAACAGATTCTGGTTCGACTGAAGTTCAAATTGCTATTTTAAGTGAAGAAATTAAAGAATTGGCTGATCATTTAAAATCTCATAAAAAAGATTTTTCTTCCAGAAGAGGTTTGCTTAGAAAAATTGGCCAACGCAGAAAATTATTAAAATTTTTAGAAAAAGATAATCCTCAGAGTTTTGAAACTCTGGCTAAAAAGTTAAAATTAAAAAAGATTGAAGAACCCGAAGAAGAAAAAATTGGCCTTGAAGATGACCTTATTAAAATCGATGAGGAAGAATCTTTGGCTTAAAAACAAAAAAATATGCAAGAAACAAATTTATTTGAAGAAATTTTAAAAATTAAATTCAATAATCAAGATCTTTTAAAACAAGCCCTCATCCATCGTTCCTATCTTAATGAGCATGCAGATTTTGCTTTAGGACACAACGAAAGATTAGAATTTCTTGGTGATGCTGTTTTGGAATTAATTGTGACTGAAAATCTTTACCAAAATTACCCTAATCCCGAAGGCGAAATGACCAACTGGCGGGCTTCTTTAGTTAATGCCAAAATGCTAGCTGAAATTGCCCATTCTTTAAATGTGGAAAAATTTCTTTTCCTGTCCAAGGGTGAGGCTAAAGATAAAAATCCTAAAGCTAGAAACTATATTTTAGCCAATGCCATGGAAGCAGTAATTGGAGCTATCTATTTAGATCAAGGTTTTGAAGTTGTTAAAAAATTTATTTTAGAAAATATTGTCATAAAATTACCAGCCATTTTGGCCAACAAATCTTATGTGGATGCTAAATCTAGATTTCAAGAAATGGCTCAGGAAGAAACCGGAGTCACCCCTTCTTATATTGTTTTAGAAGAATCTGGACCTGATCATAATAAAAAATTTATAATTGGAGTTTATTTGGAAGATGAATTGATTGCCAAAGGTGAAGGCACTTCCAAACAAGAAGCTCAAATGGCAGCGGCCGAAGAGGGTTTAAAAGTTAAAAATTGGTAAAACGAATTCACATATAATTAAATCTATTTTACAACCTAAAAATGGAGGTTAAATGATTTTATTAAAAAAAATAAAAATATCAGCCATCATAAAATTAATTTTTCATTTCTTGAAATTAATTTTTGATTTTTTGTGGGTTCATATTTTTTTTGTTTGTTATGTTTTTTACAAAACACCAATTATTGTGTTTAAATATCACTATAAACAAAGGAGCATAATTAATGGCTGAGCCAAATACTGAAGAAATTGTTCTAAATAAAAAAAAATTTTGAATATGCTCCATCGGGTCATTGTTGAGCATGGCGATAAAAGCAGAGAAAAACCTGTTTTGTTTCGCTTAAATAATGGGGTGTGGCAATTTGTCTGCACCATGGCGCATTTGGGGCATATTGGAAATCTTGAGTATGTCAAAATTTGCAACAAAAAAATAGAACTTCTTGAAAGAGAAATCAGAAAAAAAATGAAAAAATAATAAGGAGGGCTATATGGAATTCGAAAAAAAAACACTGAAAAAAATTAGAGACATGAAAAAAGAATGGTCGAAACAAGGAATACCAGTAATTGATGTTGGAGAACCACAACAAGATTGCACCTGTAATCATCCGCGCGCTAATCGCACTTTTGGCAAAAGATCTGCTGAATCTCCTATGCTTTTTTTACACCACGAGGAGACAGCTTGCTAGAAGCAAAGAGTACTCTTCAACTTATACCTTGGCCCTTTTGGGTCCAAGGTTTTTTATTTTCCCAACTTATTTATTACTATTACCCCTTATTAATCTTTACTTATTACTTATTACTTATTCATCTTGACCTCAGCTCAAATTAGCTGTATAATTGTGTTAAATATAGACACTTCGTAATTATCTCTTTTACAAAAATATGGCGCTAAAAAACAATAAAATTTCTCTTCTTAAAAATGATAAAATAATTTTAAAAGGTGTGCGCGTTAATAATTTAAAAAATATTAACGTGGAAATTCCTAAAAATAAATTTGTGGTTATCACTGGGCTGTCTGGATCTGGCAAGTCTTCTTTGGCTTTTGACACTATTTTTGCCGAGGGCCAAAGATTGTATTTAGAAAGTTTGTCGACTTATGCCAGACAGTTCGCCAACATTCAATCAAAGCCGGATTTTGATTTTATTAGTGGTCTCTCGCCAGCTATTGCCATTGATCAAAAAAATATTGCCAACAATCCCCGTTCCACTGTGGCCACTATGACAGAAATTTATGATCATTTGCGTTTACTCTATGCCCGAATCGGAAAAATTTATTGCCCTCACTGCGGCTCATTAATTCAAAAACAATCTGCAGAAAAAATTATTGAAAAAGTGGCTATGCTTTATGCTGATCAAGACATATATTTATTAGCTCCGGTCATTAAAAATAAAATTGGTCTTAACAAAAAAATTCTTAACGAAATTGCTACGGCCGGTTTTAAAAAAATACGTCTTAATAATGAATTTATTTTTTTAACAGGTAATGACGATCTGCGTTTTAATGAACAAGAAAAAAATACTCTAGAAATTCTAGTTAGTGAACTTAGAGCGCCAAAAAAAATTAATTTAATCAGACAAAATTTAGCTCCACAAAAAAATAATTGGCAAGACGATAGTCTTAATAGCAACTTTATCAAAAATGTTAAATTAAGTTTGGATCTGGGCAATGGTTTTATCAATATCTACAATCCTAAAAATAAAAAAGAAAATTTATTTTCTGAATTTTTAGCTTGTCCTAAATGCGATTTTACTTTAAGTGAAATTGAACCGCGTCTTTTTTCTTTTAATTCTCCATATGGTGCTTGCGAAAATTGCGCTGGCCTCGGAGTTAAAGAAGAATTTGATCCAAATTTAATCATTCCTAACAAAAAATTAACCTTGCTTCAAGGCGCCATCAGACCATTCGTCAGATCCTTGGCCAAGAATCAAAATAAGTTTATTGAAGAATTAAAAAAGGTGGCTGAAAAAAATAATTTTAACCTCAACACTCCTTTAACAAATTTTACTAAAAAACAATTAGAAATTTTATTATATGGCAAAGAAGATTTTGAAGGCGTTATAAAAAATCTGCACAAAAAATATTTGGAAAGTGATTCTGATTATCTTAAGAGTGAATTTACTAAATATATGCGTGTTTTTACTTGCCCAACTTGCGCTGGTAAAAGACTTAACAAAACCGCTTTGGCTGTTAAAGTAGCAGGAAAATCCATTGCCGAAATTACGGCCCAAAACATTGCCAATTCTTTAGAATTTTTTCAAAAACTACCCAAACTTTTAAGTGCAGAAGAAAATGTTATTGCCGAGCAAATTGTTAAAGAAATTAACAAGCGTTTAGAATTTTTGCAAGAAGTTGGTTTGGAATACTTAACTTTAAACCGATCAGCTCAAACTCTTTCTGGAGGTGAAGCCCAAAGAATAAAATTAGCCACCCAAACCAGCGCTGGCTTAACTGGTATTATTTATATTCTGGACGAACCTTCTATTGGTTTACATCCCAAAGATAATGCCAAACTTATTCAAACACTTAAAGCCATGCGCGATCTTGGTAATTCTATTCTAGTGGTCGAACATGACAAAGAAACCATGCTACTGGCTGACTATATTTTAGACATTGGGCCAGGCGCTGGTAAATATGGTGGTGAAGTGGTGGCCGTGGGCACACCTGAAGAAATCAAAAAAAATAAAAATTCTTTAACTGGTGCGTACTTGGCCAATAAAAATATTATCTCTTTTAAGACTAGACCAATCTTAAAAAATAAAAAAGAAAAAATTTTAATCATAAAAAAAGCAGCTGAATTTAATTTAAAAAATATTGATGTTAAAATACCTTTAGGCCAACTGGTTTGTTTAACCGGGGTATCTGGTTCTGGAAAATCAACTTTGGTGACCGAAATTTTAAGCAAAGCTCTGGCTCATCATTTTTATCAAAGTAAAGATTTACCCGGCAAACATGAAAAAATAATTGGCTTAGAATATCTTGATAAAATAATTGCTGTCGATCAAGACCCAATTGGACGCACGCCACGCTCCAATCCGGCCACCTATACTGGAGTTTTTACAGCCATCAGAGAAATTTTTGCCACAACTAACGAAGCTAAAATTAAAAGATTTGATGTGGGTAGTTTTTCTTTTAATGTGGTTGGTGGCCGTTGTGAAACTTGCGGTGGTGATGGTTATAAAAAAATAGAAATGAATTTTTTGCCAGATGTTTTTGTAAAATGTGAAGACTGCGCTGGTAAAAGATTTCGTCAGGAAATTTTAGCTATTCATTATAAAAATAAAAATATTGCCGATGTTTTAGCCATGACAGTTAGTGAAGCTATGGATTTTTTTGCCGAAACACCGACTATTTACCAAAAATTAAAAGTACTTTTTGAAGTTGGTTTAGAATATTTAACTTTAGGCCAACCGGCCAATACTCTTTCTGGAGGTGAAGCCCAAAGAATAAAATTAGCCACCGAATTAATGCGTCGTTCCACTGGCAAAACTCTTTATATTTTGGACGAACCGACCACTGGTTTACATTTTGAAGATATTAAAAAATTATTACATGTTTTATATAAATTAGTAGCCACTGGCAATACGGTTTTAGTAGTGGAACACAATTTGGATGTTATAAAAAATGCCGACTGGGTGATTGATTTAGGACCAGAAGGTGGTGACAAAGGTGGTTATATTGTGGCCGAAGGCACGCCTGAAGAAATTGCTAACAATAAAAAAAGTTGGACTGGAAAATATTTAAAAAAAGTATTGAAATAAAAAAAATAAAATAAATTTTAATTTGATTATTTTAAATTTTATGTTAAAATTTTATTAATGCGCCCGTAGCTCAACTGGATAGAGCGCTTGGCTTCGGACCAAGAGGTTGAGGGTTCGAATCCTTCCGAGCGCATTTTAAAAAAATAACGCCTCGTTAGCTCAGTTGGTAGAGCAAGTGCCTCTTAAGCACGTGGTCGTAGGTTCGAATCCTACACGGGGCAATTAAAAAATCCTATTTCTTTAATAGGATTTTTTATTTTATTCTATTATATTTTACCATCGGCCATATATAAATTAGCAACCTCTTTAGTAATTAAGCCTTCTTCCACTTTCTTTTCCAAATCTTGATCTAAAGACATCATTCCAACATCAGCCGAAGTTTGCATAACGGTTCTTAATTGATTAGTTTTACCTTCTCTGATTAAATTGGCAACAGCTGAATCATTAATTAAAATTTCTCTCACCGCTAAACGATTGCCGCTTTTACCAATTATTAATTGTTGTGAAATAACCCCATTTAAAACCATAGCCAATTGGACTTTAATTTGATCTTGTTGATGTGGCGGGAAGACATCAATAATACGATCTATGGATTGGGCCGCACTATTAGTGTGCAAAGTAGATAAAACTAAATGTCCTGTTTCAGCTAAAGTCAAAGTAGCCGCAATGCTTTCCAAATCGCGCATTTCCCCAACCATAATTACATTAGGGTCTTGGCGAACAACATGTTTTAAGCCTTCAGCAAAAGAAACAGTGTCTATTTCAACCTGACGTTGTTTAATAATGGATTTAATAGGTGTAAAAACAAATTCAATTGGATCTTCCAAAGTTACAATATGCGCTGATCTTTCTTTATTAATTAAATCAATCATAGCCGCTAAACTAGTTGATTTACCGCAACCAGTTGGACCAGTTAATAAAATTAAACCCTGTTTCCTGCGAGTTAATTCAAAAACAACTTCTGGTAAACCCAACTCTTCCATAGAAGGAATTTGAGAAGGTATGATACGGGCTACTAATCCTAAATAGCCTTTTTCAAAATGACAATTAACCCTGAAACGGGTTTTATCCACTGTCTCTTCAGAAAAATCTAATTCTCTAATATTAATTAATCTTTCCTTTTGTACGGGCGTTAAAATTTCATAAATTAAATTTTCCACTGCTTTAGCATTTAATTCTGGCACGCCTTTAACTGCTTTTAATTCACCATTAACACGAAAAATTGGCGGCTTGCCAACAATAATATGCACATCAGAGGCTCCTTTATTAGCTGCTTCTTGAAAAATTTCTTTAAGATTCATAATTTATTTTTTATTTTAATTTAAAATTTTTATTTTTATTATGGTAATTTCACCTATTGCCCACCGCAATAGTCCGACACACTTGCATGATAATGTGGATTAACGTCTTTTCTGTTGGTTTCATCTCTAAAGGTACATCCTGCTTTTTCTACCAACTGTTTCAAAAGAGCGGCTTGATCTGCAGATTGAAAATATTGGCTCCTAATATCTACCGCATATGACTGTGGTGGTGTAGTTGGCGTAGAGCCACCATAGTGACATGAATTTTTAGCATGTGCACATTTTGGATCAGTCCAAGCTGCACCACTACAATTTTCTATCCCAGCAGAATCACTAATAGAAGTGATATAAATATCTGAGGATTTTAAAACCATACCACCGGCGCCAGCATCTAGAGTATCTTTCATACAGGTAAGCGCCCTTTGGAGTGCGGGAGAAACATCCTTTGCCTGATCATGCCTTCCGTTAGGAAATGGATTAACACCTCCTGAATAATCTGTAACTGCTCTTGTGCACGAAGCTATGGCAGAAACAGGTAACAAAACTGCAGTACTCGTTTCCCACCCCCCGCCATTACCAGAATTGGTAACTTCTACATCTCTCCAAATAATATCGCCTGCGGTTGGTTTTTTCTCACAAGTAAATGTTTGCCATGATTGTTTAAAAACGGTCGACACACCTTTACCAGTTTGTTTGCCGTCTGTCAAAGTATAGATTAAATAATTCACTCCAGCCCAAGCAATATAGATAACAAACATGCCAATTACTGCATTAATCATAATTTTGGTGGCACTAGATATTTTAGCAGAATTACCTTTACTAGTAATTAAAGTCAAGCCAGCATATAAGAACATAAGCAAGGCGGCCACTCCAGAAAGACCAATAATATAATTGGCAATTTTGGTAACCAAATTTAAGGCATCACAAAAACCGCAATTACCTGTGGCATAACAGTCCATTACCAAACTGGCCCCTTGAGCTATAAAGGGAATTAACAAAATGCTTAAAGAAAAAATTAAAATTTTAGATTTATTTTTCAACATAGATTAATTATAACAAAAAATAAAAATAAAAACAAAATTATTAACTAATTTAAAAAACCGCTTTGCAGCAAAACGGTCTTTGGTGTAGCAAAATTAAGAAAAATGTTCACGTTCTTAACATACCTAAAAACTTTTTAAAAATAAAAAGAACCTTATTTAGTCCCCAAAACAGTTGCTTTGCAACGATTAATTATATAATCATCTTCTGGATAAGGCAAAGAGCAAATACTGACATCTTTTTTTACGAGCGCAAAAGCTGTATAACAATCAGACTTGTTATACATGCTATCAGTACTAACACTATCACAGATTTTTAAATCATTGTTTATAATGGCTAATTTTGTGTAACAAGTTGTTTGATAATAGTAATTACCAGGGTAGATAAGCATATCACAGATGCTTAAGGAATTGTTTTTAATTGCCAGTTGTAGATAACAATCTGTATCACTTAAGCCAGCTTTGCTACAAAGTTTTGCATCATTATTTTTAATTGCCAACTTAAAATAACAATCATCTCTGTCGCCATTATTATCAGTGGCCACCTGACAGACAGAACTACTCGGAAATATTTTAAAAACCATTAATGAATGTCTTAGAGTAAAAGGATAAATTAAAATTAATAATAATATAATAACAATAAAACTAATAAATACTTTTTTGTTATTAGACAATATTTTTCTTTGCACTCTTGCTAATATTGAACCTATAAACCAATTTAATATAATTGTAATTGGCCAAGCAAAGATTGCCGCAATTGGGGCCGTATAAAAAATAATAAAAGGAAAACTTATAAATCCGCCAGTATAGACAAGTGAAGATAAATAAACAAAAAACAAAGTTAAAATTATAATATAAATAAGCACTTCTTTAAAGGGCAGAAATAATTTTTTTAAGAAAATTTTAGAATTCATATACCAATATTATAACAATTAGAAAAAGACTTGTCTAAAAAATAAAAATGTCTTTTAATAAAAAGCACCTCTCGTTTCTGAGAGATGTTTTTCCCTTTAGCCTCGAACTAAAAAGTTCAGCACTAAAGACTGGGTGAGTGATGGGACTTGAACCCACAACCGCTAGATCCACAATCTAGTGCTCTAACCAATTGAGCTACACTCACCATAATAAATTATTTAAATTATAATTCTCCTAGCATAACCAAAATCAATGCCTAACTTTTTGCCAATTTGTCTATAAGTTTTGCCTTTGTCTCTTAATTGTTTTGTTTTTTTGATATTATTTTTTTTTCGCAATCTTTTTTCTTTTTGTTTCTTCACTAGTTCATATAACTCTGGCATTATCTTAATAGCTAAACTTTTTTTGACTATTAAATAAGGTAAAACTTTTATTAAAAAAAATATGAACATCTTTTGGGCTGGCTATATAATAAACCCAACAATCTTTCCAGTGTGGTTTTCTTTTTGTAATTTCCATAACACCCCCCCAATTGAATAAATTTTTTGATCTCTTCCAGCACTTCCTTGTTTGTTTGAACAATAGTAATTCTAAAACCACTACCATTTTTAGTGATGGAACCTTCACCGTCAAAAAATCCGGCTACATAATTCCATGTCATAAAGGGTATTTTTTATTATTTTTTATCCCCACAACAACACTTTTCATCAGCGCAACACTTACCATTGGTTACTAGCAAATAAATAATTTCTGGTAGGCCAAGCAAATTAACAATTAAAAAAATCACAAACCAACTTTTTTCACCTCTTTGAGAAGCTCGCCACAAAGCCAAACCTTTCCAAACTAAACTCCAAGCTAAAATTAATAATAAAAGTGGTTGATTGTTTAATAATTGAGTCATTGTTTGTTCCATAAAATTTAAGATTAATATTTTTAAACTAAACTTATTCTATCATAACTATAAAATATTTCAAGTAAAAAGCCCCGCTAATTGCGAGGCTTAAATTTTGCCTTAAATTGTTATTTTAAATACATTTCTTTGCATTTTTTAATAATCGGTGCCACATTGGGCGCGCAATCTTTTGGCAAATTATCAATATCAAACCAAGCCATGGCTTTAATTTCTTCTCCTTGAACTGGCTCTTGATCTATTTCAACATAATAGTGAATTAATAAAATTACCTGCGGTTTTTCTGCGCCAGACTCTGGAATTTCTTGCCATAAAACCACATCACCCAAAGGCCCAATAATTTTTACTTCCACACCAATTTCTTCTTTGGCTTCTCGCACAGCATTTTCTTCTAAACCAGAATTCTTAATTAACTTTCCACCACAAAATTTCCATTTTAATTCGGCAACTGGTTTATCGCCATGTTTAACTAAAAGAGTTTTTAAAACTCCATCACGTTTTTGTACGATCACTGGGCCAGAGGCAATCATGGTTTGGAAAACACCAATTTCACCAGCTTTAACTTCATTAATTGAATTTGTCTGTTTTTGGTCTGACATAAATTTATTTCTCCTTTTTTAAATTTTATTTTAATTTTTTAATTAGATATGTTTGTCTTAATTCTGTGTAGCCAAGTTTTTTATAATATTCTCTGACACCAATGCCAGCAATGACAGCTATTTCTTGAAAACCATTTTTCTGGGCAATTTTTTCTGCCTCAATTAAAAGCTTTTTGCCCAAACCTTTGTGCTGACTTGATAATTTTATTTTACTACCAATGGGGGTCAGTTGTCCATAGGAATGCAGTTCACGAATAATAGCGATTTTATCCGCCTGCACTCCTAATGATCCATTTTTTGCTCCGGCGGATAAATTTATACTTTTAGGCAAGCGTAATCTACAGAAGGCGTACAAAATTTTTCTATCTTCTGATTCCATACTCAAAAAATATTCTGTACCACCATTAGCGTTATATTTTTCTATAAACATTTTGGTTCCCATTTTTTGCCTTTTACCTTTTGCCTTTTGCCTTTCTATTTGGTGTCCTACCTCCCTACATCTTATACATTTACATTCTACTTTCAATAAATGTCTGAGGTTAGTAATTTTGTTACCGGCCGCGATAGATTCTTCAGGAATATCGCGAATAACTCGAATAATGCGCACATAATAAGGAATTATTTTTTTAATTTTTATCAAAAGCATGGTTAATTTCTTAGTAGTATAGGGTTTATATTGGCCTTTTTTCCACCAATTATATAATTCAGCATATTCATTAACCACACAAGGATAAATTTTAATTTGATCTGGTTGAAAATTATAATCTGAAAAAAGTTTTTTAAACATTAAAAAATCTTTATCCGGATTAGAACCCGGCAAATTAAGCATTAAATGATAAGTAATTTTAAAACCTAAATCGCGTAGGATTTTAGTAGCTTTAATAGTTTCTTTCACACCATGCCCACGTTTATTTAATTTTAAAATCTGGTCATCAATATGTTGCACACCTAATTCCACCCGCGTGCAACCAAGTTCGCGCATGGCCCAAGCAGATTTTTCTGTAATATAATCTGGCCGAGTTTCCAAAGTTAAACCCACAATTCGATGTTTAGCTGTTTCGTTTTTCTTTTGTTCTGTATATAAATCGTCCCAAGTTATTTTATTAACAAGTTTTGATATTTTATTTTTTTTATAATTATTAGCAGCCAAAAAACAATTATAAACAAAACATAAGCGATATTTTTCTGGCAAATAGTCCCAAGTACCGCCCATAATAATTAATTCTATTTTATCAGTCTCGTGGCCGTTATTTTCCAAAGCTCTAATTCTTAAGGCCACTTGTTTAAAAGGATCAAATTGACACAAAACCGCGCGCATGACGGCTGGTTCATTGGAAAGATAACTTTTGGGCATGTTCTTTTCGGTTGGACAATACACACAATTGCCTGGACATTTATATGGTTTGATTAAAACTGCCACCGGCGCCACACCAGAAAGTGTGCGAATGTGACGTTTTTTAAAAAGTTCTTCCAAATTTTTATCTGATTTTATTTTTTTACTTTTTACTAATCCACGATATGCTTTTAACAGTTCTGCATTGGTTAATAAATTGGTTTTATTTTGCTTGGCAAATTTTCTTTTGAGCACAGCTAATTCGGCCTCATTTTTCGGAAGTTTAGTAAATATTTTTTTGATATTTTTGTTATACTCTTGAAACATAACCCATGTTTGTCATCCCGACCGCAGTCCCGAGGATACGGGACGTAGTGGAGGGATCTATATTTTTATTAATTTTAGATTCCCTGCCTACCGGACAGGCAGGCTCCATTCCTAACGACTAAAAAAGCCAGTCGGAATGACAAAAAAATATTTTTTAAAAAAACAGAGCGGAAATTTGTCTCCGCTCCAATATATTTCTCTATCACTTGAACCATATTTCTATTCCAATAAGGCCTAACAAAAATCTTTCTGATTTTTTATTTAAACGGAGGGCTTTGACGTATAGCTTCATCTACACCAATTTCAATTTTATGTTTTTGAGCCACGGCCTCATAAATACTTCTACACCGGCTACAATATTCTAAATGTTGTCTTAACTCTTTAAATTTAGAAGAAAATTTATTTCTAGATAAAACAAAAGACTCTATAAACCTTTTTGAATAGACCTCCCATTTCATCAGGGCCTCCTATATCTAAAGTAAATTTTGTTTACTCTAAAAATATCATGAAATTGTTTTTTTATCAAGTCCTTTATATTTTCTAGCAAGTGTGTTAAATTTGTTTTATGAACCAAACTACTGCAGAAAATTTAATGAAAATTACCCAAGAATCCTATCAAAAAATTGCGTCTAGTTTTTCTGAAACCAGAAATTTTTCTTGGGTAGAAATTGATTTAGCCATTGAAAAATATTTGAAAAATAATTGCAAAATTTTAGATTTAGGTTGCGGTAATGGACGTCTGTTATTATCTCTAAAAAAATATTTAGAAAATTTTGATTATACTGGTGTGGATAGTTGCCTAGAGTTAATTAAAAAAGCACAATTATCTTTTGCTTCATCGCAATTATCACCTTTGTCATTCCCGCGAAAGCGGGAATCCAGAAACATTGCTTTTGAGCGTGGTGATATTTTAAACTTAACTAACTTTGCAGATAATTCCTTTGATTGTGTCTTTATGATCGCTAGTTTTAACCATGTTGCCAGTGTTGAACTACGCGAAAAATTATTATTAGATGTTAAAAGAGTCTTAAAACCAAATGGATTTTTAATTATGACCAACTGGAATTTGTGGAATGTGTATAACAAAAAATCAGTCTGGTCTTATATACTGTCATCCCGAGTGGAGTTCCAACGAAGTCTGGGCGGAACCGAGGGATCTCATATTTTTTCTGGATTCCCGATTAGATCGGGAATGACAATAAAAGATGTTCTCACTTTCTGGCAAAATCAATCCCCTATTTATTATCACGCCTTCACCTTACGAGAATTAAAAAAACTTTTGCCAAAAACAAATTTTAAAATTTTAGCCAATTATTATGTTAAGGACGGTCAAAAATCTTTTTGGTTTAATGGTAAAAATATTTTAACTATTGGCCAAAAAATAATATAAACTAATTGATTTATTTTACTATAAATAAAAAACCCGCGGCGTAGTTCAACCGCGGGAATTTTTCTACCAAAGACACTTCTCAGTGTCTTTGGAAGGAGGAACTGCTTCGAGAGGTATGACTACCTCTCGAATCTCTCTGGGGCCTTCAACCCCAGAGGAGAGTATGTGCAACGCAAGCGAAACGGTTGCGTTGCACATACTTAGTGGTTTAATTACCAAAACTTTTTTTTCTCCGTCACAACTGACGGAGAAAAAATTTTTTGTCTCCTCCTCTTCTGTCGCGAGGAGGAATATTACAACCTGGGCCACCCACTTGAGGCCCTCAGAGTAAGGGGGCTTGCCGCCCTCCTCTCTGAATCGAGCAACCATTTCGCGTGCTGCCTGAATCATGCTATTTCTCCTTTTTTCTCCCACCAGCCCCATGCCAGTAGGCTACTGCCTTAAAGTTATCGAGCAAATAAGACCAAAAGATTTTATCCGCTCTTAGTTTTTAAGGCATAAGTCTACTGGCAAATAAATTTTAAAGGTGCTCTTTTTATTTAAATTAATTATCAAAATTTTTACTGCTTTATCTAACACTATAATTATCACATTTTTATCAAAAAGTGTCATTTCTGTCGACAAAATTATTAACTTGCTATTTTATTTTGCTTATATTATAATAAAAATGAATAAATTTTTTGTCGAAATTTTCGACAAAAAACCCTAAAAACTAAAATTTATGTTAGATAAAAAACTTATCCACACCCTTATTAAAATTGGTTTAAATGAAAAAGAAGCCGAAATCTATCTGTCCTCTTTAGCTTTAGGTCCTAGCACAGTCGCTAAAATTAGCCAATCCTCTCAAATAAAACGCACTACTGTGTATTCAGTAATTGAATCTCTAAAAGAAAAAGGGCTAATGTCTATCCAATTAAAAGGTTTCAAACAATTCTATGTGGCTGAAAAACCAGATAAATTAGCAGATTTTTTAGAAGAAAGAAAAAAAACCCTTAAAAACGCTCTACCACAATTCGAATCTCTATATCAAATGAAAGGCATAGAAAGCGTTATTAAGCATTATGAAGGTCTAAACAACATTAAAAGCTTATACAACAGCGTTTTAGCTGATTTAAAATTTAAAGATGATTATTTAACCATCTCTGATACTAAACGTTGGCTAGCTCAAGATGAAGAATTTTTTAATGATTTTATTAAAAAAAGAGCTAAACACAGAGCCAGAGTTCGTTTGCTTTTACAAGACAATGAAGTGGCTCAAAACTTTAAACAATTTCAAAGAAACTATGGTATTGAAGTCAAAATATTGCCTATGGACACAGAGTTAAACACTAATTTGCTGGTTGTTCCTAAACAACTAATTATTCAGCAATTAACCATACCCTATGAAGCTGTGGCTATAGAAAATCAAAATATAATTAATATGGGCAAGCAACTGTTTGAAATTATTTGGTCAACCTGCAAATAAAAAAGCCGAGATGTTGCCACCTCGGCCGTACTGCTGACTCGTCATCATTAGAATGTGTGTTTCAACGCTGCCATGAATAACGGCGTTTTTTTATCTAGGTTATAGGTTGCCGACAAAATAATTTTTTCATTACCACAAGGCAAAGAATAATTTATCGTCGGCATATGCGCTGGTTTTTCATCCAGGTAGTGCAACACAGAGAAACCTGCACCAAAATTACCAGCTACAACATCCACAGAATGATATGCAAAACAGAAATTCGCCTTCCAAGTCGGTTTCAATACTTCACCAGCCATTACACCAAACCAGCTGGTGAACGTTACAAACTTGGCAAAGTTTGGGGTGTAACCGACAAATGGCCCAGCCCAGACCGTTTTATAATAGACCCCAAAGCTAGGACCTACTGAAATCCCTGAGGGCAGATTTTTTAAAAAAATAAATTGCCCCAAGGTGCTGTTGAACTCGGCCATTAAAAGTATACTTTTTGCCGAATCAAGAACAGTTACTGCTCCACCCAGGCCAGAGCTAAGAGCGCTTTGGCCAGATGAAACTTTTATGTCAGTGACTTTTTGGGCCATCACCATGGTGGCAACGGCCAATACCAGCATCGCGATCATCATCTTTTCCATAACCACCTCGTATTTTAGTGAATACTCCTGCCGGACTTTCCAGCAGAATAGTGCCTTAATTATTGTCAAACGATCAAAAGCAATCATACTTTGGTCGTTCTTAGTTTTTAAGGCATAAGTCTGCTGGAAATAAATTTTTAAAGTGCTGTATATCTTTTTATTTGCCATTCAAAAACTCTTCCTTGTTGTGAGAAGAGTTGAGAGTTATAAATCTAATATCTGGTGCTTTTGAGGAAATTAATCCTCTTGGCACTTTTTCTCTCTTCTCATTCTCTATTACTAGAATAGCATTTTAAAGGTATTTGTCAATAATTATGCCACATTTAAAAATGTTCTAATGGCTTAAGTTAGGCAATAATACCTTATTTAATAAGACATGTTGTCAGAATTATTGACACATTTAAGAAAATTTGCTATACTTTATATATGGAAATAGAAGAAAAATTATTAGTTGATTTGGGGCTTTCCCCAACCGAAAGCAGAGTGTACCTAGCTGTTTTAGAGTTAAATAGCAGTACAGTCTTAAACATTGCCAAAAAAGCAGGCATCAAAAGACCAACCTGCTATTTAAATTTGGATAATTTAGTAATCAAAGGCTATGTCACGAGAATTGAAAAACACAGTACCACTTTGTATACAGCAGAAAAACCAAGTTTTATTTTAAATAAATATAAGGAAAAAATAGAAAACTTTAAAGATTTACTGCCTTTTTATGAAGCGAAATTTAATCGCGGTCCCAAGCCAAAGATTAGATATTATGAGGGTAAAGAAGAAATTTGGAATATTTATACAAAAATCATTTTTCCCTCTGAAGAACTGTATTTTTTTGGCACCGACATACAAAAAATAGAGAAAAACTTTCCCAACCTGCTTGATTATTGGTTAAAGAAATTTTCTTCTAAAAATAAAAAAATGATGGAAATTGTTTCTTTTAATGAAGCCGGCTTTAAATACATGACCAAATATAAAAAAAATCACCTCATAAAAATTATGCCAGCCAATCTGCCGGTTTTTGCTGATTCGGTTATTACAGAAAATAAAATTTTTATTATTTCTCTGAAAAATCTTTTTGGGGTTTTGATTGAATCAGAAGACTTGGCCAAGACTTATAAAAATTTTTTCTTACTGGCTTGGCAAGCGGCTAAAAAAATGAAATAAATTTTTGTTCCATATAGAACATTTAAAATAAAGTTTTCCACCAAAAATCTCTATTTAAGGCACTTTTCCACAAATTGTCTACACTAGTGTAGACAATTTTTATTTTAGCAAAAATAAGCCTTTAAATGTTCCATGTAGAACATTTAAAATAAAGTTTTCCACCAAAATGGCTTTTTTTTACCACTTATACACATTTTGTCTACACACGTCTAGACATTTTATTAATTTTCACTCAATCACAACCAGTTTTTACTCTTGTCAGCTAGTTCTTTTTTTTTAAGATAATATTATTTAAAAAAATAAAGTTTACCCATCGGGGTTTAATTTTATTGTTAAATAATTGCAGTATGATAAACATTTTGTTCCATGTAGAACAATTTTAATTATTTTGGCAGATATTTATTCTAAATTAGGCATTTTCATAAAAATTGAATTTTTATGAAAAAATGCCTTTTTTTAGTCTTTTTGTTTATTATTAGCCAAAATCACCATTTTTCCAAAAAAAATTGAATTTTTATGAAAAAAGAGTGTTTTTTACTTAAATTAGCCATTTTAGTCATTTTTCCAAAAAAATCCATCGTTTGACAAAATTAAATAAATATTTTTTTATTTAAAAAATGTCTACACAGGTCTAGACATTTTATTTTTTAATATTTTTTATCTAAAATTTTTTAAACCACCAACAAGTGGTGGTTTAAAATAAAAAATAATTATTTATAATCAACTTTGGTGGACTTAGGCAGAATTGAACTGCCGTCTCCGCAATGCGAATGCGATGTATTACCACTATACGATAAGCCCGGTTTAATAAAATTGTTGGAAAATTAACTCTAAAAAATTGTCCTCGGAGGGAATCGAACCCCCATCTGTCCCTTAGGACGGGATTATTCTATCCATTGAACTACAAGGACATACACAAATATTAAAAAATAATATTATTATATTATCATTTGCTTTACAAAAAATCAAAAAAAACATAAGATAAAATTGATTATTTATAATTTAAAAAATATTTTTTAACCTCTAAATATTAAAAATTTACTTTTAGTTCTTAAGTAAGAACTAAAACCATAAAATTATGTCAAAAGAAAATTTTAAAGATGTGGAAACAATTATTGGTCCATCTGTTAAAGTAGAAGGCGATTTTAATGCTGATGGTAATGTAATTATTGAAGGACAAATGCTGGGCTCTTTTAAAACTCAAAAATCTTTGCGCGTGGGTGAAGAAGCAATTATTAAAGCTGCTATAGAGGCAGAAAATGCTTGGGTGGGAGGACAAATTGAAGGCAACTTAATTATTAAAAACCATTTGGAATTATCCAGTAAAGCCAGAATTAGGGGTGATATTCAAGCACAAATTTTAACCATGGAAACAGGCGCTCAAATTAATGGTCAAATAAAAATGAATGGCGAAGATACTGTGTTTAAAACAATGAATGAGGAAGAAGAGTAGTTACAAATGCTAAATATCAAATTTCCAACTACCAATTAAAAAAATATTTTTTTGAAATTTGTCATTTGGATTTTGACGTTTATTTCTATGTATTATTATATCTACGATCAATTTTTAAGCCAAAAAAAATACGATAAAATTTTGACTCAAATAGAAAGTAAAATTACAGACTTGGGTATTAAAGACAGAATAATTAAAATGTCCATTTTAAAAAGCGTTAAAGAACTAGTGACAGATGCCATTAGAAAAGGAGCTAAAAATATTATCGCTGTGGGCAATGATCAAACCATCAACCAAGTGGTTAATTTAGTTGCCAATCAAGAGGTTATAGTAGGCATAATTCCTATTGATAAAATCAATAATCGTATTGCCAATTTTTTGGGTATTGATGATCCGCTAGAGGCCTGTGAAATTATCGCCGCCAGAAAAGTTGAGACTATTAATTTGGGCGAGGTTAATAATGATTATTTTATTAATTCCATTAAAATCCATGACAATAATTTAACTTTAAACTGCGACGAAAAATTCAAACTTTCTTTAACCAATAAAAATAATTTAATTAGTATTTATAATTTTTCACCGGAATTTAATACTAATTTAAATGACCAAAATTTTTTTAACCCCAAGGATGTTTTTTTAGAAGTAATTGTGGAGCGTAAACCCAATGCTTCTTTGGATAAATTTTTTCAATCTTTATTAAAAACAGAAAAAAAACAACTCCCGGAAAGTATTTTTAGAGTTAAAAAAATAAATATTAAAAATCCACTTAATAAAAGTGGATCCGTCTTGGTTGATAATTTTAAAATTCTTAAAACACCCTTAGATATTAAAATATCGACTAAAAAACTTAAAATAATTGTGGGGAAAAAAAGAAAATTCTAACTATTGTTTAATCTGCTCAACTCACCTTCGCCTGTTATTAAAAATTTTTTATTAAAATTTATTTTTTCTTCATTAAAGCCCCGGCCACAGCTTTTTTCTTAAGAGGATTTTTAATCCTCTCTTTTATTTCCTCGGTAAGACTATTATCATCAACAATCATTTTTTCTAAACTAATATCTACCACCTGTCCTCGACTAATTATTAATTCTTCAGTAATTAAACCCCTAATTAAACCTTCTGGTTTAATAGTATATTCCACAACGCTTTGTGAATCTATTTGAATATTAAAACTTTGAATAGTGCCTAATTTTTGGCCACTTTGTGTTTCCACTTTAAGTCCAATCAATTGTTTATTAGTAATTTTCATATTTTATTTTTTATCAATAATTTCTAGCGTTACTTTTTTCTTAAACAGATATAGTTGTTGGATACCCGTCAAAAGTGTACTCACAAACCAATAAAGGGTTAAACCAGCTGGTAAGGAAAAACCAATAAAAATAGTCATTAGAGGCATAAAATAAAGCATTTGTTTATTCATTTTGGCTGCCATATCTTCATCTTTAGCTGTGGCTACAGCGGGTTGTTTTTTAGTAATCAACATTTTAGACACCCAATATTGAGCCAAGCCAGCCAAGACCGCCAAAATTATATTAGCTTTAGCCAGATCAATTAAACCAATAAACCAGGTGTTAATTTGACCAGGATTTTGGACAAAACTATATAAAATATCTAAATTTTGATTATTAGTTAAACCTTTACGAAAAACACTGTAGACAGCAACAAAAAACGGTAATTGGATAATTAAAGGCAAACACGAAGAAAAAGGAGAAATTTTCTCTTGTTTATATAAAGCCATGGTGGCCTTGGTCATTTCTTGGGGATTATCTTTAAACTTTTGGCGAATTTCTTCCATTTTTGGTTGAAGTTCTTGTAAAGCTTTTTGGGCTTTAATACTTTTAACTGAAAATGGATAAAGGACTATTTTAATAACAATAGTAATTAAAATAATAGCAATACCAATATCATGCAAGGGAATAATATTGTAAAACCAAACCAAAAGATTAAAAATTGGTTGGTAAAGTATGGTATGATAAAGTTGGGTGAACATATAGAATTTATTATAACATTATTTATTTCTTTAAACAATTATTTGCTAATATTAGCTGTCTAAATTACTTAATTGGATCATAACCACCTTTAGAAAAGGGGTGGCAGCGCAAAATTCTTTTAATCCCTTTAATACCACCCAATATAACACCATATTTGTCAATAGCTAAATACATATATTCAGAGCAAGTTGGCCTAAATTTACAAAATCCATAAGGTTTAAGAAATTTTAAAAATCCATGATCTAAAGACAAGGTTGTTTGATACAGAAGAATTAGTTTAAGAATGACGTATTTCACAAAAAAATTTAATTTTAAATTTTAAAAAATTTATTCTAATTTTAGCCAAATAATAATCAAAATCGCCTATCAACGATTAATTAACCGCCCTCTCCGAGCCCGTAAGCTATCGGGCTCTAGATGCCCCGCCTTCAAAAGTCGGGAATTAAAAAAAGCCAAATTATAGCCACAAATTGGATTTTTTATATAAAAAATCTATTTTTTGTGCTATTTCTTGAAAATTAAGTTTTTTAAGACTTTCTTTAGTTAAAAACATTAAATCATAGCCTTGTTTAATTTTTTGCTCATTTTTTTGAATAATATTTTTAATTTGTCTTCTTAATTTGTTTCTAACCACAGCTTTTTTATCTACTTGCAAAGATATAACTATACCATAGCGATTTTTTCCAAGATTATTTTTAATTAGTTTAAAGCCAAATTCGCTCACAAAAAAGGGTTGGCCAAATTTTGCCACCCTTTCAAAATCATTTTTTTTTCTTAAAGTAAGCATAATATTATAGCTAAACTATTGGACAGCCAATCTTTTTCTGCCTTTAGCTCGACGACGATTAATAACATTACGCCCGTTTTTAGTGGACATTCTTTCTAAAAATCCATGTTCTCTTTGACGTTTAATTTTTGAAGGTTGATAGGTTCTTTTAGACATATTTTTTTTAGTTTAAATATTTTAAATATTAATTATAATAACATGTTTTAATCTTTTATGTCAATTAATTTTAAAAATCTTGTTTTATACACACTCCTTCCACAAGCTGTTAACTTTTAGGCATATTGCGCCTATTATCTATTACTGATAAAATATAAGTAACAAAATAAATTTTATTTATTTACTCTGCTTAAGCGGAATTAATTTTATGAATAATGAGCAACTTTGGCAAGCTATTTTAGGAGAACTAGAAGTTTCTATTTCTAAAGCTAACTTTACTACTTGGTTTAAAAATACTTTTGTTTTAGAACAAGAAGATAATAAGCTTATTGTAGCCGTACCCAACACATTTACCAAAACTTGGCTAGAAAATAAATACAATAAAGCTATTATTTCGGCTCTTAAAAAAATAACCCAAAACAAACTCAATGAAATATATTATAAAGTTTCTTTGGTGCCTGAAAAAACCACTAATTCCGTGCATAATTTAAAAAATATTATTAAAAATGATTTAGAATTAAAAAATACCGAAAACCTTAAAACCGATAATCATGGATTAAATCCTAAATATGTGTTTGAAACTTTTATTGTAGGTAAAAGCAACGAACTAGCCTTTGCAGCTGCTCAAGCAGTGGCTAAAAACCCAGGCAAATCCTATAATCCACTCTACATTTATGGCGGTGTGGGTTTAGGTAAAACTCATTTATTACAAGCTATTGGTCATGAAATAGTTAAAAAAAATCCGCAAGCCAAACTTTTATATGCAACCAGTGAATATTTTACCAATCAATTCGTTTTTGCTATTCGTTCTAATAAAACCAAGGAATTTCAAAACAAATTTAGAGATATTGATGTTTTAATTATTGATGATATTCAATTTATTTCCGGCAAAGAACAAACTCAGGAACAATTATTTCATACTTTTAACGATTTACATCAAAATAATAAACAAATAATTTTTTCCTCTGATAGAATTCCTAAGGCTATTGCTGGTTTAGAATCAAGATTAGAATCACGTTTTGAATGGGGTATGATTGTCGATATTGCTGAACCAGACACAGAAACTAAAATTGCTATTATTGAGGCTAAATTAATTGAAAAAGGCTTTTCTTTAGATAAAAACATTGTTTTATTTTTGGCTACCAATTCCGGTCGCAATGTTAGAGAAATAGAAGGTATTATTAATCGTATTATAGCCCATTGTGATTTAATTAGTCATGACAAAGAAGTCACTCTGGAAGACGTTAAAAATATTTTACAGACCATTAATCAACATTTACCTCAAAGTGCTATTACAATCAAAAAAATTATTAAAATTGTAGCAGAATTTTATGATGTATCATTGGATGATATTCTTAGTGAATCTAGAAAAAAAGAATTAGTTGAACCAAGACAAATTACCATGTATTTAATTAGAGAAGAAATTGGTTCATCATTTCCCAATATTGGTCAAGAACTTGGCGGTAGAGACCACACCACTGCCATGCACGCTTATGAAAAAGTTAAAAAGTTAGTTTTAGAAAATGATAAAATTAAACAGGATATTTTTTTACTCAAACAAAAACTTTATAATGATTAAAAATTGTGTACAAATATGTTGATAAAATTATAAATAACGTGCTTAAAAATATTATTTTATTTTACAACATATTTTATTAACATAATTTTATTTTTTTTACACTTATTTGTTAATATTTTATCAACAAGTCTAAAATTCAAATTTAAGACAATTAAAAAGTTTATACAGCATATTTTAAAAAAAATTATTGGTTATCCACTGGGCTTATTATTATCATTAAATTATATTTAAATATTAATTAATAATAACAATATGAAATTTACTTGTGTAAAAGAAAATTTAATTAAAGGCATCAATACTGTGGCTAGGATTTCTGGAAAAAATATTAGTTTGCCAATTTTAAATAATATTTTAATTGCTACTGCGGATGATGGAGTGGAATTTGTGGGTACTAACTTAGAAATTGGCATTAAAAATAAAATTAGAGCCAAAATTGAAGACAAAGGCAAAATAACTGTCCCAGCCAAAACATTGGCTAGTTTTGTAAATTTTTTACCAGATGAAAAAGTAAGCTTTGAGTTAATAAAAAATAGCAACGAAATACAAATAAAATCTGGTACTTGGGAAACAAAAATTAAAACTCAATCAGCAGAAGATTATCCATTAATTCCGGAAGTAGAAAGAAAAAATGGTTTTAAAATTAAAGCTAAAAAATTTAAAGAAGCACTAGAACAAGTGATTTTTGCAGCGCTTTCCAATGAGGCCAGGCCAGAATTATCTGGTGGGTATATTTCATTTAATGAAAAACAACTTACAATTGTGGCTACAGATAGTTATCGTTTAGCTGAAAAACATATAGAGTTAAGTGAAAGCATTAAAAAAGCTGGTAGTTTTATTGTGCCTATAAAAACTTTACAGGAAATTGAAAAAATAATTAGTGAAAATGATAATAACGAAGATTTGGAAATTTATTTTGAAGAAAATCAAATTATATTTTTAATTGCTGGGGTGGAAATTAATTCCAGACTAATTAATGGACAGTATCCAGATTATAAACAAATAATTCCTACTAAAAGCAATACTCAAATTATAATTAATAAAAATGAAATTTTAAATGCAGTTAAAGCAGCTAGTGTTTTTACCAAAATTGGCATCAATGATGTTATGTTTGAATTTAAAAAACCGGCCAGTGTAATAATTAAAGCTGTTAATAATCAATTGGGTGAAAATCAAGCTGTTATTAATGGGGAGATTAATGGTGATGATAATAATATTACTTTTAATTATCATTATATTTTGGAAGGCCTAGCTAATTTAAAAGAAGAAAAATTTGTTTTAGAAATTTCTAATGCTAACAATCCTGCAATTCTTAAACCTTTAGAAAAAAAAGATTATTTGTATTTAATAATGCCCATTCGTCAATAAAACATTTTAATATATTAACATTTAAACATATTAACATTTAAAAAAATGCAAATTGAATTTAAAAAATATATTCGCGAAATACAAAATTGGCCAAAGACAGGAGTAAATTTTAAAGATATTACTACAGCGTTGGAAAATAAAGAAATTTTTCAGGAAATTATTAATCAATTGTGTGAGCCTTATAATGATAAAAAAATAGATAAAATTGTGGGTATTGATGCTAGAGGATTTTTATTAGCTGGGGCTATGGCTTATAAATTAAATACAGGATTGTCTGTGGTGAGAAAAAAAGGTAAATTGCCATATAAAACCAAATTCAAAGAATATAATTTGGAATATGCCTCGGCCATAATTGAAATGCACGAAGATACAATTAAACCTCAAGAAAAAGTGATTATAGTTGATGATTTGATAGCTACTGGCGGCACAATTTTGGCTACTATAGATTTAGTAAAAGAATTTGCTGGAGAAATTGTGGGGGTGAGTGTGGTAATTGATTTACCTTTTTTGGGCGGATCAGAAAAAATAAAAAATAAATATAATTTTAATTATTTAATTAGCTATGATTGTGAATAAAAAATAAAAATATTAATAAATATTTAATCGTGCTTAATAAAAATGTTAGATACTAGCGACGCTAATAATCAAGAAATAAAGATAGGAATTTTTGGCGGTTCTGGATTTTATAATTTAATGGATAATATGCAAGAAATTGAAATGGAAACACCTTTTGGTAAACCGTCAGACAAAATTATGATAGGAAAAATTGTGGGTAAAAAAGTGGCTTTTTTACCGAGACATGGAAAAAATCATCAATTTCCTCCACATAAAATTCCCTACAAGGCTAATTTGTGGGCCATGAAAAGTTTGGGAGTACAAAAAATAATTTCACCTATAGCTGTGGGAAGTTTACAAGCTAATATAAAACCAGGAGATTTTGTAGTTTGTGATCAATACATAAATTGGACTGGTAACAGAGGGTTAAATCAAAGAGATGATACATATTATCATGGTGAGTTGATTGACGGAATTCATAAATCAGAGAGGGTAGCCCATTTTACTAATGCTTTACCTTATTGTGAAGAGACAAGAAAAATAATAAACAATATTTTGGATGAAGAAAACATAAGTTACCACAAAACTGGCACAGTAGTGGTTATAGAAGGCCCAAGGTTTTCAACCCAAGCAGAATCAAAATTTTTTAGCAATCAAGGTTGGCATATTATTAACATGACAGCTTATCCAGAAATACCTTTAGCAAGAGAATTGGGTATGTGTTATGTTAATATTGGTTTAGTCACAGATTATGATGCGGGTTTAGAAAATGATCCCTCTATCCAGCCAGTTACCTCAGAGGAAATTATAAAAGTTTTTAATAATAATAATCAAAAAATAAAAGAATTAATATTTAAAATTATTGAACGCATACCTCAAGAAATAAAATGTAATTGTGAAAAACATATTGAAAGTGCAATAATATAAAAGTAACAAGTAAATAATTTTAAAAATCAAATTTTAAAATTCAAAATAAATCAAAAATTAAAATTTTAAAACTTAAACTAAAAGGCTTAATATTTTAAAAATTAAATATTTAAAATTATTTTAAAATTTGATTTTTAAAATTTAAAATTTATTTATGTTATGTCTACACTAACAGATATAAAAAAGGGTGTCATATTAAAATTTAACGGTGAGCCATGCATGGTGCAGGAAGCTAATTTTTTAAGAATGCAACAAAGAAAACCAGTTATGCAAACTAAAATGAAAAATATAAAAACTGGTCAAGTGGTGGAATATAGTTTTAAGCAAGGAGAATCGATTGAATTAGCAGATATGGGGCGTAAGAAAGCTAGCTTTTTATATAAAGAAAAAGATAAATATTGTTTTATGGACGATGATTATGAACAAATTGCTTTAGCCGAAGATTTAATAGGTGAGGCAGTAAAATTTTTAAAAGAAACTCAAGAAGTGGATTTGGTTTTATATGAAGAATCTATTATTGGAGTGCGATTACCACCCAAAGTCGATTTAAAAGTCGTCCAAGCCCCTCCTGGGGTTAAAGGAGACACTGCCACGGGCGGTAAGAAGCCAGTCACGCTCGAAACTGGCGCCGTTATTAATGTACCTTTGTTTATTAACGAAGGTGAAATAATTAGAGTTAATACAGAAACAGAGGAGTATGTGGAAAGAGTGAGTTGAGGAAAACAGCAAAAGGTAAAAGTAAAATATATATAAAATAAATTATATGTTTAATCCAGACCGAGAACCAAAACAAGAAAATAGATTAGAGAAAATTGAACTTACTGAGGAAGAAAAATTTTTAATAACTTTAATTAAAGCAAGGGGTATTGAAGATCTAGAAATTAATAAAATGTTCATAGATTGGTATAATAAGCAACAAACAATAATTGATAAATCAGAAAATTTTAATTTAGCAAATATTAATTTTTTAAGACGCAAAGCATATATATTTTTAGAGGTTGGATATTTTGATGAAATGGAGGATGAATTTGAGTAAGCAATTAATTTAGCGAAGAATCTTGGTTGGGATGATTTAAAAAATGAGATTAGAGGCGAAGTAGATGGTATGATTAATAGATGGACAATAAAAAATAAAGAATAAAATTTATAAAAAATAAACCCCCTGAGAATATCAAGGGGTTTTACAATTAAAGTAGGGGCACAAAATTTTGTGCCCCTACAAAAAATACTCCGCAGCTACAAGCGTGGGGTTAATTTTAACTTCGTTCACTGTTAGTTAAAAAACTAGATCCCTCCGCTCGTTCTTACAGTGGGTTTCACAATGCCTGTCGACATAATGCTTCACCCATTGTGGCTATAAAAATTAAAGCAGTTTAATTTTTATTTAACGCCACAACTGGTCGAGATAAACTGCAGGAAAAAATAATGAGCTACCCCGCATCTAAAAGTGCGGGGTTAATTTTAACTTTGTTCGCGGGTGGTTTTGCCGTCATTCCATTCGGCAAAACCTGGCTCACTTCGTTAAAATTAAAAAGCCCCGAGCAGGCGGAGCTAAATACAAGAATTAAGAATAATGAATAAAGAATTATGAATAAAAAATGAATTAATTTTTTCTACTCGGCTTTAGCCGAGGTTGGTGGTACTTTAGTACAACATTAAAAAGAAAATTATTTATAGTTTAGTGGTAAACTAAAGTTTACCAAACCCCCACTAAAGTGGGGTAGAAAAAATAAATTAACTTTATTTTTCTTTTTCCTTAATAAAATTCCAGATTTCTTTTTTAATTTCTTGGGTTAATTTTTTATCTTCTTTTAAAGTTTTTTTAGCATTTTCGCGACCAACACCAAGTTTAATGTCTTTGCAAGAAAAAGTGGTGCCAGATTTTTTGACTAGACCATAGGTCATACCCAAATCAATAATATCTCCAGAAAGCGAGATGCCTTCATTATACATAATATCAAATTCCGCAGTTTTAAAAGGGGCGGCCACTTTATTTTTAACTATTTTGGCTTTTACCCGATTGCCCACAATTTCTTCCCCCATTTTAATTTGAGCGGCACGGCGTAATTCAATACGCACAGAAGAATAAAATTTTAAAGCCAAGCCACCGGGAGTAGTTTCTGGATTACCAAAGAAAACCCCAATTTTATGTCTAATTTGATTGATAAAAATAACACAGGTTTTAGTTTTGGAAACAATAGCAGTGAGTTTTCTTAGAGCTTGACTCATTAATCTGGCTTGCAGAGCCATATGAGTATCACCCATCTCACCCTCAATTTCCGCTTTGGGAGTCAGGGCAGCCACGGAGTCCACAATAATTACATCAACACTATTTGATCTAACCAAAGTTTCTACAATGTCCAAAGCTTGTTCGCCAGAATCTGGTTGGGAAAATAATAACTCATTAATATTAACACCTATTTTTTTAGCATATTCAGGATCTAGGGCGTGTTCAGCATCAACGAAAGCTACAAGGCCACCCATTTTTTGAGTTTCAGCAGCAATGTGTTGGGCAATGGTGGTTTTACCAGAGGCTTCTGCTCCATAAATTTCAATAATTCTGCCACGAGGCACACCACCAACAACAAGAGCAATATCTAAAGACAAACAACCCGTAGGAATTACAGAAACTTCCATGGCTTTAGCTTCACCAAATTTCATAATAGCCCCCTCGCCAAACTTTTCCTTAATTTGATCAATGGCTGATTGAGTATTTTCTTGTTTAGTTTCCTTTTCGGTTTTTTGTTCTTCTTTCATGTGGTTAGAAGTGTTTAAAGGCGAATAATATTAGACGCGCATAAACGCTAAATAGTGTGTGGATAACTATCATTATCTTAGCAAATGCTTGGGGAGTGTCAAATAATTTTATGGTGCTGGTTCAAAAATTATTTTTCTTTCAATTGTTCTGGTTTTAGAATATTTTGTTTTACCTTCAATAAGTAAATTGTTAATACCAGGAATTAAATTAATAACTTGAGCAAAAGAATTGTCTGGTAGAAGTATTACATCTTCTTGATTAATTTTAATTTTAACTTCAGAGTTGGCTTTGCCAGAAACTGTAATAACGTTATTATTAGAGATTAGATTTGTTTGCGGATAAAAAATTTCAATTATTGGCGGCGCAGTTATTTGATTTATTTGCCAGACAATATAGACCAAAAAAATAAGGGTGAAAAAAATAAAAAAAGAAAGTTTAATTGTTTTAGGGAGATTAAATAAATCGGAAAGTTTAATTTTTTGAGTAAATATTTTTTTATGATAATTTTCTTCAGAGACCATATAAAATTTAATATTTTTAATGTCTGGTATTTTTATTTTTAAAAAATTACAATAGTCTTTTAAAAAATTTTTAGCATAAATTTCTCCTGGTAATTTAGACCAATCATTTTTTTCCAAAGCTTCTAAAAATTTATAATTAATGTGAATATGTTTGCTAATTATTTTTAAAGAAAGCCCAGTACGATAACGGGCTTCTTTAAGAATTTGACCAATATTTTGTTGTTGAAATTTTTTAGTAAAAAACATATTGTTGATATCTGGTAACTAGTAAAAGGTAATAGAAAAAATTAAAAATTTTCAAAAGTGTCATTAGAATTTTCTGTAGGTAAAATTTCTTCTAATTCTTCGTGAGCTTTTTCTAATTCGTGCAAGGCTTCATCTTGTTTAAAATCTTCATGGCCAACTAAAACTTCTCTAGGTTTTGCACCATTAGCATGGCCAACAATTCCCATGCTTTCCAGAGTGTCTAAAATTCTGGCCGCTCTAGCATAACCAATACTTAGGCGTCTTTGTAAATATGAAGCAGAAGCTTTGCCAGATTTAATCACAATTTCTTTGGCTTCCTCAAGCATAGTATCATCTTCATCAATTTTTAAAGGTGCACCATCAACTCCCAAAATTTCTGTTTTTTTAGTTATTTCTTCGTTATAATCTGGTTCGCCAAAATTAGTTTTTAAGTAACTAACTACATTATCTATTTCTTTATCAGACAAATAGGCGCCTTGAATTCTTTTGGGTTTTGATAAATCAGCAGAGATAAAAAGCATATCTCCTCTACCAAGTAATTTATCAGCTCCAGAATGATCTAAAATTGTTCTAGAATCTCCAGAAGAAGCCACAGAGAAAGCAATTCTTGAAGTAATATTAGCTTTAATTAAACCAGTGATTACATTAACCGAGGGTCTTTGAGTGGCTACAATTAAATGAATGCCAACAGCTCTGGCTTTTTGGGCCAAGCGGATAATAGCTGGTTCTATATCAATTGCCGCTAAAGACATTAAATCTGCCAATTCATCAACGACAATAATTAAATAAGGCATAGGTTCTTGGGCAGTTTCATTGTAATTATCAATATTTCTTTTATGAGCGACTGATAAAATCTTAAACCTGTCTTCCATTTCTTTGACAGCCCACTTAAGTGCTTGGACAGTTTCTTTAATACTGGTAATTACCGGACAACTTAAATGAGGAATATCATTGTATTGAGTCATTTCCACTTGTTTTGGGTCGATTAAAATAAATTTTAAACGATCTGGTTGATTTTGATATAAAAGAGAAATAATTAAAGTATTAAGACAAACGGTTTTGCCAGAATTAGTCGCGCCGGCCACTAGTAAATGGGGCATTTTTTCTAAATTAGCTAATTGAGGTTTACCTGCTACATCCTTGCCTAGGGCAATCATTAAATTGCCATTTCTTTTTCTAAATTCTTCAGTATTAAGAATTTCTTTTAAGCCAACTAAAGCAATTTTAGTGTTAGGAACTTCTACACCAATTAATGATTTGCCAGGGATTGGCGCTTCTAGGCGAATTGGATGAGCTGCTAGGGCTAAGGCTAAATCATTAGATAGAGCGGTAATTTGGGCCACTTTAACTCCAGCCATGGGCTTAAAAGTATATTGAGTAACTGTAGGACCAACAGCAACTTCACCCATTTCAACATCAATGTTAAAATGACTTAAAGTTTTTTTAATGATTTCTTGATTGGCTTTGATATCGCCAGCTGAAGGTTTGGAAGATTTATCTTCCAAAAGATCAAACGGAACATCAATTTTAGGATAATGTTTTTTATTTTTTTTAGGTGTATTTAATAATTCTTCATCGTTTGATATTAATCCTCCTGTGTCGGAAATTTCTTTAGGTGCGAAATTAATTTCTTTTTGTTCAAAACCAATTTCTTCAGCTGTAAGCTCCTCAAGAGCAGCAGTTGATTGTTTTTGTTCTAATTTATTTTTAATTTTATTGAATAAAACAAATTCCGGCCAATGTAATTTTAAAATTAAATTTTTAATGGATGTTTCAAAGTAAAATAATAAACCAATTAAAAATAAAGCAATTAAAATTATTAAGGCTCCAGCAAAATTAGCTACTTTTTCTAAGGGGTTAGTTAAAAAAAAGCCTAAAATTCCGCCACCCGTGCCTTGGTTATAAAAAGTAAAAGATTTATCATGGGCAAATAATTGTAAAAGTCCTAAAAAACTTAGAGTCATAATAATTAACCCTAAAGATTTAAGTGTAGAAGATTCGTATTTTTCTTTATTGATAATTAGATAGCCACTAATTATTAGAATTATAGGGGCTAGCCAATTGGCCCAACCAAAAGAAAACAGCCAAAATGAATTAATGGCTTGACCAGCCTTGCCTGCCAAATCAAAATTTCCCAATAAACTTAAAAAAGCAATGGCAAAAATAACAATCACTAAAACGTCTTTTTTAGTGTCAGAAGAGATATTTATTGAAGCTAACAAAGATGATTTTTTTGTCTTTTTCATATTGATATTTTAACACTATTATCAAACCTTGCCAAGAAATAAATTGTATCCTATAATATAAACATTATTAAAAATAAATTAAGATCAATCGTATGGCATTACAATCAAAAGGACATTCCAAAACAGCTAAAAGAACTAGACGTGGCGCTATTAAACTTAAAAAAATTTCTTTAACATCTTGTCCTAAATGTAAAGAACCTGTTAAACCGCACACAGTTTGCCATAAATGCGGTAGTTATAAAGGTAAAGAGGTGGTAAAGATTAGGATTAAGAAGGCAAAGAAGAAATAAAAAAATTACAAATTCAAAATTACAAATACCAAATAAATTCCAAATTACAATTTTTAAAATTTTAAATTTTGTTTTTAATTTTGGTATTGGTGCTTGTTTGGAATTTGATTAAAGTTTGCCGTTGTGGCAAACATTAATTTGGAACTTGGAATTTTAAATTTTATGTCTAATAGACATTTATCAAGAACTATTGCCATGCAAACGCTCTATGAGTGGGATTTTAATCATCGCTCACAAAAATTGGATAAACTAATTACTGATAATATAGGTCAATATGCCCAAGGATTAGAAGATACGGAATTTATCATTAGATTGGTTAAAGGCGTGGTTAAACATATTGCAGAAATTGATGAAAAAATTATTAAATATGCGCCCGAATGGCCTTTAGATAAGATTACTATTTTAGATCGCAATGTTTTGCGTTTGGGAATTTATGAATTGACTTTAGAAAAAAATGAAGTGCCACCCAAAGTAATTATTAATGAAGCCATTGAAATGGCCAAAACTTTTAGTGGGATGACTTCGGGGAAATTTGTGAATGGAGTACTTGGAACCGTGTACACAGAATTAGAGAATAGAAATGTTAAAGAAGTTTCTGTAGTTGATTCTTTATAATATGAAAATTACAAATTCAAAATTACAAATATCAAATAAATTTCAAATAACAAAAAATCTAATTGAATAATGAATTATGGTTTTGAATTTTAATTTTGGTGCTTATTTGGGATTTGGTGCTTTGAATTTGGAATTTAAAATTAACTTAACTTTCTTGGCCGTTAGACAGCCAGACAATAAAAAGTCTGTAGTGTAATGGTCAAGATACAAAAGGAATAATATGAAACATGAAAAACAAGTTTTTTCCGCGGAAATTGGCGGAAAAAGTTTAATTATTGAAACAGGAAAATTGGCCCAACAAACTAATGCCTCTTGCACCATCCAATATGGTGACACAGTGGTTTTGGCCACTGCCTGTATGTCAAAAAAAATCCGTGAAGGCATGGATTTTTTTCCTTTATTGGTAGATTTTGATGAAAAACTTTACGCCGCAGGAAAAATTAAAGGTTCGAGATTTATTAAAAGAGAAGGCAAGGCATCTGATGAAGCAATTTTATCCGGTCGTTTAGTAGATCGTTCTATCAGACCACTTTTTTCTGAAACAATGAGAAATGATGTGCAAGTGGTTTTAAGCGTTTTGTCTTTTGACTCTGAAAATGATCCAGATGTTATAGGATTAAATGCCGCATCCATGGCTTTATTTATGTCAGATATTCCTTGGGCTGGACCAGTGGCAGCTGTTAGAGTCGGGATGATTGAATCTTCAACAGAGGCTGGAAAATATGAAATGGTTTTAAATCCTAGTTATGAAGCTAGAAAAAAATCGGTTTTAGATTTGGTGGTAGCTGGTACAAAAGATGAAATTGTCATGCTCGAAGCTGGAGCTAATATTATTTCCGATACTCAGATGCAAGAAGCAATAGAATTTGGACATAAACATTTGAAAAAAATAATTGATTTAATGGAGAGTATCAGAGCTAAAATTGGTTTAGCTAAAATAAATTTAGAATTAGAAATAGAAAAAACTGCTGAAGAATTAGCTTCAATCGCTAAATTAGAAGAGAAAGTTAGCGCTTTGGTAAAAGCTAAAATTGAAGAAATTTTTAGTTCTAAATCCAAAGATGAATATCATAATAATATTGATAAATTATATTTGCATACAGAAGAAACTTTAAAGGCAGATAATGATGTTTCTAAAGAAGAAAAAATAGTTGGTTTAAAAATGATTGAAAAGTTTTTAGATATTCACGCCAGAAAATTAGTTTTAGAAAAAAATATTCGTGTTGATGGCCGAGCCATTGATGAAATTAGACCTTTAACTGCGGAAGTTGGAGTCTTACCACGAATTCATGGTTCTGGTTTATTTCAAAGAGGTGAAACACAGGTTTTATCAGTTGTTACTCTTGGCGCGCCATCTGATGAACAGACGTTGGATACTATGGAAGAATCTAGTAAGAAACGCTATATGCATCATTATAATTTTCCTAATTTTTCAGTAGGTGAAATTGGCCCAATGAGAGGGCCAGGTAGAAGAGAAATTGGACATGGGGCACTCGCAGAAAAAGCTTTAGTGCCGGTGATTCCAGAAAAAGAAGTTTTTCCATACACCATTCGAGTTGTTTCAGAAGTTTTAGGATCAAATGGCTCATCTTCCCAAGCTTCCATTTGCGGTTCTTCTTTGTCCTTAATGGATGCTGGGGTGCCAATTAAAGATACGGTAGCGGGTATTGCTATGGGCATGATGAGTGATTATAATAATAAAAATAATTATAAAATTTTAACAGATATTCAAGGAGTGGAAGATCATTCAGGGGACATGGATTTTAAAATTGCTGGCACAAAAGATGGAATTACCGCTTTGCAATTAGATATTAAACTTGGGGGTATTGGCTTAAATATTGTTAAAGAAACTTTGGCTAGAGCTTACGAAGCCAGATTAAAAATTTTAGAAGTTATGAAGAGCGCCATTGCCGAACCAAGAGCAGATTTATCTCCTTACGCGCCAAGAATTTATACTTTACAAATTAATCCAGATAAAATTCGTGATGTGATTGGCCCAGGTGGTAAAGTGATTAACGAAATTATTGATACCACTGGCGTAGCCATTGATATTGAAGATTCTGGTTTGGTGTTTATTACTGCGCCTAATGGCGCCTCAGCTGAAAGAGCTATGGAATGGGTGAAAAATTTAACTCGCGAAGTGCAACCGGGTGAATTCTTCACTGGTAAAGTTACTAGGCTGATGACTTTTGGAGCTTTTGTAGAAGTTTTACCAAAACAAGAAGGTTTGGTGCATATTTCTGAAATGGCTCCATTTAGAGTTGACCGAGTTGAAGATGTGGTTAATGTGGGTGATTCAATTCCAGTTATTGTTAAAGAAATTGATGATCAAGGCCGAATAAATTTAACTATGATTGGCACAGATTTTGATTTTTCTAAGATTAAACAGTCAGCTCCGTCAGATCCACACCATGGAGGATTTAATAGAGGGGGAAGAAGAGATGATCGAAGGGGTGGTGGATTTAGAAGGTAAAATTAAAATGTCTAATGTCTAATTAATAATGTCTAATGAATGATAAAATGTAACTCTGGCCTTTAGACCGGAATTACTGTAGGGGCGGGTTTTAAACCCGCCAATAAAAACCAGTCTGAAAGGGCTGGTTTTTGGTTGGGATTGATTTTTTAATAAAGAGTGGTATAATAGAAACATAATTAAGGCATTAACTATTTAGCAAAAAAAATATGAAAAATTTAAACTATAATATTATTTTAAAACCAGAAAAGCAAGGCGGTTTTACTGTGGTTGTGCCATCTTTACCTGGTTGTGTAACATATGGCAGAGATTTAGCAGAAGCCAAGAAAATGGCTAAAGATGCTATTAAAGTTTATGTGGCAAGTTTGGTTAAACACAAAGAATGCGCTTTCTGTAAAATTTAATTAAATAGGATTTTATTCGTAGGGACAGGTTTGAAACCTGTCCTTTTGGTTTGGTTGGGTTTTTATCCTCTCCTTATAAAACAGGTACCTATTTTTGTTGGCTCCAATCTCCTGATTGGAGCCTTAGTGCTTCATTAGTGTAATTAAAATATAAAAAATATAATAAAGAGGCATTGTGTCTCCAGTCAGGAGACTGGAGACAACCAACAACGGCAAACTTTAATTTGAAAAGGCGGGGACTAATTACTTGTGGATAAAATTTATTAATGGTTGTGGATAAAACCTTACTTTTGTTATAAAACTATAACTTTAAATATGATTAATTTTGGCTTAATTTAGCATAAAATAGCATTAAAAAAGCTAATTTTGATATAAATACTTGACAAATATTTTAATCTGTGCTATAATGACTGCAGAGAATGAGAGGAGAAAAAAGTCTAGAAAGAATTAATTCTTTTAAGGCGTTGAAATTAGTTTTTAATTCCCCTGCTCTTCTCTAAGAACGCGGGGTTTTTAAATCGAAAAATATAAAAATAGTACTTTGATAATAAAAATATTGCCAGTAGACTTATGCCTTAAAAACTAAGAGCGGATAAAATCTTTTGGTCTTATTTGCTCGATAACTTTAAGGCAGTAGCCTACTGGCAATGAGGCTGGTTGGAAAAAAATAAAAAAAGAAAAGAGGAAACAATGAAGGTTTTGATCGTTGAAGACCAGCTTAGGCTGGGTGGAAGAGGTGGCCGCTGGTTGGAATCAGAGGAGTTTTGCTCTCTACTCGAGCAAGCTACGGGTTATGAAATTTTTCACTGCCAGGATGTATTTTCGGCAGTGGAAATTTTAAGGAAGGAAAAAATTGATTTTGTGGTAACAGATATGGGGTTGCCACAAAAGGCAGGAGAAGAGCCTTCTCCTGTTGCGGGACTGCAGATAGTAGAAATCCTTAAGAGTGAAAAAATTCCTTTTAAGGTTTTTACAAGTGTCACTCACTGCGCACATGCTTTAACTGCTGCAGCAGAGGCTGGTCTGATAACAGCAGAATGGGCCATGTGGGTGCAAGATCACCATGTGGAAATGGAATACGCGGCTTCGGCCGAGGACGACCCACGGTTTCCTCCCAAGTTAGATAGAATCGGGGAATGGAAACACGGCGGGATGGTGATCTTCGGATGTTTCGTTGTTGGAGGAAAAAGACCTGTTTTTTTGGAGGATTTTATAAAAAAATGGGTCAAAGTAATATCAATGTAGAAATCTCCCTCACTTACGCAAAGCACCGTGTAAGTGAGGGACTACTGCCCTTGCCGCAAAACAGCGCGGCAAGGGCTTTTTATTTTTTTAAAAAATATGTTATGCTTAAGGTATAAAATTGTTAAAATTGATTTTTAGTGATAAAATATAGCTGTAAGAAACTTAATTAAATCATTAACTTCAGCGCATCTATTTTTTTAAAAGGAAATTCAATAAAGGCTTCTGTGGTAATTAGAAAAAGCAGGGGCTTTTTATTTTTTTTAAATTTGCTATAATTAATTTGAATTATTCTATAATCTATGATACATTAAAGTTATCAATTTTGTTAACTTTCGTGTATTATTAATTTTTAGCCTATGACTCCAGAATATCTGTTAGAATTAAAAAAGAGCTTAAAAATTTCAGTTGACCAGATTTTGCGCGAGGAGGCAGAAATGATTTTTTTAGAGGCTTTAGCTAAAGACCAGCTTGGTGCCAAAGTCATTTTTTATGGCGGAACTTCCCTGCGGCTGGTGTATGGTTCACCAAGATTTTCTGAAGATATTGATTTGATTAAGATTAAACCATTTAGCTTGGCTGAATTTAAAAAATTTGCTAATAAAGTAGCCAAAAATAATTCTTGGGAATTAAGAGACCTTAGGGGTAAAAGGCAGACTTTATTTGCTTTATATTTTATTAAAGATGAAAAATTAAAACATCCATTTTCTATAAAAATTGAAATTCATACACCCAAAAAAAAGCCCATGATTGATGAAAAAATAGCTTTAATTAAAAGCCCAGTTTCTGTTTTAGAACCACTACTCTTGGTGCCAAGCTTAACAAAATTAAAAGAATTAAAAATAGCGGCTTTATTAGATAGAAAAAAAGCCAGAGATATTTTTGATTTATGGTATATTGCTCAAACGCTAAGAGAAGAGTTTGTCTTGCCAAAAAAAATAACCCCATATAACAAAAGAGAGTTTAAGAATGAATTACAAGTTTTTTTGCCAACTAAATATTATTCAATTATTGAACAATTATATGAACAAGTTGCTAATTCAAATAAATAAAATTCCTAAAAAATATTATTCATTGACTGATCTTAAAAAAGTAAGTCAGTTGGGTGGAGAGAGTTTAAAAGTAGCACTTAGCCGTTTGATAAAAAATAATTTACTTTTTAAACTAGCGCCCGCGATGTTTACTGTTGATCCATCTTTGGTTGACTGGGAAAAATTTGCCTTAGAGGCCTATGGACCGAGTTATTTATCTTGCGAGTGGATATTGGCCAAAAATGGTATTTTAAGTCAAAAAACTTATAGTCCAACCATGGTGACATCTAAAAGAAGTAGGGTTATAAAAAATGAAAATATGGTTTTAATTTACCATCACCTCAAACCAGAATTGTTTTTTGGATATACACTTGAGCAGGGGTTATTAGAAGCTGAACAAGAAAAAGCTTTTTTGGATTTATTGTATTTGTCTCTTCGTGGTTATGCTAAATTTGACCAAGAAGAAATGAATTTGGATTTGCTGGATAAGATTAAATTAAAGAAATATTTAAAGAGGTTTGAAAATAAAAAAATGGAAAACATGGTGGCAAAAATTTTTAAATAAGTAAATTAAACATATGCATACTGGAGAATTTTTTAAGAGAAAAAAGTTAGAACCAGAAGAAAGAGGCGAGCCTAATGAGCAGACAGAATTTTTAGATTTGTTATCAAACAAAGAAAAAGAAGAATTATTAAGACAGCTCCAAGAAAGAGGTTTAAAAAGTATATTGAAAATCAAAACCGAAGATATAAAAATTGAATCAGTAAATAAAAAATCCCCAGAAAAACAAGATGTCTTATACAATGAGAGTATTTTAGAAATAAATGGGACAATTAAATTAGATAATTTTTTGTTAACCGAAGGAGCGGAGGAATTTAATTGGCAGACGGTGGTTAATTGGGCAAACGCAGATCATACTGGACTTAATAAAATAGCTTTTCTTAATAAAATACATAATATTGATTTTGAAGGAGGCTGTCATTTTGAAATAAATGAAGTGGGTTATTGGGGTGAAAGAAGCGGCAATGTTGATGGAACAAAAATTTTAAATAAAAAAGAAGCTGACAAAATGCAAAGTTTGGGATTAGAAAAGGTAAAAACAAAATTTGTTTATAATAGGAGAGATGAAAGTCAAGATGGAGGTGACACAATTGGAGTAAAAAAAGTTGCCTATAGTCTGGCTATTAGAAAAGAAATAAATAGAAGGTTAAGAGAAATTTTGGATAACTGTATAGGTGAAAATTTTTCACTCAAAGGCTTTGAGAGGTGGGAAACTCTTAATTTAAAATTTAATTTAGATTTAAAGAAAAAATTATCAGAAGAGCAAGTAAAAGAATTGTGTAAACAGGGTTTAGAAACAGGGAGTTTTGATCCTTTGTTGTTTTATTTAGGCGCAGGCGCCAAAGATTTTTTGGAATTTATAGCACGAGATGATTATAGTGTGAATACAGAATTTCAGTTAATTAAAAATAATTTAGAAGTTTTGGCGCGAGAAATCCAGGGTACAGAAATTTATGATTTGGGACCAGGTAATGGCACTAAAGCAAGAGAAATTTTAGAATTTTTAGTTAAAAAAAGTGCTACAAAGATTGTTTATCACCCTATTGATGTCAGTACACCCATGGTGATGACGGCAGCCCAAGAGATGAAGGCTTTAAAAGAAATAGAGGTTGTGGGTGCGGTAACTGATTTTAGAAAAATATCAGAAATTGTTGGGAAAGAAAAAAACAGTTTTTTGTTTTTAGGGTGTACCTTGAGTAATGAAAAAAAAAGAAAATCAAAAAAAACTTTTAAAAGATTTAAGAAAGGGTATGAAAGTTGGAGAAAAAATAATAATTGGTGTGCAGATGAAATTGGATTTGGAAAAAATAGCCAAATCTTACCAAGGCGAAGAGGCAGAAAATTTTAGCAAGCAGATGTTTAAAAGAGTGTTTGGTCTTAATTTCGAAGATACTAATTATCAAGCTTACGCAGACAAAGAAAATAATCAAGTGGTGATGGAATTAGTTTTTAAGAGAGCAGTTAATTTAAATTATGAAGGGATGCACAAAGAATATCAAACTGGAGATATCTTGCGTTCGGCTATTTCTTATAAACACGAGCCAATGGAAATTGCAGAAATTTTTCAGGAAACTGGCTTAAAAATAAAAAAACAAATTGAAAGTTCTCAAAAAGACTATCAATTAATAATAGCTGAGGCTGTTTAAAAAATATGCTCCAAGAAAAAATTAAACAATTAGGCTTAAGCGATAAGGAAGCTAAAGTTTATTTGGCGGCTTTAGAATTGGGCGGAGAAAGTGTACAAAATATTGCCAAAAAATCTGGGGTGCACAGAGCTACTACCTACCAATGTTTAGAAAAATTAGCAGAGTCGGGTTTGGTTACCACAGAAAAAATTGGCAAGAAAATATTTTTTTCAGGGCAATATCCGCACCAATTATTAACCAACATTTTGGACAAGCAAAATGAGTTAAAGAAAAAAGAGGTGGAGATTTTTAATTTGTTGCCAGAGTTAAACGCGATTTTTAATTATGCGAAAAATAAACCGCGGGTGCGTTTTTTTGAAGGAGCTGAAGAATTGAAAAAAGTTTATGAAGATACGCTTTATAATAATCAAGAAATTTTAGCTTTTTTATCAGTAGTAAAACCAGATAGGGATTTTCTTAAATGGCTTTATGAATATTATTCTCCCGAAAGATCGCGTCGTAATATTAAAGCTAAAGTTATAGCACCTAAAGAAAAAGGCGTGGAAAAATACACTTCTTTAGATAAAAATCTTAATCGTCAAACAAAATTGATTGACCCGCAAAAATACCCTTTTTCTATTGAAATTGATATTTATGGTAATAATAAAGTGGCTTTTATGTCTTATACTACCAAAGAAATGTTTGGAGTGATTATAGAAAGTAAAGAAGTTTATAACACTATGAAATTTGTGTTTCAATTGGTGTGGAATAATATAAAATAGAGATAGGATTTAAGAGATAATAATTAAGAGACGCCTATCGGCGAGTAATTAACCTCCCCCTCTGGCTATCGCCAGTAGGCCCCTCCTTCGTAAGGAGGGGGTGAACACATTTATGCTGTATTTTATATTTGGGTCAGACAATTATCGAGCTAAAGAAAAAGTAAAAGAAATTGTTAAAGACAAAACCGGTTTTGAGTTACAAAAAATTGAGGCAGAGGAAATTTCTCTAGATGAACTTTCTGGCAAAATTAAAAGCGCTTCTTTATTTTCACCGCAAAGAATTTTAATAATTGAAAACTTATCTTTAAATGAAGCGCAAAAAGAAATAACTGATTATTTAAAAGAGCAAAAAAAGATTTTAGACAGCCCAAATGATATTTTTATTTTTTTAGAGAGTAAAGTGGATAAAAAAACAAGTTTATATAAATTTTTAAGCGCGGCAAAAAATAAATTTGAATTGGAAATTCTAAAAGGCGCGGAATTAAAAAAATGGCTGATGGATTATGTGAAGAAAAAAAACGGTCAGATAGAAAATTCGGCAGTGGCAGAAATTATGATGAGTGAACAAAAGAGTTTGAATTTTTTATCTTTGGAATTAGACAAGCTTTTGGCCTATAGTTCTAATATTAATTTAGAAGCTGTCAAACTTTTAACCGCTATAAGTTTTGATGATAATATTTTTAATTTGACAGACGCGGTTTCGGCCAATAATAAATCCTTGGCTTTAAAACTTTTGAGCCAGCAATTGGAAGCTGGTACAGAGCCATTATATATCTTAACTATGCTAGTGCGCCAAATCCGTTTGTTAATTCAAATTAAAGAAGCCGGTTTAAAAAATAATAATTATAGCGAGATTGCCAAAGAATTGAGTTTACATCCTTTTGTGGTGCAAAAAGTTTTAGGCCAAACAAAAAATTATTCTTTTGAAGATTTAAAAATAAAATTTGGGCAACTTTTGACTATTGATTTACAGTTAAAAAGTAGTAAGATTCCCGCCGAAGTATTGCTGACTAATTTTATTGTTGAGTAAGTAGTAGTCTTTTATGCTACCTTTTTAAACAAAAAGGTAGCTCCAAAAACTGGTTCGCTGCTGCGCCTTAGAGAAAATAGGGCTCACTTGGCTAAATTGAACGGATGCCTGGTCAGCCTTATTATATAGGCCTCCTGTCCATTCAATTCTTAACGCCAAGTTCACCTCTATTTTCTTTCTAAGGCTCCGCCAAGCGAACGGGAAAACAATTTTATTAGTTGCATTTGAGGACAGTATGACCTATAATATAACTATATAAATATAATTAAGAGCAATAAAAATGCTTTAAAAAATTATGTCTACATTATTATTAATAATTCTAGCTGTATTGGTGGTGATAATTTTATGGGTGGTAGGTGTCTATAATGGCTTAATTAAGCTTAATAATCGCACTAAAGAGGCCTGGAGCGACATTGATGTGCAACTTAAGCGTCGTCATGATTTAATCCCTAATTTAGTGGAAACAGTCAAGGGGTATGCTTCTCATGAAAGCGGTTTATTTCAAAAAGTAACTGAAGCCAGAACTGCGGCTATGGGGGCAACTACTAAAGAAGAAATTGCCGTAGCCGAAAATAATTTAATGGGTACTTTAAAGAGTTTATTTGCCGTAGCTGAAAATTATCCAGAATTAAAAGCCAATACAAATTTTTTATCCCTGCAAGCAGAGTTATCTGAAACAGAAAATAAAGTGGAAGCTTCCAGAAGATTTTATAATGGTAATGTGCGTGATTTTAACACTAAAATTGAAATGTTTCCTACCAATTTAATTGCTGGGATGTTGAAATTTACTAAATATGAATTTTTTGGTGCTAGTGAAGAAGAAAAGAAAAATGTGGAAGTAAAGTTTTAAAAGTATTAATTAAAAATTAAAAAGCAGGCTTTAAAACCTGCTTTTTTGGTATTTTGTATTTGTCGTTTAAAATCTAAAAAATATTTCTTCTGCCACCTTTTTTAAAAAAGGTGGCCCAAAAACGCCAGCTGAGTTGCGCTTTAGAGAAAATAGGGCTCACTTGTCTAAATTGAACGGATGCCTGGTCGGCCGATAACACATCGGCCTCCCCTCCATTCAATTCTTAACGCCAAGTTCGCCTCTATTTTCTAACTAAAGCTTCACTAAAGCTGGCCAGGGAATAAATAAATAAAAATTACAAAAATTTACAAAGCAAATGGGAAAAAGATAGTGAAATAAAATATTATTAATAAAATTAAAAAGAAAAAAGGAGCGCGTGAAGGCGCGCTCCTTTGTGTATTGGTTCAGTCATTTTACTGGTGTGCAACATCCAAAATGCGCTGCACCTATAGCGACTTTATCCTCAATAATACTTTCCACTTGCCCGACAGTTCTTCCCCTGGTCGAGATTGAGTGTTTCTTCCCATCCATTCCGATGAAGTAAGCTTCACGAGCCGGTTTGGACTTCCTGACGCTATCTTGCTCTTCAGTCATTTTCTACTCCGTTTTTTGTTTTTGAGTCCCCAATCTTTTTCCCCCTTTAGTTGTTGTGGAAAAAGATTTTTTCTCTACATGTCCTCCCAATGCCCCCACTGGAGGACTCAAATTTTTTTCCTCCTTTTTTGTGTGAGATTTTATTTTTAAAGAGATGAATTTATTATACGGTTGAATTTAAAAAATGTCAATCAGAAAAAAATATCTTTGACTTTTTATAAAAACTATGCTATAATTACTTTATACAGGTGAGGCGAATTCACCCCCGAAATGCAATTTTATGTTCGGGTTTTTTTAATTGTTTTT
>DAOOOW010000002.1:0-73170 GCA_035387885.1 bacterium
ATAGATCTTTATTCTAACCGAATAAAGATTGCATTTCAAAAGGGAATCGGGGAATCAAAGAAAATTAAATTTTAATTTTTTTATAACAGATCACTTAAAGTGTACCTGTTTTTCTGCCTATGAATGGTTCAGAAATGACTTTAGTTAAAGAAATTGAGTCATCATCGGATGGTCTAAATATTTCTTTATTTTCAGCGACAAAGATAAAATCAATGTTGTTGTTTTTGATGTTATTAATAATTATTGTAGCTCTTGTTCTTTATAAAGTTGTTTTTATAGCTAACATGCCTTTGAAGTTTTCTTTTTGGCCTTTTTATAGCTTTATCACTACCATTTTTTTAGTTTCTCGCCTTCCATACGCCTATCTCTATAAAGATGATCATGAAAAAAAATATTTAGATTCAGAATATCCCAATGTGAGTGTTGTTATTGCTGCTAAAAACGAAGAAGCTGGTATATTTAAAACCATTGTTACTTGTATAGAGTCTGATTATCCTGGCAAGATAGAATGTATTGTGGTTGATGATGGTTCTACTGACGGTACAAAAAATGAGGTTATAAAGGCCCAGAGTTTTTATGGCAGAAAAATAAAATTAATTTCTTTTGCTAAAAATCAAGGTAAACGTGAAGCTATGACAGTGGGAATTAATGAGGCACTTCATGAAATAATCATTTTTGTTGATTCAGATAGTTTTATTGCGCCTGATGCTATCCGTCATATTACAGAACATTTTTTGGTCGATGAAAAAATTGGAGCTGTTTCTGGAAATACTAAAGTAGAAAATATAAATAAAAATCTATTAACTAAGATGCAATCAATTTTGTATGCCGTGTCTTTTGATGTTTATAAAGCCAGCGAGAGCGTGCATCGTTCAGTTACTTGTTGTCCAGGCTGTTTTTCTGCCTATAGAAAAAACATAATTCAACCCTTATTAAAACAATGGAAAAGCCGGACTTTTTTGGGCTCAAAAAGTACTTTTGGAGATGATCGGGCTTTAACTAATATGGTTTTACAAAACTGGGATGTGGTTTATTGCGAAAAAGCCAAAGCCACCACCATGGTACCAGAAAAATTTAAAGTCTATTGGCGTCAACAATTAAGATGGAAAAAATCATGGATTAGAGAGGGCCTTTTTGCGGCTTTGTTTATTTGGAAAAAAAAGCACCCTTTAGCTGGTTTTGCTTTTTATACCAGCCTTTCTTTTTGTGTGGTGGGCCCGATTTTAGCCAGTAAAGTAATTATAAACAGTATTATGCTACGCAACCCATTGCTTTTAATAATTTTTTTATCTGGTTTTATATTGCTTGGCTTGGTGTTTGCTTTATTTGTGAGTGTTTATCGTGATGCAAAAAACTTTATGTATATGCCTGTAGTTTCTTTTCTTTTTGTTTCTTGTTTTATGTGGCAGATGCTCTATGCTTTGGCAACACTTAAAAAAAATCATTGGGGTACAAGATAATTATGATTATTTTAAATAAAAAATATTTTCACATAATTTTAGTATTAGCGTTTATAAGCATAGTCGTTATTTTTTTGTATCCAACCGGTAATAATCTGTTGATTAAGTTGCGTACTCGTGATTCTTCTCTTAAATATGGTCAAGAAATTATTTATTCATATATCAATGGGGGGGATATACGTATCGCTGATCAAATTTTAGAAAATAAATACGAAATAAGTCGTTTTGAACCAGTAGTTATAGATAATCAAAATTGGACAGAAGATCCCTTTTCCGATATTTACTGGCGTTTTAATTATTATAATTTAGAACCGGTAAGAAACCTTCTTTTTGCTTGGCAAAAAAATAATAAAGAGGTCTATAAAGACAAATTAATAAGTATTACTGAATCTTTTATATACAAGGGTATTGACGGGCCATATTCTTGGGATTATCATGGTGCGGCTTTTAGAACTATGACTCTTATTAATGTTCGGGAAAAATTACGTCAAAAAGGAGAATTGCCCCTAGAATTAGATAATAAGATTTTAGAAACCATAAAAATGCACGGAGATTTTTTAGCTGATCCCGCCCATTTTGAAAAAGAATATAATCATGGTATTGATCAGGCGGCGGCTCTTTATTTATTAGCTGTGAATTTTCCAGATTTACCAGAATCAAATAATTGGCTCAATTTATCTTCGGAAAGAATTATAACAATGCTTAATACTGTCGTGGACGATGATGGGGTTTTGGTTGAAAATTCACCTTATTATCATCTGTATGTTTTAGAAAAATTTTTAGAAATTAATAAATATTTAAAACAAAACCATTTATTTATTAGTGGATTTTCCGAGGAGAAAATTGACAAAATGATTTCTTATGTGGTTTATGTGTTACAACCTGATTTGTCAGTGCCTACTATTGGCGCTTCCATCAAAAGGCAAATTAATCTTTATGGTCTTTATGAAGAAATGGCGACATCACACCCAGAACTATTGTATGTTTTAACTCAAGGAGAAAGGGGGCAAGAACCAGCTAAATTAAATATTCAATATCCGGTTAGCGGAGAAACAATTATGCGTTCAGGTTGGAATAGGGGCGATGATTATGTTAAGCAAACACAACTTATATTTGATGTGGGTAATTATCGAACAAATCACAGTGATCTTGACGCGCTTAGTTTTAGTTTATATAGTCAAGGTCTTGCCCTGATGCCAGATGCTGGTCTTTATTCTTATGAAATTGGACCTTATCGTTCCTATTTTCATGGCACCAGAGCTCATAATACTGTCGTAGTGGATAATAGAGACCAAAACATTGGCAATGAATCGAAAAAAGTTTCTGCGGGATTTTTTGATCAGAGAGATGGCTATGTTTATCAATCTGCTCAACATATTCTTTATGATGGCGTAACCCACAAAAGAGCCATGGTTTTAATTGAAGATTCCACAGTTTTAATATTAGACGATCTAGAGTCTTCTTCGGAACATACTTACGAACAAATGTTTCATCTTTTTCCCGGAGCACAAATTAATTCTGATGATTTAACTTTAAAGGCAAAAGGTAGTTTGTCCGAACAATCATTGACTATACAACAATTTATAACTAATGGCTTAGAATTGCAGATTGCTATTGATGCTAAAAATCCTCTTGATGGTTTATGTTCGTTTGAATATAAGGTTGCTGTTCCCTGCCAGGCAATTTCTTATAAGCAAAAAGGAAAAAATGTCTCATATGTGACGGCGATCAGCCTTGGTACAAATTTAGATGATATTAAGTTTGACCAAGATAGCAAACTTTTAACTGTAACTACAAAAAATAATATTTATAGTTTTAAAATTAATAAAACAAAAAATATTGAAAGAGTTATAGAAGTAAATAAAAAAATTAAAACTTCGTCTTTGTATTCAAATCTTACACCAGTCCCTTCTCTCAATCTTTTAACTGGATGGGAGGCATATAATGAAATCTACGATAATAATATAGAAAATTACGGAAGTTCTGTTGTGGTTAATAAGCAGGAAAAAAGTCTACAGATGACTACACCGACAGATGGCACATTTCTCAGTCTCTCAAAAGATATTGTTTTAGATTTATCTAAACAAAATCTTTATTTTAAAATTAAAGTTGATAAAACTGTTAATTTGCAGGGTCTGGATTTTTATCTTTCCAACGATAATTGGGCAAAATACGCTGTTTTTTATATAAAAGGTAGTGCATATGATGTTAATCGTGATGGCGAATGGTTGCAATTTGGAGTTGGTAAGGGTGATTTAAGAAAAATAGAATTAGGCAATTGGTTCAAAAGTGATAGTACTTTTGATTGGGCTAAGATTGATAGTCTTAAAATAGTGGCCAAATCAAATCAAGGTAAAAATGTTACTTTAAATATTAAAGATTTTTATTTGGCACCAGATCAAAAAGAAGCCAGAGCCATTATTGTTTTTGATGATGGCTGGGATTCGGTTATGGCTGGAGCCGACCTTATGAATAAATATAATTTTAAAGGTAATGTGGCTGTGATAACTAATAGTATTGGTAAAAATAAATATTTAACTTTAGATAATTTAAAAATTTTACAAAATAATTATGGCTGGAATATTGTTAGTCATTCAAGTCTGCACAAAGACGCTGTTGAAACATATGGTAAAGTAAAATTACAAGAATATGAAACTGATATCGGTGATGCCTTGCAATATTTAATTCAAAATGGTCTTAATTCAGCGCCCAATTGGTATATTTACCCAGATGGTAGAACCAATGGCCCATTAAAGACAATAATTAATAAATATTATAAATTTGCCCGGGCAACCACTTATGTTCCCCAAGTATTTCCTTTTGCCGAACCCTTAGAGATTGGTGTTTTTCCAATCTATAGTGATAGAACTCAGTTAGTGGATGTTCATAACTCTCTTAGTGATGCTTTAAAATATAAACAAACTATAATTTTAATGTTTCACAAATTATCAGAAGGAAGTCCTTCTGTGTATACAGAATATTCATTAAGTGATTTCGGTAAAATTTTAAAAGACATTAAAAACCAAGGAATTAAAGTGGTGACTTTATCGGAATTTGATCAAGAATTTAATGTGCCACAAACTGATTTTATTTTACATGAAGCTATACCTGGTCAATTGAAATTGGATATTTCTGTGAGTCAATTATCAGAAAAACCAGAAGGTGCTATAATAAAGACATGGAAAAATTTTATAAATTTTATAAAAAAAATTATTCAAAGTTTAAAATTTTTTTAAAGATAATTATTTTTTTATTATTAATTATTTTTTGTTTCTTAATTATTTTTAAATTTTTAACAGCTACTGACAAAAAACCAAAATTATTTTTTCAATCATCCAATGATTCTTTAACAAAAGATTCTGTTTCTTTGCCTGTTGTTGAGACCAATACTTCGTCAACAGTTTTATTAACCGAAGACTCTCAAGAAGACACCCAAAAAGGTACCCCCAAAGACACTCAAGAAGAAATAAAAAGGCTTTATCCTACTAAAAAAAATGGCAGAGTCTGGTCTGATACATGGTCTAATAATCAAGAGAGAACTTTGACAAGCGGGAAAAGGGATCCTTTTGATAAAGAATTTGTAGTTAGAGGTAATGGCACGGTTTTTATTAATGGGCAAGGTGTTGCTTATTTAGAAGGAGATGCGCCCAGAATGTATGTTTTTGATGCTTCCAAAATTAAAAAATGGACTAATGTTGAAGTTACCATCTACTCCAGACGTATTTCAGAAACCGAAGCTATAAGTTCACAGGGTATTGTGCTTGGGGCTAGAAGTGAACATCAAGATGCGACTAAGGAAAATCCTTGTTTGGGAGCAACATATTATGGCAGATTGCTTTACGATGGAAGAGCTGTTTTTCAAAAGGAAGTGATTCATGGTGGTTTATATAGTGTTAATAAGCCTGGAGAAAAAAATATGGCTGTCTGGAATACAGAGGACGGCACTTTGCCTAGAAATATTTGGATTGGGGTTAAATTTATAGTAAAAAATAATCTTGATGGGCAATCAGTAAAACTAGAACTTTATCGTGATTTAACAGATGGCTATCGGGGCGGTACTTGGGAAAAAGTTGCTGAATACATAGATAATGGTAATTGGGCACAAGTTGATTCTGAAGTGGATGTAGCTTCTATTTGTGGTTATTCGGCTGATAAAATATTATCAGAAGCAGGTACTTCTGTATTTGTAAGAAATGACAAAATTGAAAGCACTGAATATAAATGGTTTAGTGTTAGAGAGATTGAATGAGTTTAATTTTTAGTAATTAGTAATATGGTTACTTAAATAGGTGCAAATGTTTTTTAATCATTGGAGTTTAACAAATAAAGCGACGCGCAAAGCGTCTTTTTAAGTTTTTTTAGTTTATTGATGTCTAAACGCAGGAGTGGTAAAATTAAATCATGATACAAGATCTTTTTGATCAACAATTAAATACTAATCTGTTAAATACAGCTCCTTTGGCCGATCGAATACGTCCTAAAAAATTGGATGATTTTTTGGGACAGGAAGAAATTATTGGTCCAGGCACACTTTTGCGCTGGGCCATAGAAACTGATGATTTGCCTTCAATAATTTTTTGGGGTCCGCCGGGTTCTGGCAAAACAACTTTAGCTAGTATTATTGCTAAAACAACCAATTCATATTTTGTTGAGCTTTCTGGTGTCTCTTCCGGAGTTAAAGATTTACGACAGGTAATTGATGAGGCTAAAGAAAAACGCAAATATCAAAATCAAAGAACTATTCTTTTTGTGGATGAAATTCATCGTTGGAACAAAGCCCAGCAAGATAGTCTTTTGCCCTTTGTAGAAAAGGGGATTATCACTTTAATTGGCGCTACTACAGAGAATCCTTCTTTTGAAGTGATTACTCCTTTAATTTCTCGCTCGAGAGTTTATGTTTTAAAACCACTTTCACCTATAAATTTAAAATTAATTATTAATCGCGCGCTTAAAGACAAAGAATTCGGTTTAGGAAAATATGAAAGTAAAATAGACCAAGAGGCCGAAGAATTTTTAATCAGAACTGCCAATGGTGATGCCCGAGTAATTTTAAACGCTCTGGAGGTGGCTGTAAAAAATACTGGCGCAGATATTTCTGGCCAGCATATTGTTGATCAGAAATTAATTAGCGAAGCCTTGCAACACAAAGCTCTGTTGTATGATAAAGATGGTGAGGAACATTATAATATTATTTCTGCTTTGCATAAATCTATGCGCGGGGGTGATGCTAATGCTTCTCTTTATTGGTTAGCCAGAATGCTCGAGGCAGGTGAAGATCCTCTATATATTGCTCGCCGTTTGGTTCGCTTTGCTGCTGAAGATGTTGGTTTGGCTGATAATTTTGCTGTGGTGTTGGCCAATGCTGTTTTTGATGTTTGCCACAAAATTGGCATGCCCGAATGCTCTGTTCATTTGGCCCAATTAGTTATTTATTTAGCTCAAGCTAAAAAAAGTGTCAATGCTTATTTAGCTTATGGCGAAGCTGTTAAAGATGTACAAAAATTTGGTCAACTACCCGTGCCCATTCATTTGCGCAATGCCCCGACCAAGTTGATGAAAGATTTAAATTATGGTAAAGATTATAAATATACTCCGCTTGAAGATTCAAGTGAGCAAACTTATTTACCAGAAAAAATGCAAGATAGAAAGTATCTAAAATAATTTAATAATTATTATTTTTTTATATTTAAATTATGGTTGAATCATTAGAAAAAATAAATAAAAGTGAAAAAAAAGAATCGGTCAGATTGCATAATTATTTAGAAAATTACAGTAGTGAAGAACTGTTAGAAAATGTTTTTAATGTTATTAAAACAGAAAGCCACCCTCCTTATTACGAATTATATTTGAAAAAATTGAATTTACTTGTAATGGCTTTGGATGAAGAAATAAAAAATGCTTTACGTGAAAGAATAGAAAATTATCGTATAAAAGTGGCAGAATTACAAGAAAAAATTCCACAATATATTGAAAGACTAAAATCGTGGGTGGCCACTAATAATTATATTACCAAACAAAATCCAGAAAGTGTTGATTTATATTTTTATGATAAAATTTTAATCAAAGGTACTTCTGAAATTTTTGCACAGCTTGGAGAAAATAGATTCCACCCGGAATTTAATGTTATTTCTGTTGATGAAATTAATTTAGTAAATGTAAATATTATTTTTCATGAATATATGCATAGTCTTGCATTTGATAAAGAAAATAAAAATTGTGGTTTTAGAAAATTAGGAATTGATCAAATGGCTGAAGGTAATCGATGGTTGGACGAAGGCATAACTGTTATGGGTGAATTAGAAACATGCCCTGAGAATTTTATCTCTAAAATTTTTGTTAATCGTGATGAGTATGCGTCGTATCTTTGGTTAGTTAAAACATATATGCAAGAGTTAAAAATTTCTAAAGAGGAACTTTTTAGAGCTTATTTTGGCGAGGGAAATTATCGTCTTTTGTTAGAACAAAAAAATCAAAAACGTTTTGGATGTTCTATTGATAAACTGGAAAGTTTGTTTATTGGTTATGGCCCTGAAAATGAAAAAATAATGCTTGATATAATTAAGGGGAAAAAAGTTGTTTTAGAGGCGATAGAAGGCTCGGGGGTTGATATACAATATACAAACTTAAAAAAAATATTTTCTAATATTGATTTAATTATTAAACCAAGACCAACATTTAAAATTGAATAGAGACTCCATTTAAAATGTAGGACGATTAAAATAAGATTTTGTTTGACATATCTTTTTAAAAAAAATATAATATTCTTATTGATACATTTTGCCCAGGTGGTGAAACTGGTATACACTCAAGACTTAAAATCTTGCGGTCGCAAGGCCATGCGGGTTCGACCCCCGCCCTGGGCAAATTAAAGGCCAGCTGTTTTTACAGTTGGTTTTTAATTTTGTTGTCATCCCAGACCATATCGGGGATCCAGGATTTTAATTTGCTTAATTTAAGTTTTTGTTATAAAATTAAACCAATATAAATAATAAAAAAAGTTGTTTTTATGTTTAATCACATAATAAGTTTATTTATTGCTAATTTTTTAGCTATTTATTCTTTTCGTTTTTTTCTAACCGCTAAGGTTCTATTAATAGATAAGAAAATATTGAGTTCCGATTACCATCATCCTATTTGGGTGAATGTAATAAATTTTCTTGAAGCGACTATTTTTGTAGTTTTCTCACTTTTTAACAAAGATATTATATTTTTGAATTATTTGCTAGTGGCGGTTTTTCTTTCTTTAATTTATGCTCTTTTATTAAAGATTGAGTACATAAAAATAATTAAGGCAAATTATAGATACAACTGGCAACGTCTTGGTTATTTAATTCATTATAAAATTATCTTTTTAAATCAAACGGCACAAAAAGTTCATAAAATTATAAAGATGATAATTATATTTTTAATAGTATTACCAATTATTTATAAAATAATGAATATATTTTTTTGAGTAAAAATATGAAAACAGATATTAATAAGGTGTCTGTCACATCAGACAAAATGGAAAAAATAATTTCTCTGTGCAAGAGGCGCGGTTTTGTTTTTCCAGGTTCAGAAATTTATGGCGGTCTGCAAGGATTTTATGATTATGGTCCTTTGGGGGTAGAGATGAAAAATAATTTAAAAAAACTTTGGTGGCAATGGATGACGCGCCAACATGAAAATATTGTTGGCCTTGATGGCGCCATAATTACTAACCCCAAAGTTTGGGAAGCTTCTGGCCATCTAAAAAGTTTTGTTGACCCACTGGTTGAATGCAAGAAATGTCATCATCGTTTTAAAGCTGATGATTTGGCTGAAGAAATGAAAAAATGTCCAGATTGTGCTGGAGAATTAACCGCGCCACGGATGTATAACACTTTAGTGCCAACCGAACTGGGAGTGATTGAGAGTGAAAAGACCAAAGCCTATCTCAGGGGTGAAGCCTGCCAAACAATTTATTTGAATTATAAAAATGTTTTAAATTCTACACGTGGCTTAAAAATTCCTTTTGGTATTTGTCAAATTGGCAAAGCTTTTCGCAATGAAGTTACTCCGGGTAATTTTCTTTTTCGCCAAAGAGAATTTGAACAATGGGATTTGCAATGGTTTTGTCATCCGGATGAAATGGCCAAGTGGTTTGCATATTGGAAAAACGAAAGAATGAATTGGTATCAAGCAATTTTTACGCATCCAGAAAATCTTGGTTTTTATGAACATGAAAAATTAGCTCATTATGCTAAAAAAGCTTTTGATATAGAATATCTGGCTTCACCAATTGGCAAAGAAATGGAGGGCCTTCATTGGCGCGGGGATTGGGATTTATCTAATCACGCTAAATTTTCTGGTGAAGATTTGAGTTATTTTGATGCAGAAAAAAATGAAAAATTTGTGCCCCACATTGTAGAAACTTCTGGCGGAGTTGATCGCACATTTTTGTTTTTATTGCTTGACGCCTATACAGAAGAAGAGGGCAGAGTGGTTTTAAAATTAAATTACAAAATCGCACCATACAAAGTCGCAGTTTTTCCGCTTTTAGCCAACAAACCTCAACTTGTTGAAAAAGCCAAAGAGATTTATAACAATTTAAAAAAAGAATTTAATGTCGCCTGGGACGAACGCGGTAATATTGGCAAAAGATATTATTCTCAAGATGAAATTGGCACTCCATTTTGCGTCACCATTGATTTTGATTCTCTGGAAGACAAAAAAGTGACCATACGCGATAGAGACACCATGAAGCAAGAACGTGTTGCTGTAGAAGATTTACACAATTACTTAACAAAAGTATTGTCATCCTAAATTTGATTTAGGATCCAGAAAATTATGAAGAAAGCTTTATTGTCATTGATGTACAAAAGGGTTTTTTAAATCTTGCCACAAAAAATTTTCCAGTTAAAATTAAAAAGTATTTAGAACAAAATAAACATAAATTTGATTTAATTTTGTTTACTCAATATTTAAATCGACTCAATAGTCAATTTGTTAAATTTTTTAATTGGCGTGGCTTTATTGATAAAAAAGAAAATGATTTATGTGAAGAAATTAAATCCTTTATTAGCAAAAATAATTTATTTAAGAAGTATACTTACGGCAGTTTTGTGGATGATAAATTATTAAAAATTTTAAAGAAAAATAAAATTGAAGAAGTGTATCTTGTGGGCATTGCTACAGAAAATTGTGTTTTAAATTTTGCTAGGGATGCTTTTGATAGGGGATTCAAAATTACAGTTTTAAAAAACTACTGCTTAAGCGATTCTGATAAAAAATTACACAAAGCAGCTTTGAAAATTATTAAAAACAATATTGGGGAAGTCAAATAAATTTTATGCAAAAATATACTTTAAAAAATAAAACCAGAGTAATTTTAACGCCACTTAAAGGCACCAAGGCAGTGACGATTTTGGTTTTATATGGCGTGGGTTCGCGTTATGAAAGTGAAGAATTGGCTGGCATGTCGCATTTTTTAGAACACATGATGTTTAAAGGTACAACTAAAAGACCAAACACTCTGGCCTTGTCCAAAGAATTGGATCAAGTGGGGGCGCAATTTAATGCCTACACTGGTAAAGATCAAACAGGTTATTGGATTAAAGTTAATAGTGAACATTTAGATTTGGGTTTAGATATGCTTTCAGACATGCTCCATAATTCTAAATTTGACGCTGAAGAATTAAACAGAGAAAAAGGCACGATTATAGAAGAAATAAATATGTATGAAGATACTCCAGCCAGACACGTGGAGAGTTTGTTAGAAGAAATAGTTTTTAAAGGTAATACCTTGGCTCGTGATATTGCTGGTTCTAAAAAAACTGTCTCGTCTACTACCAGAGAAAAAATGTTGGCCTATTGGCAAAAAAAATATAGTCCTCAAAGTTGCGTCATTAGTATTGCTGGTAAATTTAATCTTAATCAACTTAAAAAAAATCTTGTTAAATATTTTGGCCAGGAAATGTCTCAGAGTAAAAAAAATAGTTTTGTTAAGTTCCGAGAATTTCAAAACAAACCGCAGCTTAAATTACAATACAAAAAAACAGAGCAAGTGCATCTTTCTTTTGGTTTTACTGGGCCGAAATTAGCTGATAAAGATTTAATGGCCACGCAACTTTTGTCAGTTATTTTAGGTGGTTCGATGAGTTCCAGATTATTTATCAATATTCGCGAACGCCATGGTCTTTGTTATTATATTCGCGCCAGTCATGATCCTGTGCAAGATACGGGAATTTTTAATATTTCCGCTGGTCTTGATAAAAAAAGAATATTTACCGCTATCGAATTAATCTTGGAAGAAATAAGAAAAACTAAAAATCAAGGTATTACACTCGAAGAATTGAGTAAAGCCAAAGAATTTTTAAAAGGCCATTTAATTTTAGAAATGGAAGATTCCAGTAGTGTTGCCGATTGGTATGGCCGGCAGGAATTAATGTTAAATAAAACTAAAACGCCAGAAGAAAAAATTAAACAATTAATGGCTGTTAAAAAAACCTTTATTGATGCTGTGGCCAAGAAAATTTTTCAAACCAGCAAATTAAACCTGGCTTTAATTGGACCGTTTAAAAAGGAACAAGAATTTTTAAAATTACTTAAAATATAACAAATACAATTCTTAATTTCTAATTTTGAATTTTAAAATAAATCTTAATTTTATAATTTTTAAAATTGAAATATTATAAAATTATTTCAAAATTCCAAAATTAAAAATTCAAAATTTTAATCCTATGTCTTCTCAAACCTCTATTTCTTACACCTCAATTTTCCGCGTGGTGGCCGTACTTTTAGCACTTTTTGTTGCCTATGTAATTCGCGATGTTATTGGGTTATTATTTGTAGCCATAGTCATTGCGGCGGCTTTGGATCCTTTTGTAGATTATTTGCAAAAACATAAAATTCCGCGCTCAGTTTCTATTTTAGTGATTTTTTTAATTACTTTGTCATTATTTAGTTTGGTGATTGTATTACTAATCCCACCCATTTCAGAACAAGTGGGACAATTAGCCAGAAACTTACCGGATTATTATGAAAAAGTGGCCTTAGGTTTTAATCGTTTAGGTTCTGATGGATCAGGCTCATCAGTCCCAGCAACTCTGCCGGACGCTCTTTCAAGTCTTAGTTCTAATTTGGCTGGTGCCACTGGTGGAGTGTTTACTACTTTAACAGGAATTTTTGGTGGTTTGATATCTCTGGTTTCTTTATTAGTGATTGTTTTTTATTTAATGGTCCAAGAAGATGGTATTAAATATTATGTTAAACAAATTGTTCCAGAAAAATATAAAAAATATTCACTTGATTTATTTGATCGCATTCAAAATAAACTGGGTTTGTGGCTAAGAGGACAATTAATTTTGTGTTTGATGGTTGGTTTAGCAGTTTATATTGGTTTAACAATTTTAGGAGTTAAATATGCATTACTCTTGGGTTTTGTGGCAGCTATTACGGAAATAATACCTTATGTTGGTCCATTTATTGGGGCTATTCCAGGTGTCTTTATTGCTTTTTCAGATTCTCTAACGAAAGTTTTGTTGGTAGTTTTGGTATATTTTATTGTTCAACAACTAGAAAATAGTGTTTTGGTACCGAAAGTAATGCAAAAATCAGTGGGCTTGGATGCTGTGGTGGTTGTGGTGGCAATTTTAGTTGGTGGTTCACTTGGCGGAATTGTAGGTGCCCTTTTAGCAGTACCAGTGGCAGTCATTGTTGAAGTTGTTGCTGTAGACTTTATTAATAAAAAATATCCTCAAGCTTAATATGTTATATATAGTCGCTACACCAATTGGCAATTTGGAAGACATAACATTGCGTGCGCTTAGAATTTTTAAGAGTGTTGATTATATTTTATGTGAAGATACGCGCGTCACCAAAAAACTTTTAGATCATTATGAAATTTATCCTATCAAATCTTTGGTCAAAGACCAAAGTGCCAAGCAATTTGACAGGCTAAATAAAAAATTAATTAGTTATCATCAGCATAGTAGTGACAAAAAGATTCAGGAAATTCTTGAATTAATAAAAAATAATAATGTAGCATTAGTCACTGATGCTGGTACACCAGGTATTTCTGATCCGGGAAATAAATTGATTGCGCGTTTGGTAGAGACGAGGCATTGCCTCGTTTCTTCTAATACCAACATTGTACCTGTCCCTGGCCCCTCGGCTTTAATTACCGCACTTTCTATTTCTGGTTTGCCAACTGATAAATTTATTTTTAAAGGTTTTGTGCCTCATAAAAAAGGCCGTGAAACTTTTTTGCGTCAGGTTTTAGATTCAGAAGAGACTGTGGTTTTTTATGAATCCTGTCATCGAATTTTAAAAACACTTTCCGCGCTATGTTATCCGTCTTTTTGTCATTCCCGCGAAAGCGGGAATCCAGAAAAAGATAACTGGATCCCCGATCAAGTCAGGGATGACAAAAAAGAAAAACACCTTGTTGTCTGTCGTGAACTAACTAAAAAATTTGAAACTATTTATCGTGGCACTGCTAATGAAATTTTAGAACAAATAAAAAAGGACTTCCCGACGGGAAATCCTAAAGGCGAATTTGTCGTGATTAGTGGTTAAAATTGTCACTTAATCACAAACGCAGAAATCAATTTGAAATATTGATTTAATATCAATAAACCCACCAAGATGCAAATAATACAAAACCCTTGAAAACCAATAATTGGTGGACGACCAAACTCTGTGGCTCTCTCGATGTTTTTATTAATAATTAAACCCGCTACTCCTAATATCAAAAAAATAATGCCAAAAAAAAGATTCCACATAGTTCCTCCTGTTGTTGGATTACGAAATTTTAAAACCTTTTTATGTCTAATAAATTTTATCTTACCACAACTCTGCCTTATGTCAATGCTGAACCACACATTGGTTTTGCTTTGGAAATTATTCAAGCCGATGTTCTAGCGCGCTGGCACAGATTTTTAGGTCAGGAAGTTTTTTTTAATACTGGCACAGATGAACATGGTTTGAAAATTTATCGTAAAGCTTTGGCAGAAAATAAAACTCCCCAAGATTATTGCAATGAATACGCCACCAAATTTGATAATTTAAAAAGTGCTTTAAATTTAAGTTATAATAATTTTATCCGCACTACTGATGAACACCACACCAAGGCGGCCCAGGAGTTTTGGCAACGTTGCGAGAAAAATGGTGATATCTACAAAAAAAATTATAGCGTAAAATATTGTGTGGGTTGTGAACTAGAAAAAACCGAATCAGAACTGGTTAATAACAAATGTCCAATTCATCCAAATTTAGACTTGGAATTAATTGCTGAAGAAAATTATTTTTTTAGTTTTTCCAAATATCAAGATAAACTTTTAGAATTATATAAAAATAACCCAGAGTTTGTTGTGCCTACCCATCGCTTGCATGAAATAAAAAATTTTGTGGAGGGCGGTTTAGAAGATTTTAGTATTTCTCGATTGAAAGAAAAAATGCCATGGGGCATTTCTGTGCCAGGCGATGAAAACCATGTGATGTATGTTTGGTTTGACGCTTTGGTTAATTATATTTCCTGTCTGGGTTGGCCAGATGATGAAAAAAAGTTTAAAGAATTTTGGCCAGGAACGCAAGTGGCAGGCAAAGATAATTTACGTCAACAAACTGCCATGTGGCAAGCCATGTTAATGTCTGCTGGTTTACCAAATTCCAAACAAATTTTTATTCATGGTTTTATCACTGCTGGTGGAGAAAAAATGAGTAAATCACTTGGCAATGTGGTTAACCCTTTTGAGTTAGTTGAAAAATATGGCACTGATGCTATACGTTATTATCTTTTAGCAAAACTTCCACCATATGAAGATGGTGATTATACTGAAGAAAAATTTAAAGAAGCCTATACTGCTGACCTTTGCAACGGCCTTGGCAACCTTGTCTCGCGATTTTCTAATCTAATCGAAAAGAATAATCTTACTTTGCCATCCCGACGAAAGTCGGGATCCAGCAATATTGATGGTAATCAATTGTCAAAAACATTTTCCGACAAATTATCTCACTATAAATTCAATGAAGCCCTAGAAGTTCTCTGGGCCAAACTTCGTGCTTGTGATGAAACAATTACCAAAACAGAACCTTGGAAAATTAAAGATCAAGAAAAACTCAAAGAAATTTTAGAGCCTATTGCAGAGGATATTTTAAATGTGGCCATTTTGCTCCAACCCTTTATGCCTAGTACGGCTGAAAAAATAATCAAGACTTTTACAGCAGAAAAAATTGTCAAAAGCGAACCATTATTTCCAAGAATATAATACGAATTATTACAAATTATTTGCGAATTATATTAATTGAATTTTATTCGCACAATTCGCAAATAATTCGCTAATAATTAGCATAAAAACTTATGACCATTTTAGATTTCATTCTCATTATTATTCTTTTTTTCTTCACCTTTTCTGGCTTTTGGTTTGGTTTAATCCACACGCTTGGAGCGCTTGTTGGCACTATTGCTGGCGTTTTAATTGCTGGTCATTATTTTGAAACTGGCACCAGTTTAATTAGTCCCATATTTATGGGTAATACTAATTTGGCCAGAATTGTGGCTTTTATTTTAATTTTTATTATTGTCAATCGTTTGGTTGGTTTAGTTTTTTGGCTTATCAATAAATTGTTTAATGTCATTGCTATTATTCCATTTTTAAAAACCATCAACCGTTTGGCTGGAGCAGTACTTGGTTTTTTAGAAGGTTCTTTGGTTTTAGGGGTAGTCATAATTATGATTGGTAAATTTCCTTTTGCAAATTTTATTATTCCAGCCATTGATGTTTCTAAAGTAGCTAAATATCTAATTTCTGTGGGCAAAATTCTCATGCCTCTTCTGCCAGAAATTGTTAAACATGCGCAATCATTTATTAAATAATTCGTTTACCCACCTGCGCTCCATGGCGACCAATTATCGCTCCGGCGGATAAACTCCAGTTTTAAAATAATATTATCTTAAAAATAAGAACCTGCCCCTGCCTAGCCAGCAGGCAGTCGCCGTAGTCCAATTATGAAAATAGTTGTGATAGAAAATCGGCGAAGGCGGGCAAAGATTATGCCACTAATCGATTCTCACTGCCATCTAAATTCTAAGGAATTTGAGAATAACTATAAAGAAATAATTGCCGATTGTCTTGAAAAAGAAATCGGTCTTCTTAACATTGGCGCGGATTTTGAAACCTCCAAACGCGCTGTAGAAATTGCTAGCGAGTATCCCAATAAACCAATTTACGCTTCTATTGGTATGCACCCAGAAAGCATTCAGGAAAATTTTGATGCTGAAAAATTTCAAAAATTAATTAACCCCAAAACCGTGGCTGTTGGTGAAATCGGTTTAGAATATTTTTTTGATAATAAGCAGGAATTAAAGGAAAAACAACAAGAATTATTTAGACAACAATTAAATTTTGCCATAAAAAATAATTTACCAGTAATTTTACACGCCCGTGGTTCAAAATTAAATCCCTACGATGTATATGAGGACATGTTAGATATTTTAAAAAAACAGGAACCTGCCCGCCGGAGCGATAATTGGTCGCGATGGAGCGAAGGCGGGGAGAAGGGTGTCGTCCACTGTTTTAGCGCTAGCCAGGAAATCGCTCAAAAATTTCTTGATCTGGGTTTTTATATTGGCCTAACTGGTTTAATTACCTTTAAAAACAAATCAGTTGACAGTTTGCGCCAAACTGTTAAAATGATTCCTTTGGAGCGTCTTTTAGTGGAAACCGACACGCCATATATGACCCCAGAACCACACAGGGGTGAGAAAAATTTGCCCCAATACACTGAATTTGTGGCCAGGAAACTAGCCGCAATAAAAGGTGTGAGTTATACAGAAATTTGTAAAATCACCACAGAAAATTTTAAAAAATTGTTTTTAAAAAAATAATTTGTTCGCTCCAGTCTCCTGACTGGAGCGGCAATGCTTCCTTAATGTAAAAGATTTTAATTACATTATTGAACATAAAGCCTCCAGTCAGGAGACATGGAGGCAACATAGTTATGCCCATCCCTCGCACCGACAAACTCAACAAAGAATTTCAACATTTGATTGCCGAATTTGTGACAAGAGAACTAGATTTACCGATTGATTTTTTAGTTACTATTACTCATGTAGCCATAGATGGTGGATTATCTGAAGCTAGAATTTGGCTTTCTGTTTTACCTTTTGAAAAATCAGAAATAGCCATTGGTGAATTAATTAAAAATAAGCAAAACTTGGTTAATTATTTAAACAAAAATTTAAGCATTAGAAGAATTCCACGTTTATTGTTTTTAATAGATGAAACAGAACAAGAAGCCACAGAGTTGGAGAAAATAATTAACAAAAATTAGAAATGACAACCACCGTAAAAAACATGTCCAACTTGAGCCCTACCATTGTTAACCAAATCTTCGACGCCGTTAAAAGCGCCAATAATATTCTTTTAGTTTCTCATATTCATCCAGATGGTGATTCGCTGAGTTCCATGTTGGCTTTTTATAAATTTTTATTAAAAAATGATAAACAAGCTACCATGTTTGTGGCCGACAACTTGCCACCAGATTTTAATTTTTTAGTTAATTTTAATCAGATAGAAACTAATTTTGTTAATTTAAAAAATGAAAAATTTGATTTAATTGTTTTTCTAGATTGCGGAGATTATGAGAGGAGTGGGCTTAAAGATCATCAAGAAAAAATAACCAATACTCAAACTATCAATATCGATCATCATTATTCTAATAATAAATTTGCTAATGTTAATTTGGTCATGCCCAGCATGTCTTCTACAGCAGAAATTTTGTTCCACTTTTTTGAACAGATAAATTTTATTTTAGATATTAATGTGGCCAGTTTGCTTTTAACTGGTATTCTAACAGACACCAATTTTTTTGTTTATTCTAATGCCAATGCCGTAACTTTAAAAGTGGCTGGAGAGTTAATAAAATTGGGCGCTAAAACCAATGTTGTTTTAGAGAATGTTTATCAAGGCCTGCCTTACAAAAGTTTAAAAATTTTTGGTAAGGCTCTGGCTCGTTTGAATATTAATCAAGAAAATAAATTAGCTACCACAGCTATTTTTTTAGATGATTTGGAGGAAAGCAGAGTTACGAGTGATGATTTGGAAGGTTTGAATGATCATTTGAATAGAATGTTTGATGTCGAAGGAACTTGTGTGTTTAAAGAAGCTGAAAATGGGTTAATTAAAGGCAGTTTACGCACCATGAAAAACAATGTCGATGTTTCGCTATTTGCTCAAAAATATGGTGGTGGAGGACATAAAAAAGCGGCTGGCTTTAAAACTGCTGGTAAAATTGTTAAAACAGAAGAAGGAGGGTGGAAGATAGAAAAGACAAATTTTTAATTTCTAATTTTGAATTTTTAAAAATTAAAATATTCAAAATTATTTCAAAATTGTAAAATTAAAAATTAAAAATTTTTTAAACTTGACTCTTAATAAAACACCATATAATATATAAACATATGAATCTCATACCTACTGTTATTGAAAAAACCAATTTAGGTGAACGAGCCTATGATATTTATTCTCGTTTGCTTAAGGACCGCATAATTTTTTTAGGCTCGGCTATTGATGACGCAATAGCCAACACTGTCATTGCCCAATTGCTTTTTTTAGATTCGGAAGATAATAAAAAAGATATCAAATTATATATTAATTCCCCGGGTGGTTCGGTTACTGCAGGCCTGGCCATTTATGACACTATGCAATATGTTAAAGCTGATGTTTCCACAATTTGCGTGGGGACTGCTGCCTCGATGGGCGCCGTAATTTTGGCTGCTGGAGCCAAAGGTAAGAGATTGGCTTTGCCCAATGCGGAAATAATGTTGCATCAAGTTATGGGCGGAGCTGAAGGTCAAGCTATTGATATAAAAATTAGGGCTGAACATATTTTAAAAGTTAAAGATAAATTAAATAAAATTTTAGCCGAACATATTGGCCAAAGTTTAGATAAAATAGAGAAAGATTCTGATCGCGATTTTTTTATGACTGCTGAAGAAGCTAAAAAATATGGTTTAATAGACAAGATAATTAAATAATAAATTTATAACTTATAGATGGAGGTAGGTAATGACTGGACAAAATATTCGACTGGCTGTGATTTTTTTGGTTATTACAGAAGATTCCCATGGTAAAAAAATAATTGCCATTGGTAAAAAAAGATCAAACTCGCCCAAATTTATGGCTGGTTGTTGGCATATTCCTGGTGGCACTAGTTGTTTAAGTGATTATCTTAATTTAAAATCTTTTGCCGAGCTTATTCAAAGAATTGCCGAACGAGAAGCTAAAGAAGAATTGGGTGTTGAAGTTGATTTTAAAAAAATTCTCCATTCACAGGCAATTATAAAGCCAGATAAAGGCGAATTTTTGCAAATGGTCTACGTGCTTTGTCGTCCGGTAGATAATTCACAAATAAATTTAAAGCACGGCAGCGATTTAGAAGATGCTAAATGGGTGCCTTTTAATAAAGTTTTAGAATATTTGGATGTCAAAGCCATTGAGCATCTGCCTGATGGTATCAAATTATTTATTACTTCTTTTGTTTAAAAAACGGAGGCAAGCAATGGGTAATGCACAATTATCTCTAGGTTTGGTTATTATCAATACTCAACAGGAAATTTTGCTGATCAGAAAAAAAGATGAAAAACGATGGCATCTTTGCTGGTGTGAAATGAAAATTGGAGAGTCATTTAAAAATGCGATTAAAAAATCTATGAGAGAGTTTTTTTCTGTTATTGGTGCAGAAATTGGTGGTGTGGTTTATTTAGGGACTTCTGTCCTTCAAGAAGAGTATCTTATTGGAGGAGAAAATTCAGTTTCGATTCTTGTGCAAGTGATTATACAGAGACCAAAAAAAATTATAACCCCCAAATGGTGGGAAGCTAAATGGTTTTCAATTAAAGGATTGTCTAAACAAAACAATGTTGCATCCTGGCTTGGGGAAGAACTCGACAGGTTAAGCAGAAGAATTGGAAAAACGGATGGGAATCTTCTTACGGTGGATGATTTTGATCCAGAATCTTTTGAAATAACAAAAACTTTGTTAAAAGATATGGAAGCATTGAATGACGATAGAGAGCCGGAATGGCCTGGCGATCGTTAATTGCAAAAAAAATATATCTTTACACCGAGCGCGATTTGCTCGGTTTTTTATTTTATCTTGCCAAAAAAACTTTTTAATGCTATAATTAAAATATTAAAAATTAATTACTTCCAAAAATATAAAAATAAGGGATTAGAAAAGATTTTTGGCTAACATTAGTATAAATTATTTTGAATTTTTTAAATACAATTAGCTGCTATGAAATCAGTTTTTGACTTATCAAACATTTTAAATATAAATTATCTTTTAGATAAAAAAATCTAATATTTTTTGTTGTCTATTTTTGATTGCTAATTTTAAAATTAATTCAATAACAATTTAATTAAAATCTTTTTAAACTCCCATGATTGAAATTTTTTATATTTCAGGAAATCAGGGAGTTTTATGATACTTTATTTAATTATTGGTTTAGTAGCGGGACTTGGCGGAGGTTATTTAATTCGTCGTTATGTTGCCAGTCGCTACGCTGAAAATGCTGAAGCTAAGGCCGAAAAAATTTTGGAAGAAGCTAAAAATAAACAAAGAGATTTATTGATTGAAGCTAAAGATAAGGCTTTAAAAATTATCGATGAGGCTAAAAAAGACGAGCAAGACAGACGTAAAGAAATTAGTTCTTTGCAAATACGTTTGGAAAAAAGGGAAACTCTTTTTGATCAAAAATTGTTGGAATTTGAAGATAAAAAACAACAACTTTTAGACAAAGTAGAAAAAGTGGAAAAAGTTAAACAAGATATTGAGACAGTTAAAGAAGAACAAATGGCTAAGCTGCAAAAAATTGCAGAAATGACTAAAGATCAGGCTCAAAAAGTTTTATTGGATAACACCGAAAGAACTGTCAAAGAAGAATTACTTTCTTTAATGCGCAAAGTGGAAAATCAAACTCAAGAAGAATTAGATAAAAAAGCTAAAGAACTCTTGACTTTGGCTATTGAAAGATGCGCGTCTTCTCATGCGGCCGAAACTACTAGCTCGACCGTTTCTATACCAAGTGATGAAATGAAAGGTAGAATTATTGGTAAAGAAGGTCGCAATATTAAAACTTTAGAAAATATGTTGGGGGTAGAAATAATTGTGGATGATACGCCTGGTGCTATTATTGTTTCAGGATTTTCTCCCATCAGAAGACAAGTGGCTAAATTGACTTTAGAAAAACTTGTTGCTGATGGTCGAATCCATCCTGGCAGAATTGAAGAGACTATTGAACAAGTTAAAAAAGAATTAGCTTTGGAAATTAAAAAAGCTGGTGAAGATGCTGCCTATCAATTAGGTATTGCTGGTTTAGATCCTAAGTTAATTCAAATTTTGGGTCGCTTAAAATATCGTACTTCTTATGGGCAAAATGTTTTACAACATTCCATTGAAGTAGCCAATTTATCGGGTTTATTGGCCGAAGAATTAGGTGTTAATGCGTCATTAGCTAAAAAAGCTGGTTTATTACATGATATTGGTAAAGCAGTAGATCATGAAGTTGAAGGCACTCATCCAGAAATTGGCTATAACATTTTGAAAAAATATGGTATGCCAGAAGAAGTGGCCAAAGTGGCTATTGAGCATCATTTGGATCACCCAGAGACATTACTTGGTGCTATTGGCAAAGTAGCTGATGCAATTTCTGGGGCTAGATTGGGTGCTAGAAAAGATTCTTATGAAAATTATATCCAAAGATTGGGTGAATTAGAAGATACAGCCAAAGCATTTGAAGGTGTGGAAAAAGTTTATGCCATTCAAGCCGGTAGAGAGGTGCGTATTTTTATTTCTCCAGAAAAAATTGATGATTATGCAGCTAAAAAATTGGCTCGTGAGATTGCCAATAAAATTGAACAAGAATTAAAATATCCTGGAGAAATTAAAGTTAATGTGATTAGGGAAACAAGAGTTATTGAATATGCAAGATAAGCATTACTAAAGTTTATCCCGAGTGTCTATTTTGGTCGCTTTGAACCGAACTTGCCTACCGGTAGGCGGGGGATCTCATTTTTAAAATTAGAGATCTCTCACTAATCGCTCGAGATAAACTTGGAAATTTTATGACCATTATTTTTTTTGGAGATATTGTTGGGAAAATTGGCCGCGAGGCCATAAAAAAAGTTTTGCCAGAGCTTAACAAGAAATTTAAGCCAGATTTAATTATGGCCAATGTAGAGAATTTGGCTCATGGCAAAGGAGTAACTGAAAAAACTTTAGATGAAATGGTAGAAGCCGGTATTAATATTTTTACTTCTGGTAATCATATTACTAAAAAGGGTGAGTTTGGAAAAATTTTAAGTGATGAAAAATATCAATTAGTGAGACCAGCTAATTATCCACCCACGGTGGTTGGTCGAGAATATTTAAAATTGAAAATAAAAAATAAAAATGTTTTTATTTTGAATTTTTTAGGCAGAGTTTTTTTTAGAGAAACAGTAGATTGTCCGTTTAGAAAATTTGATGAAATATACAATTTGCTTAAAATTAAAAAAAATGATATAGTTTTAATAGATTTTCACGCTGAAGCAACTTCAGAAAAGCGAGCTTTTGGTTGGTATGTTGATGGTCGGGCTAGTGCACTGTTTGGGACGCATACTCACATTGAAACAGCTGATGAGAAAATTTTGCCCCTTGGGACTGGCTATATTACAGATGTAGGCATGACCGGAGGTTTAGAAACTGTGATTGGTGTAAAAAAAGATAATATTATTGAAGGTTTTTTATCCCAAACCACTGTTTTGCACGAATTTCCAGAAACTGGACCAGTGGAAGTCAATGCTCTTTTGATAAAAATCGATGATCAATCTGGCAAGTGTTGGGAGCTCAAAAGAATCCATAAAGAAATAAAAATTTAATTTGCGAATTATTACCAATTTAATACTAATTTTGCGAATTATTAAATTCGCATTATTCGCTAATAATTTGTAATAATTAGCATACTTGATATGAACAAATCAGAACTCATTATGTCTTTAGCAGAAAAACTTTCTGTGGAAAAAGCGGTCGCTGAAAAAATGCTTAATACTTTGGTTGATATGATTGTAGAAGAATTAAAAAAAGGCGGGGAAGTAACTATTACAGGTTTTGGAACTTTTTTGGCGAAACGTCGAGAAGCTCGCATGGGTGTTAACCCCCAAAATCCTAGCGAGAAAATTCAGATTCATGCTGTGACCGTGCCGAAATTTAAAGCTGGTAAAACCTTGAAAGATGCCTTGAAAGCTTAATTCTTTAATTGTAAACTCAAGCGACTATTTTAGTTGTTAAGAGTTTGGGGATCCTTTTTTTAATTTTCTAATCATTTTTTCGCTCCAGTCTTTTGATTGGAGCGTTGGTGTATTATGCCAAAATATAAAATTGGAACTAAATACATTGCCAATCGTTTAGACAAATTTCTTTTTGAAAAAATAAAAAAATTTTCTCGTTCTCAAATTCAAAAGCAAATAAAAGATGGATTAATTTTAGTGAACAATAAAATTATTCAGCCACATTATTTTTTAAAAGAAAAAGATGTTATAGAAATAAAGAAATCAGAAATTAAGAAATTGGGGGATAGTGGTTCTCTCCAGTCTCCAAACCGGAGCGACAACGTATTAAACCACCAATCAGGAGACCAGAGGGAACAGCCAATAGAAATAATTTTTGAAACCCCAGATTATTTAGTCATTAATAAACCAGAAGGTTTATTGGTGCATCCAGGCAATGTTCACTCCGACAAAACTTTGATTGATTGGTTAATTAAAAAATATCCGAGTATTAAAAAAGTTTTTGATAAAGATAATAAGATTGGTAAAACCAGACCGGGCATTGTTCATCGACTAGATCGTGATGTTTCTGGTTTAATGGTCATTGCTAAAACTCAGCCCATGTTTGATTATTTAAAAAATCAGTTTAAAGATAGAGTCATCAAAAAAGAGTATTTAGCTTTGGTTCATGGCGAAGTTTCTTTAGATGTTGGTAGAATCGAGCGTGCACTCATTCGTTCTAAAAAAACTGGTTTAATAGCTGCGCAAACAGAAGAAAATTCGCTTGGTAAAGAAGCCATTACTGAATTTTCGGTTATACAAAGATATAAAAAATATACACTTTTGCAGATTAAACTTTTAACCGGTCGCACTCATCAAATTCGCGTGCATCTTAAAAGTATTGGTCATAGTATTTTAGGCGATAAACTCTATATAACTCGCAATATTCGTCTTAAAGCCAAAAAACCAACAGTAAACAATATTTTTTTATTATCTAAAAAATTGGGTTTTTATGATTTGGAAAATAATTGGCAAGAATTCAAAATTAAAGAACCAAAATGGTGGCTTGAATATTTAAAGATTTTAAAATCTTGACACGTTTTTATAATTATATTACTATAAAAATAACTAAATTTATCAACCATAAACACGAATTTTGTATAAATTGGATTTTAAAACCATAATTCATAATTCATTCCGCCAGTTGGCGGATCATAATTTAAATTTTATGTCAGAAGTTCAAAAAACAGAAGCAATCGAATTAACAAATCTTAAACCAGGTATGGTGGTTAAGGTTTATGAGAAAATTAAAGATATTGATGCTAAGGGCAAAGAAAGAACCCGTTCTCAGATTTTTGAGGGCACGGTTTTAGCAGTTAAAAACTCTAAAACTAGTATGGGTTCTTTTGTTGTTAGAAAAATTTCCGAAGGCGTGGGCGTGGAAAAAATTTATCCTTTGCAATCACCTTTAATTGAAAAGATAATTTTTGTTAAACAGATTAAAGTTAATCGCGCCAAGCTTTATTATTTAAGAAATTACAAAAAAAGATTAAAAGAAAAGAAAGTAATTAAAGTTAAAAAAGAAGTTTAATTAATTTGATTTATTGTTATTTTTTGCTATAATAAAAGCGATTCCTTCGCTTTTATTTGTTTATAATAATATCCCGTAGGGACAGGTTTCAAACCTGTCCCTACAAAATAAAATTTCCTGCGGACGTGGCGGAATTGGTATACGCGCAGCCTTGAGGTGGCTGTGGTCGCAAGGCCTTGGAGGTTCAAGTCCTCTCGTCCGCATTTACTCAAGAAACTGTTATGAAAAATATTTTCATAATTCCAGGCTATGGGATACCTAAAAATATCTTAAAAGATGAACCATGTAAAAGATATTTGGGTTTGGTTTTTAATCAAATTTATCAAATTTGTTTAGATAAAAAAGAGCATAAGCCCATAATAATTTTTTGTGGTGGGCATACGGATATTTTTAAGCCTTATAAAAGAACAGAATCTGCAGAAATGAAAAAACTATTTTTATGGTTTGCCAAACGAGATTTTGTTAAAAATTATACTAAGAGTTGGCAATATAAAATAGAAAATAAATCATTATCAACTGTTGAGAATTTACTATTTGTTAAAAAAATTACTGATACATTAAATGGAGAAAAATATTTTTATATTTTTGTGGAGTATACACGGATATTTAAGATAAAAACTTTTGCCAAAAGGATATTTGTTAATAAATTTTCAATTATAGATTTAGATTTTGATTTATCCATTAATCGTTATAGAGATCCAGAATTTATAAAGAAGAAAGAAAAAATAGAGATTAAATTTGGCTTAAAATCTATAAAAGATTATAAATTTTTGTTAGAGTACAGAAAGGTTTTACACGAAAGATTGTCTTTTTTCAGAAATCTTGGTCCGCAACAGCATAAAGAGGCAATTAATATTTGGTGGCAAAATAAAATAAAAGAATTAGAAAATATGGGCGCTTAGCTCAGCTGGTTAGAGCGACTCGTTTACACCGAGTAGGCCAGGGGTTCGAATCCCTTAGCGCCCACCAAATTGAAATGGATCTAATAAAACATCCCAATCCAGAAATTAAAAATGGAGATAACGAGTTATTAGTAGCACATCCTGATTTTTTAGAGCAATTAAAAAAATTTCCGTTAAAGATTCAAAGAGATTTTATGGAATTGTCTAGGTGTTCTCAGTTGATGATTTTACAAACAGAGAAAGTGCGTAAATCAAATAAAGAAACAAATAAAAGTAGAAGTTTTTATATCGAGACAGGAACAGAGGAACAGTGGGAGGAAATTAGTCGAGAAATACGTCATGAAAAAGGAGATTATTCTGAAGAGGAAATTGAGGAAATGGATTTGTCGGAGATAGAATTGATTATTAGACAAGTTTTACATTCTTTTTTTCGATATTTAAAAGAAAGGGAAGGAATGGGTGATAGATTTTTCGTCGATCAAGAAGTTGTTAAAGAATTATTGAATTTATTGTGGTCAGGTCGTAAAGAAAATTCTTTCACTTCATTTGAACCAGATTATTATAAAGAAATAAGAGCTGAATATGATAGATTGAACGAAGAAAAGAGGAAGCTTGTTGCAGAATTACAAAAAATGGCAACTAAAAAACTTAATCGGCCGATGAAAAAAAGATTTACAGATTTAAATGCATTATTAGTTCAAGAATTTGGTTATATTTTTCGAGGTGTTGATGGAAGTAGTTATGAAAGTGAATGGGGTGGTGCTCCTAAGAAAGATCGTTTAAAAATTTTAAAAAGTGAATTGAGTTTACAACAAAGCGAAATAACTCAGCAAAAAACTTTGGCCTATGCACTTAAATATTTTAGTGCTGAAGAATTTGCAGTTATATTTAACGAGATTTTAGAATCCAGAGCTTCCTTTTTAAGGAAGAAAAATCCAAAATTTCTTAATGACGCGATTAAGGCAATTGAATCTTGGTTTGTTTTGCATGAAAGTGAAAAACCGCTTAAAGAAAAAAAAGAATTAACTGGCGATAAAAAAGAAAAAATTGGAAAAATTATAAAACATTTTTGGCGATTATTTAATTCTTATTTACGGCTTTTAAAAGAACCTAGTGCCGAAGAACAACAATTAAGTGGAACAGTTAGTCAATTAAGTGTTGCGCTTAATCTTCTTAATAAAATAAATTCTTAAATTAATAGTTTTATATTTTATGAAATACGTCATTTCTATTTTGGGTTTGATTATTGGTTTTTTTCTGGTTATTAAAACGGAATGGATGATCCGGAATTTTGGTTATTCAGAATGGGCGGAAACAAAATTTGCTATGTGGGGCGGTTCGCGCATGGCCTATAAATTGGGTGGTATAATAATTATTATTGTGTCTATAATGTGGGCGACTGGTTGGGCCCAAGATATTTTAGTGGCCATTTTTACCCCAGGCAAAAGAATTGGAATTGAATAAAAAGCGAATAATGAATTATGAATTATGGTTTTTAATTTTTTTATTTTTCCCGTTATTCATGATTCATAATTCATAATACAAATTTTGGGCCCTTAGCTCATTTGGTAGAGCACCTGCTTTGCAAGCAGGGGGTGACCGGTTCGAGCCCGGTAGGGTCCACCATTTACTTTAATCGTTTGTTTAAAGAATAAAATTATCTGAAACCTGCTTTGTATGCAGTGGGGGTTAAAAAGACACCCAAGTGTCTTTTTAACGGTTCGAGTCCAGTAGGGTCCACCATTTTTTTATATTATTTTAAACTATTTATATCTGCACATATCTATGAGTTCAGAACATAAAGACACATATTTCGTCGCAGTAAAAGTTTTTTTTAAAAAAGATGGCAAGCTTTTGATATTGAAAGACAATTTTGGAGATTGGGATTTGCCAGGTGGCAGGATTAAAAAAGATGAGTTTGAGGCTCCACTTGACCAGATTATCAAACGTAAAATGTCCGAAGAATTGGGTAACGACATTAAATATACTATTGGTAAACCAATCGTTTTTTTAAGACATGAAAGAGTTGAACAGAGTGAAGGAAATCCAACCGTAAGGATATTTGCTGTTGGTTATGAAGGTGTTTTGGAGAATGGGACAATTCAGCTTTCGGAAAGGCATCCAGAAATGCTCTGGGTTGATCCAAATGATTTTGAGCCCGAAAAGTATTTTAAAGGAGGTTGGTTGAAAGGAGTCCGCGAATATTTGAGCATTCATAATAAAAATTAATTTTGATAATCTGGTGTCAAAACTGGCACAGACGCAGTTCGCCAATAAAAATTTCACCCTTAGGATGAAATTTTTATTTTGTAAAATTATTATATTTTTGCTAAACTAAAGCTAATTATGTAAGATGATTTTATGATTCAAACCAAAACTCTCACTCAAAATACCGCCTATTATACTGGCGCTTTAATTTTGCAAAAGATTTTGGCTTTTGTTTATTTTACCTTTTTGGCTAGGGGACTTGGGGTAGAGGATTTGGGTAAATATAGTTTTGCTTTTTCTTTCACAACAATTTTTTCAGTATTCGTTGATGTGGGTTTAAATTCTGTTTTAACTCGTGAAATTGCTAAAGATAGAAATAAAACCAAGGAAATTTTGGTCAATGTGCTTGGAGTAAAATTGCTGTTAGGTTTTTTCACCTATTTTTTAGTTGTGGCCGTAATTAATTTTATGGGCTATCCAGAATTGACCAAACAATTGGTTTATCTAACTGGTATGATTATGCTTCTGGATACTTTTTCAGCTACATTTTGGGGAGTGCTTCGCGGTCATCAAAATTTAAAATATGAAAGTCTGGGTATAATTTTTTTTCAAGTTTCGATTGTAGTCGTTGGTGCAATTTTGTTATTAATGAATGTTGGTGTGGTAGCGCAAGTTTTAGCAGTCACGGCTGGCAGTTCTTTTTTATGTCTTTATTCTTTTATAGAAATGCGTCGTCGGTTGCATTTGAAATTGCAAGTTAGTTGGGATAAGAAATTAATTAAAGCTTTATTAAAAATATCTATCCCTTTTGCCTTAACCGGAATTTTAGCCAGGTTAAACACTCAAGTGGACACAATTTTTTTATCCAAAATTGGTTGTGTCTCCCAAAATATTTGTGATAATAATGTGGGTATCTATGCCGTAGCCACTAAAATTACTTTAGCTATCCATTTTGTACCTTTAGCTTTTGTGGCGGCGCTTTTTCCAGCTTTGGCTGAATATTATGCTACTGATAAAAAAAGGTTGGCTGATGCTTTTGAAAAAGCCATGCGTTATTTGATGTTCATGGCTATGCCGATCGCTATAGGCATTGGAGTTTTAGCGCCAGATTTTATAGCCAAAATTTTTGGCGCAGAATATGGATCAGCGGTTTTGCCTTTGCAAATTTTAATGATTTCTTTGCCGTTTTTGTTTTTGACTTTTCCCATTGGTTCACTTCTAAATGCCACTTCTCGTCAGATGAAAAATACCCGTCAAGTGGCTGTGGCTGTGTTAGTAAATTTTCTTTTAAATTTATATTTAATACCTAAAATTAATTATGTCGGCGGAGCTGTTTCTTCTTTAGTAAGCACTTTGGCAATGTTTTATTTGGGTCTTAGGGCGTGTAGACAAGTAATGGATTATGACAAAAAATTTTTATGGAAAAGTTTTTTGCAATATCTTTTTTCTGCCACAATTATGGGCATAATTTTATGGCTGTTGCTTTTTAAAATTAATTTTATAATTTTAATTATTCTCGGTGTGATAATTTATTTTATCTGCCTTTTTACTCTTGGCGCTTTTACCAAAAAAGATTTAGACGAAATGCTTTGGTCATTAAAAATTAAAAAAAATAATCCTCCTAATAATTCTGCCATTTAATAAATATTATGTCTGCTAAAGAAAAAACCCTCTTAGTCACTCTTGATTTTCCCCCTCTGTTTGGTGGCGTGGCTAATTATTATTTTGAACGAGTTAAGATATTGTCTAAAGAGGAGATATTTGTTTTAATGAATCAAATTACGGATTACAAATTACAGATTACAAATTACGATTTTAAAATTTATTATAAATCCTTTTTTACCAAATTGCTTTGGCCTCATTGGCTTCCCCTAATTTGGCATATTTATAGAATTGTTAAAAAAGAAAAAATAAATAAAATTTGGGTGGGGCAAGTTTTACCAGTAGGCACGGCGGTTTGGGGGATATCTCGTCTTTTGTCATTCCAGCGATCCGCCAGCTGGCGGATGAAATCCAGTAATTTTTTTAGTCGAAGAGATCCTTCGACTTCAGCCTCGCATTGCTCGGCTTCCGTTCAGGATGACAAAATACGTCCTTTGGCGTATTTTGTCACTTGTCATGGCAATGATTTGCTGCGCGCTAAAAATCAGCCACGAAAATTTAAAATTGCTAAACTTATTTTTCGTGACGCTGAATTTGTTGAAGCTAATACTGAATTTACTAAAAATATTTTAATTAATGATTTCCAAATTCCAGCAGAAAAAATTAAAATTGTTTATCCGGTTAATACTTTAAAAAAGGAAATGGTTGACGAAAAAAAAGTTAGTGAGTTGCGTGAAAAGTATAATCTAATTGGCAAAAAAGTTTTATTAACTGTTGGCCGATTAGTGAAATCCAAAGGCATTGATCAAGTTATTTGTGCCTTGCCAAAAGTTTTGGAAAAAATACCAGATTTAGTATATTTAATTGTTGGTGATGGACCTGATAAAGAAAGATTAACACAGATTGTTGGCGAATTTGCAGGGACAGGTTACGACCTGTCCCTGCCAACCCAAAATAATAAAATAATTTTTATTGGCAGTGTGCTAAACGAAGAATTACCAAATTATTATGCTCTGGCCAATGCTTTTATTTTAACTCCGCGAAAGAATTATTTTGGAGATACAGAAAGTTTTGGGATAGTTTATTTAGAAGCCAAAGAATTTGATTTGCCTATTGTTGCTGGCAATGTTGGTGGAGCTAAAGAAATTGCCAAAGCTTACAATCAAATGCATTTGATTGATTCTGAAAATATAGAAGAAGTGGTAGAAAAAATAATTGCCATAATAAAATAAAAATAAAAAAACGGTGGTTTTTTGACCACCGAGATGATGTTTAAATCTCGAATTTATAATAATTAATTCTCCTTTATATACAGTTCCCATTTATACGCCAATAAAAACTTGCATAGGCCACTTATTAATGTTATTAATAAACAAACATTAATATACTGATTAATTGTAGCCATTGTTTTGATTCCTATTACAAAAACAGAAATTGTGGGGATCAACATGCTCAGAACAACAAAAAATGGAAGGAGTCTTAAATTAGAGATTACCATTACCATCTTTTTTGATAGTTTTATATTTTCCTTGTGTATTTTGATTAATTTAGCCAAAAATGCCAAAATAGCACCAATACTCACGCCAACTAGACTATACATTCCAAGATTAAACCAAACAATCATTGTCTCATTCATAATTTATTGTCTCCAGTTTATAAATTTTAAAAAATAATTTTTATGTTGCTCTCAATTATAATTCCAACCTACAACAATCAAAAAAATCTGTCAAGATGTCTTTTGAGTTTAAAAGAACAAACCGTTTTTGAATTATATAAAAAAGAAGTAGAAGTAATAATAATTAACGATGGTGGTGAATCTTTTGAAATGCACGGGGTTCTTCCTCTCTCGCATCCGCGGGATCGTCATAATGACATCCTTTATAAAATATTTACCATAAAACATTCTGGTGCGTCAGCGGCTAGAAATTTTGGTTTTACAAAATTAACCGGCCAATATGTTTTTTTCTGTGATAGTGATGTAATTTTTTTAAAAAATAATGCTCTAGAAAAAATGATAAAAATTTTAGAGCAAAATCTAAACAAAGCTTACTGTTACTCATCGTTTAAATTTGGTTGGAAAATATTTAAATTATTTTCTTTTGATCAAGAAAAATTAAAACAAAATAATTATATTTCCACCATGTCAATAATCCGCCGGAGTGCTTTGGAAAAATTATCATTTCCTAACATTCCTTTTGATGAATCTTTAAAAAAATTTCAAGATTGGGATTTGTGGTTGGCGCTTTTAAAACTAGGGGAGACTGGAATTTTTTTAGACGAAATTTTGTGGCAAGCCAAGTCAGGGGGCACTATGAGCAAGTGGATTCCTAAAATTTTTTATAAAATATTTAAAAATAGTCATAAAGTTCAAGCTTATCAAAAAGCCAAAGAAATTATTATAAAAAAGTACAATTTGTAGATTGCAATAGATTGATTGATTTTTAATGTTAATGTGTTAATATGCTAAAATGTTAATATGCTTTACGGCCCGTTCGTCTAGTGGCTAGGACGCCAGGTTCTCATCCTGGTAACAGGAGTTCGATTCTCCTACGGGCTATAAAAACATCTTTATCAGCAAGGTGTTTTTTGTTTGATATTTTAATTCGGGCCTTTTCTTTTTGCTAAAAAAAAGCTAAGATAGATTTATGAAAATCCTCTATGCAGGTGGTGGCACCATGGGCTCGGTTAGTCCCTTAATTGCTATCCATCAGAAATTAGTGTCAAAGTATCCAGTGCCAGAGTATCAATGTTTTTGGTTAGGAACACATAATGGACCTGAAAAAGAAGTGGTTGAAAAGGTTGGTATAAAATTTGAAGTTATTGAAAGCGGCAAATTCCGCCGTTATTTTGATTTAAAAAATTTGTTAGATTTTTTTAGAATTATTATTGGTTTTTTTCAAGCTCTTTATTGGTGTTTTAAATTTAAACCAGATATAATTTTAACTGCTGGTTCATTTATCTCGGTACCAGTAGCCTATGCGGCTTTTTTCTATGGCGCTTCAGTTTTTGTGCATCAACAAGATATTGAAGTTGGCTTGGCCAATAAATTAATGGCCCCCGTTGCGAAAAAAATAACTGTAGCTCTAGAAAAATCCCTGCAAGATTTTGATTCCAAAAAAGTTGTTTTGGTCGGCAATCCTGTGCGTTTAAGTTGTTCTGTTCGCTCCAGTCTCCCTGCCTCGTCGGTAGGCGGGCCGACTGGAATGGAATTGTACATTAATGAGCACAAAGTCTCCAGCCAGGAGACTGGAGCGAACAATAGTATTAACGATTTTAAGTTTCAAAATAATTTACCAACTGTTTTAATTCTTGGCGGTGGCACAGGTGCCATGACTATTAATGAATTAGTTTGGCAGTCGTTGCCAGAATTAATAAAATTTTGCAATATTATTCATATTACCGGTAAAGAAAAAAATTTGAATAATGAATCTGGAATTATAAATTATGAAAAAAAATATAAAAATTTTGAATTTTTAGATGAACAAAAAATTTATTCAGCTATGCAGGTAGCCGAAGTGGTGGTTACGCGCGCTGGTATGTCAGCCTTAACTGAGTTGGCCTATTTTAAAAAACCAACCGTCATTATTCCCATTGCTGATTCGCATCAAGAAAAAAATGCTAAATATTTTGCTAACCATGAAGCTGCTATTAATTTATCTCAAAAAAATTTAACTAAGGAAAATTTTGTCGCTCAGATAAAAAATTTATTAAATGATAAAAATAGACAACAAGAAATGGGGGAGAATATGCAGCAGATTTTTATTGATTATTCCGGCGAAAAATATTTAGAGGAAATTTTAAAATAATTTTATGTCAGAACAAGAATTACTCAAAAATTTATTTCAGAAATATTTTGGAATTGCAGCTGTGGAAATTAAAGCTCTAAAAGGCGATGGCTCAGATCGCACGGTTTATAGATTGAAAAATGGCCGACAAACTGCCATTGGAGTTTATGGTAAAAATCGTAAAGAAAATGAGGCCTTTATTTCTTTTTCTAAAACGCTCTCGGAACAAAAAATAAAAGTTCCAGAAATTTATCTTATAGATCTAGATCATAATATTTATTTAGAAGAAGATTTGGGCGATGAGCTGTTGTTTACTTGGCTAGAAAGAATGGGAATGGAAAAAAAAAGTTTTAACCCATTAATAGTGGGTAAGTATAAAAAAGTATTAAAAGTTTTACCAATTATCCAAATTGTGGCTGGTAAAAATATAAATTACGGCTTGTGTTATCAGCACATTGAATTTGCTCATGAATCCATGTTGTGGGATATGCATTATTTTAAGTGGAATTTTTTAAATTTATTTTATAAAGACGTGATTGATAATGAATTATTAGAAAAAGATTTTAACGCTTTAGCCGATTTTTTATTGCAAGAAAGAAAAGATTTTTTTGTCTATCGAGATTTTCAGTCCAGAAATATCATGTTGAAAAATGACGAACCATATTTTATAGATTATCAATCTGGTAGGCGCGGGGCCTTGCAATATGATTTAGTCTCTTTACTTTATGATGCTAAGGCCAAAATTCCAGAGAGTGTCAGAGAAGAATTGTTGGATTTTTATTTAGAAGAAGTTAATAAAATTATAGCAGTAGACAAAGAGAGGTTTAAAAAATATTTTTATGGTTTTGTTTTAATTAGAATTATGCAGGCCTTGGGAGCTTATGGTTTTTTGGGTGTGGTTAAAAATAAACCGCAATTTTTAAGTAGTATTCCTTTGGCCTTAGAAAATTTAGCCGGCTTAAAAGAAAAATTTTCTTTTTTGGAACAAATGCCGATTTTAAAAAAAATTATTGAAAAAATTTCTCAGGCAAACAATTGGTCAGAAATAGCCCCTGCTAAAAAAGAATTAGTGGTTAGAATTTATAGTTTTGGTTTTGCATATGATAAGCGGCCCCTTGATAACAGTGGCAATAATGGCGGTTTTATTTTTGATTGTCGCGGTTTGGCTAATCCTTTTTGGGAAGAAAAATTAAAATCCTTAAGTGGTTTGGATGAGGAAGTTAAAAAATATTTAGATGCCAAAGATAGAGTCCAAAATTTTTTGTGGCATAGTTATGAATTGATAGATTTAACAATAGATAGTTATCAAACTAAAGGTTACATGGATTTAATGGTTTCTTATGGTTGTACTGGCGGGCAGCATCGTTCTGTTTATTGCGCTGAAAAATTAGCAGAGCATTTGAAAAATAGAGGTATTAAAACAGTGGTAGAACATTTAGTTTTAGCAAAAATATGAAGGCTTTAATTTTGGCTGCAGGATTGGGAACTCGTTTGCGGCCTTTGACTGAAAAAAATCCCAAAGCCTTGATCAAAGTTGGTAGTTTAACACTTCTGGAAAGAGCTGTTTTTTATTTACAAAAAAATGGTATTGAAGATATGGCGATTAATGTGCATTATTTAGCGCCACAAATTGTTGGTTTTATAGCTAAAAATCCGCAGTTAAACATCAAGTTTATTTTTGAAGAAAAAGAAATTTTGGAGACTGGGGGAGCTATAAAAAACGCGGAAAGTTTTTTAAAAGATTCTGAACCGTTTGTAGTTTTTAATGTGGATGTTTTAACTAATGCCAATTTAAATTTAGCTCTGGCATTTCATAAAAAAAATCAGGCTTTGGCGACTCTTTTGGTTAATAACAGAAACACAGCAAGACCATTTTTGGTTGATGCCAGTGGAAATTTAGCTGGCCATTTTGATAAAAAAAATAATTTAAAGAGAATAGTTTTAAAAAAATATCAGACACCCTTAAGAGAAGTTGGTTTTATGGGCATACATATCATTTCTCCAAAAATTTTTGAGTTAATGCCAGAAGATAATTGTTTTAGTGTTGTGGACTTGTATTTGGGTCTGCTAGCCAAGGGATATTTAATAAATGTTTTTGAATTTAATAAAGCTTATTGGCAAGATGTGGGCACAGTTGAACGTTGGCAACAAGCAGAGAATGATTTAAAAAATGGACTAATTTTAAATTAAAAATAATTTTTGATAAAAAAATAGCCCCTATGTTTAGGGGCTTGTTTAAATCATGAAATTATTGTGAACTTTTCTGGGAACAAATCAGAAATAGATTCATCTTCATGAGTTCTTTTAATAGCTTCTGCTAATAGCGACCCAACAGAAACAATTTCTACTTTATCTTTCATGTTTGGCGGAATATTGATAGGCAGAGTGTCGCAGAACCATATTTTTTGGACAGCTGGATGATCTATGTTATCCCAAGCTTGTCCTGACAATACCCCGTGAGTTACCGCCAGATAAACAATGTCTGCTCCTTCTTCGACTATTTTGTTAATATTGCCTCGAAGTGTGCCACCAGTATCAATCAGGTCGTCAACAATAAGCGCATTTCTTTCTCTAACATTACCCATGATGTCTTTAGTGGTACACTGATTGTGCCCTGTTCTTTCTTTGTTGACTATAGCCAAAGGAACACATAGCCTATTGGCGTAAGATTTTCCCAATTTTGAGGCTCCGACGTCTGGTGCAACAATTGTTAAATCGGTAATATTTGCCTGTTTAATATGGTCAAGCAAAAGACCGCTGGTATATAAATGATCAACTGGTATGTCAAAAAAACCTTGAATTTGCGGTGCATGAAATTCAATTGTCAGAACTCTATTTGCTCCAGCTTGGGTAATTAGGTTGGCTATTAATTTGGCCGTAATCGGCACACGTGGTTGATCTTTTCTGTCTTGTCTGGCATAGCCATAATAAGGAATAACCGCTGTAATTCTTTTTGCCGAAGCCCTTTTTGCAGCATCTATCATAATGAGAAGCTCTAACAGATTATCAGCTGATGCACCTGTCGATTGAACTAAAAAAACATCACAACCGCGGATATTTTCTTCGTATTTTACCCATATTTCTCCATCTGAAAAATTTTTTACTGTTATCGTTCCTAATGCGAATTTTTTTTCCATAAGACGAGAAAGTTCCTGACAAATTTTTTCAGTCAAGGATAGATTAGCACGTCCGGAAAAAATTTTTAAATCTCCGTAATTAGATGACATTTTACCTCCAATATTTTTATTGTAAAAATTTTTTTTGACACCTTTACTTTAATTTAGCAATTAAAAAACATTTTGGCAAGAGTTCAAAAAAATGTTATAATTATCAACAAGATAATCAACAGATAACTAAAATAAAAATAAATTTAATTTTATGAATTTACCCCATCATGGTCATGAACAAAGAAAGATTAAAAATCCTAAAAAAGATTTAATGAATGGCGCTTTAAAATATCTATTGTTTATCAGTGGTATTTTTATGTTTGCTTTCGCCATGTTTTCACCTATCTATGCTATTTTTGTGGAGCAAGTCGGTGGGGGCATTGAAGTGGCAGCCAATTCTTGGGCCATTTTTGGAGCGGTAGCTGGTTTACTAACTTTTTTATTTAGTCATTATGAAAACGAGATGCATGAAACAGAATTAGCTATTGCTTGGTCACAATTTGTAGTTGGTTTGGGTTATGTTTTGTTGTGTTTTACAGATAATGTGACAGTTCTTTATATTGATATGATAATTTTAGGTGTGGGAGAAGCTTTATATTGGCCAGCTTTTCATTCTGTTTTTGCTAAACACACTGATGGTAAAAAATCTACGTCTCAGTGGGGAATTTATGACGGCTTGGCCTATTTTGTACCAGCTGTTGGTTCAGCCATTGGCGGTTGGTTGGTTGCCAGTTATGGTTTTGAAATAATTTTTGCCATTATGGCAGCCATGTCTTTTTTCTGCGGTATTTTCATTATTTTATTACCCAGAAAAGCCTTATAGATCACAACTATGTCATCCCCGGGCGTAGTTTCGTGCCCCCGGGACGTCAATGTTCCTTAAAGTAAAAAAATTTTAATCACATTATTGAACAAATAGCCTCCAGTCAGGAGACATGGAGGCAACGCAAAATATAATAGCAAAAAAACACTTATAAAAAGTGTTTTTTATTATTTATTTTTTAATACCCACTTGAACTTTGCCAATTTTCCCCACGCTCTGTTTCTGATAATTCTTTAACTTCTTGAATTTCCAGGGGCTCTATTTTTTGCACTAAAAATTGGGCAATTCTGTTGCCTTTTTCTACTTTGTATTTTTCATGACTAGTGTTTAAAAGACAAACACCAATTTCACCCCTAAAATTTGAATCAATTACGCCAGCCAAAGTGGTTAAACCGTGTTTGATGGGCAGTCCAGATCTATCCCAAATTAGCATGACATAACCAGCGGGAATTTCTACAGCCACGCCGATTTTGAAAGTATAACGCTCGCCAGGCATTAATTCTTTTTCTTCATAAGAATATAAATCCATGCCAGCATCGCCAACTCGGCCATACGTTGGCATTTGTGCATCAGGATAAATTTTTTTAATTTTGAGATTCATTGATTATTTTTTCCAAAATTTTATTAATTTGTGTATGCAGTTCATCTAAAGAACCTTCATTAACAATGGTGAAATCGGCCATAGCAATCGGTCCAGCTTTTTCAATATTTTCTATTTCAGCATAATCTCTGGCCTTCGCTTCTTCTTTAGAAAAGGAACGAAATTTTAAATTAGGATCAACCTCATATCGACTTTTTCTGTTTTCCAGTCTTTCATAACGAGTTTTAGGGGAAGCATAAACAGCTATAACAATTAAATCATCACCATATTTATTTTTTAATTCTTTATATTCAGACCAGCTATAAAGTCCATCAGCTAAAACATTTTTGTCTTCTGAAAGTAGGGCGTCTATTTTTGGCATATTCAAAATAGCAAAAGCGGCTGGCCCGTATTGTTTTCTTAGTGCTTCTCTAATTGGTCTTTCATTAGCTTCAGTTGGTTCTAAATTTCTTTTTTTTATTTCATCTAAAGTAACTTGGCCAAATCTAATATAAGCATAACCTGCTTTAACAAAATATTCTCCCACTTCGCTTTTGCCGGAGCCACAAAGGCCAGAAATACAAATTATTTTTTGTTTTTTATTCATATTTACATGTCTTTATAAGTTTCCATAACATTTTCTATCACATCTAATTGTACATTGGCTTGCTCAAATAACTCTCTAGTTAGTTTAGCACCATGATAATGTTTCAAACAGACAACTCTTTTGATACCGACTGCCACTAACATACGAGCACAAACATAACATGGTTCCATTTTTACATAGATAGTGCAACCATCTAAGGAAATTCCATTTTTGGCAGCTTGGCAAATGGCATTTTGTTCTGCATGAATTGTACGTACGCAATGTTTAGAAACTGTGCCGTCATCATTAATCACTTCATGAATGATATGACCTTCATCATCGCAGTGAGCTGTGCCTGGTGGTGAACCAACATAGCCCGTGGCGACGATTCTCTTATCACGTACAACTACACAGCCGGATCTTCCCCGATCGCAAGTACCTCGTTCACCGATTAATGCGATTAAATTCATAAAATATTCATCCCAACTGGGGCGAACATGATTTGTTTGTTCTTCTGACATAAGTTTGAAATTTATTTTTTATAATTATATTTTATCTTATATATGCTCAGTGTCAATTTTTTGTCAAACCAAAAACCCGCTTTTTTAAAAAGCGAGTTTTAAAATTATATTAAATAATTTTTCATTTGCCGGGGGGCAGAATCGGACTGCCAACGCCAAGATTTTCAGTCTTGCGCTCTACCATTGAGCTACCCCGGCAAAAAATAAATGGGCATAGATGGATTTGAACCATCGACATCTACCTTATACTATGTATAATTACTGCGTTCGCAAAAAATGCAAATGCCAAGGCAATGGTGGGCACGGATGGATTTGAACCATCGACATCCACCTTATAAGGGTGGCGCTCTAACCGCTGAGCTACGTGCCCAGTGGATTTAAGCATTTGCCTTTTTGCTCTCTTGTAATTATAAGGGTGGCGCTCTAACCGCTGAGCTATATGCCCGTAATTATAAAATACATAATAAATATTAGCAAGACTTTAGCCCGCTTGTCAAAGTTTTAAAATTATAGTAGAATATACTTATTGATAATTTTTAAACTTTTTACATTTTAAATCTTTTGGGATTTGTAATTTGTAATTTGTAATTTTAAAAAATATGCCTCAACAAAAAAATGCTGAAAAATCATTAAGACAGATTAAAAAAAGAACTGCTAAAAACGATAAAATTCGCAATGGTTTAGATATTTTGACTCGTCAACTTAAAAAAGCTATGGTTCTTAAAGACGCCCCTAAATCTCAAGAATTAGTCAAAAAATTAACCAAAGCTTGGGATAAAGCCGCTCAAAAAAAAGTTTTAAAGAAAAACACCGCGGCTAGAAAAAAATCCAGAATAATGAAGAAAGTAAATACTTTGAGTAAATAATATTTTTATGTCTAAAAATCAAGTAATCATTTTATTGAGTATAATTATTGCTATCTTTTTGGTTGTGGGATATTTTGAGATTGCTAAATGTGATTGCCAAAAAAATTTAGAAAATAATTCGGCTGATGTGACTACGGAACAAGAAAATACTATTAATCAAAATCAAGAAATAACTGTTCCGGTTACTGAACCGACTGAACAGTTAAATACAAATTCTATGGAATTACAAAAAGAAATTTTAAAAGAAGGTACTGGTGATAAACAAATTGCTAATGGCGAAACTGCCGTGGTTCATTATACTGGTTGGCTAACTGACGGCACAAAATTTGATTCTAGTGTTGATCGAGGTACGCCTTTTGAATTTAAATTGGGTGCTGGGCAAGTTATTACTGGTTGGGATCAAGGAGTTTCGGGTATGAAAGTGGGTGAGAAAAGAAAATTAACTATCCCTTATACTTTAGCTTATGGCGAAGCGGGTATTCCTGGCGCCATTCCAGCCAAAGCCACTTTAATTTTTGAAGTGGAATTATTGGGAATTAAATAATAAATTAATTTTTTGTAATCAAATTACAAATTTAAAAGTATGTCAACTTTTTTTTCACCAGAACAAAACCAAGAAATAAATCGAAAAAATGAAGAGCAAAGACTTTTGGGATTAGAAAATTTAAGGAATAAAGCCGAAGAATTAGGTTATCAAGAAGTATCTTCGTTTGAAGAATTAGGACTTACACCAAAAGAATTAGAACGAGCAAAAGATGGTTATGCAACAAAAGAATTTATACATCTTAAAAAAGACGATGAGATTGAAAGAAAGAAGGGGGGTCTGTTTTTAAAAGCCAATAGAGCAGGTGGAACACCGGTAAAAGTTGTGGCAATTGTTTATGGTACAGACAATGGAAATAATTATAATATAGCGGCTGATTTATTTTCTCCTGGTTTTTATGAGGGAATGGGTTGCAATCATGATTTTAATTTTGAAGAGATGGCTGCAAATTTAAAAAATGCTTTAAAGTTAGAACCTTACCCATTATCTTTTGAAAAATAATTTTTGAATCAAAAACCATTTATTATAGTGGTTTTTTGTTTGCTTGTAAAAAGGGGATTTTAAGGGTAAAATGAATTTAAATATACATCGTAAGATTGCGATATTTTATCCCCTCCTTTTAAAGGAGGGGCTTAAGCCGAAGGCTAAGGGGGTGGTTATAGTATTAAGACAAAATTAATTTTTAATACCATGACCGCCCCCTCCGGCTAATCGCCGAGAGACCCCGCCTTTAAAAGGTGGGGATAGGGGAATTATGCTATCCAAAAATCAATCCAACCTCCAAAAATTTCTGCAAACTCTAAACCAGAGTGCGGTTTTGGATTGGTCAAAAAAATTAATTAAAGAATATCCCAAGGCTGAAGTCTATTTAGTTGGCGGCGCTGTTAGAGACGCTCTTTTAGGTGTTAAAGATAATAAAGATTTTGATTTTGTGGTCAGAGGCATATCAATGAAAAATTTAGAAAAATTTTTAGGCCGTTTGGGGTGGGTTGAAAAATTGGGGCGTAATTTTGGCGTTTTAAAATTTAAACCGAAAAAATTTGCTCAAGATAAAAATTCCAGCCCTATTTTACAAAATAAAAAAGTGCTGGATAAATTTGAACCATTGGATATCGCTTTGCCTCGCAGTGATTTTGCTTTTAATACTGGTGGCTATAAAGATGTGCAGGTTAAATTTGATAAAGATTTGAATATAGAAGAAGATTTACTGCGTCGAGATTTTACCATTAATGCTATTGCCTATAATTTGGTTAAAAAAGAGATTGTTGATCCATATGGTGGTTTGATTGATTTAAAAAATAAAACCATTCGGGCGGTTGGCCAACCAAAAATTAGATTGCGAGAAGATTATTCCAGAATTTTAAGAGCCATCAGATTGTCTTGCCAATTAAATTTTGAAATTGAAGAAAAAACACTCACTGCTGTAAAAAAATTAGCAAAAAATTTAAACGCAAAAAATAAAGCAGGGGAGTGGATAACTCCCAGAGAAACCATTGCTAAAGAAATTTTGCGTGCTTTTTATTATAACCCCATATGCGCTTTTGATTTATGTGACGAGTTAAATATTTTTAAAGTTTTAATGCCCGAACTTTTAAAAATGAAAAATTGCACCCAGCCAGCCAATTTTCATTCTGAAGGCGATGTCTGGCAACATACAAAATTGGCCTTGGAGAAATTAGATAGTAAAGAATTTGTGTTATTTGAAAAAAAGATAGAAAAGTTATTAGTGACAAGTGACAGGCGACAAGTAGAAAAAGAAAAAAGTGATCAGCTGGAATTAATTTTGGCTGTTATTTTTCATGATATTGGCAAACCTTATGTAAAGGAAACACCAGAAAAAAATGGCACTGACAGAATTCGTTTTAATGACCATGATAATTTTGGTGCCGATTTAACCAAGAGTATTTGTGAACGCTTAACTTTTTCTTCGCCAGAAAAATATGGGGTGGAAATTGATAATATTGTTAAACTTGTTAGAAGGCATATGATGTTAATCAATGGTCATCCAAGTCAATTTCGTCCGACCACCATTGAAAAATATTTTTTTTCTGATAATTTTCCAGGTATTAATTTACTTAAATTGGCTTATTTGGATTCTTTGGCCACTATCCCCAAGACTGGTAAATTGGAAATGAATTTGGTTGGGGCTTTAATTAAAAGAATTAAAGAGTTACAATCTTTAATGGTGCATAAAAAAACCAGAGCACAATTACCCGCACCTTTGCTTGATGGGGTTGAGATTATGAGACTGTTAAAAATTAAACCAGGTAAAGAAGTTGGTGAATTAAAAGAAAAACTTCGCGAAGCGCAATTAATTGGGAAAATAAAAAATAAATCCGAAGCTAAAAAATATTTGCAAAAATAAAAAGTCTCCCGTCATCTGACGGGAGATTTTTGGTCAGTCAAAAATCAAGGTTTGTCATCTCTGATCGTCTGTTTGTTAAACAATGATTGTTTAACAAACTATCTTGCCGTCTAAGCAAGGCTATTGTAGGGCCTTTATCCGCAGTGGTTTCGACTTCATAAGTCTTTTCACTTATTGAAGTTCCCAAAGTCTCGATTTTTGTTTTAATTTTTTCAGGTTTTTTCGAACAGTAACATTTCGCTTGCCCTGGTGTTATAATGACTACCGCCACTAACCATTTGTGGAGAGGTTTTCTTTACGCCATCGTGTGGGCCTCCTATTTTTTTTCTAAAACAAACTAGTTATTTTATTAATTTTTATTTTTTTTAAAATTACTTCTAATTATTTCACTTTTTTTAAAAAATGTCAAATAAAAAAATCTCCCGTTTACAGACGGGAGAGATAGTTGATTTTAACCAAGTTTGGTACATGTGATAATCACACCCTTAAGATGTGGCAATTGACGATGAAAATGTCTTTTGAGATTAGTTTGAGTTGGACCTCTTTTTGAACCAGCAAAAGGCATTCTGTGAATTTGGGCGCTTGGTAGATTATCACCGTCAATTGGTTTAGCTGATTCACCATACTCCAAATTGTGCATTTTTTCTTCAATAAGCTGTTGACTGAGAGAATAAAAAATTTCTATTTGTTTTTTTGTCCAATGAACGATCAATACAAACCATTCTGCTGATGTGTATTTTTTCTTTTGCATTTTACCTCCAAAATTATTAGATTTTTATTAAAGTGATAAATTAAGCCTAATATTTTAATTAAAAAAGTCAAATAAAAAATAAAAAGCCCGACCAATTTAGGGCTTCAAGAGGGGGGAAGGTTCCTTGGAGGTTGAACTAAGCTGGCCGGGCAAAATAGAGCCGGTTATCCTTGGAATAAGTGCCGAGTGTGGAAATTAATTTCCAAGAATAAGCCGGCTTTTGTTGTCTGAATTGATTTGTGTGTTTATATTTATATAATAATAAACTGAATAAAAAATGTCAAGAGTCATTTAAGGAGTGCTTATTCCCAAAATATTTTTTAAATGTTAAGATATATTTATGTTAATCAAAGAAGAAGTTCAACATATTGCCGATTTGGCCAGAATCGAACTGACTAATCAGGAAACAGAAAAATATCAAGAGCAACTTGGTCATATTTTAGATTATATGGAAAAATTAAAAGAAGTTGATATTGCTAGTGTTACCGTTTCTGATAGTGGCACAAATGATTTAGAAAATATTTGGCGAGAAGATGCAATTAAAACACAAGATGCAATTAACAACAGTCAAGAAAATGAAACTAATTTAATTGACATGGCGCCAAGTGTGGAAAATCGGCAAGTGAAAGTAAAATCAGTATTTTAATTTTTTGTTTTTATTTTATTTTTATAAACACGGGATCCCTCGACTTAGGCCTCGCTTTGTTCGGCCTTCGCTCGGGATGATAACTTTCAAAGATGATTAAAGAATTACATCAAAAACTTATTAATAAAGAAATATCCGCAGTGGAACTCACTCGCGATTATTTAGCGCGCGCAGAAGCCAAAAACTCTGAACTTAATGCTTTTATCACAATAGTTAGTGATTCTGCTTTAAGACAAGCAGTGGCAGTTGATAGAAAAATAAAAAATAATGAAGAAATTTCGTTAATTGCTGGCCTGCCTTGTAGTATTAAAGATGTCATTATGACAGAGGGTATTAGGACTACAGCTGCATCTAAAATTTTAGAAAATTATATTGCTTCTTATGACGCCACGTCTGTTGGCAAAATAAAAAATGCTAAGGCTGTAATTTTGGGTAAAAATAATTGCGATGAATTTGCCATGGGCGGCTCTAATGAAAATTCTGGTTTTGGTCCAGTTAAAAATCCACTTGATTTAGAACGCGTGCCAGGTGGATCTTCTGGTGGCTCTGCAGTAAGTGTGGCTGCGGATTTAGCAGTTTATGCTCTAGGCACAGATACTGGTGGTTCAGTGCGCCAACCAGCGGCTTTTTGTGGAGTGGTTGGTCTGAAACCAACTTATGGGGCAGTTTCACGTCATGGTTTAATTGCTATGGCTTCATCATTAGACCAAATTGGACCATTAACAAAAAATATTGAAGACGCCAAAATTATTTTTGATATAATTAAAGGCAAAGATAAATTTGACTCAACGAGTCAAGAATTTCCAATTTCCAACCAGCCTACCGGACGGACAGGTTTCCAATTTCCAATAAATTTTAAAAAATTAAAAATCGGCATTCCTAAAGAATATTTTGTTAAAGGCATTGACACTGAAGTGGAATCCGCGGTGCGTGAAGTAATAAAAAAAGCAGAAGCATTGGGCGCGGAAATTGTGGAAGTTAGTTTGCCATATACTGAATATGCGCTGGCTGTTTATTATATTATCCAACCTGCAGAAGCCAGCGCCAATTTAGCGCGCTTTGATGGCATTCGTTATGGCAAGCGAGCTGAGGCGACTGAAAATTTAATTGAAGTTTATAAAAAAACTCGCGCGGAATTTTTAGGTGAAGAAGTTAAAAGAAGAATAATGCTCGGCACTTACACTTTATCGGCTGGATATTTTGACGCTTATTATAAAAAAGCCAACGCAGTTAGAAAATTAATTAAGCAAGATTTTACTAATGTGTTTGAAAGCGTTGATTTATTAATTACTCCAACCACACCTACCTCTGCTTTTAAATTAGGTGAAAAAACTAGCGATCCATTAACAATGTATTTGGAAGATATTTTTACAGTACCGATTAATTTAGCTGGTTTACCGGCCATGTCCATGCCAGCCGGCCAAACAAAATCCGGTTTGCCCATTGGGGTACAATTAATTGCCCCATGGTTTGGGGAAGATGTTTTGTTTGAGGTGGGGGAGGAGTTAGAAAGAGTAATCCGTAATATGTAATCCGTAATCTGTAAAAGGAATAAATTGATTTAAAAATTTTATTACCAATTACTAATTACCAATTACAAATTACTTTTTGTTGTTTTATTGCCAAATTTTATATTTATGATAGAATAATTCTAGTTTTTTATTGGGCGGAGCGGTAGTTCAGTTGGTTAGAACGCTGCCCTGTCATGGCATGAGGGTTGAAATCTGCCCCAAGGCAGATTTCAACGGTTCAAGTCCCGTCGTAATATTTTATTTTATTTTTACATTTTAATAAATGGTTCCCCAAACGGAGCGGTAGTTCAGTTGGTTAGAACGCTGCCCTGTCACGGCAGAGGTCACGGGTTCGAGTCCCGTCCGCTCCGTTTGGCGAATAATAAAAGTAAGATGAAATATTATAAAAAACTGTCATGGCATGAGGGTTGAAATCTGCCCCAAGGCAGATTTCAACGGTTCAAGTCCCTGCCTACCGGCAGGCAGACCGTCCGCTCCGTTTAAAAAAGAATTTTTTAATCTAAAAACATGCCAGAAATAAACCCAGAAAGAAAAAAAGATGAATTTTGGAAAAGACATTTTGAGTATTATGATTTTTTCCAACAGCAGTTTTCCTGGTATCAACAAACAATCAAATTTCACCTCGCGCAGATGGAAGGGTGTGAAAGAATATTGGATACGGGGGCAGGTAGTGGCAATTTAACAAAAGAATTATTAGAAAAATCCCATAGAGTTGTCGCAATAGATAGTGAAAAATATGCTTTGGAGCAATTAAGAGAAAAAACTAAAGAAATCGGAAAAAACCTGGAAATTGTAACTAACGATGTTTGCCAGATGGGTTTTGCAGATAATTCATTTGATGGTGTTACTTCAATGTTTCTATTGCCATTTATAAAAGATGCAGAAGCATATTTAAGAGAAGTATATAGAATACTAAAGAATGGTGGTAAATTTTCTATTTCAGCCTGGGCACCAGAGCCAGATATTTTTAAAAGAATAAAAGAAAAAATTGAAGAGGAATTGACACAGAAAAATATTCTTCCGCAAAAACAATTAATGTGGGAAGAATTTTTAAAAACTAGTGCTATAAATGCCACCAATGTCAAAGAAAGTGGTTTAACGAAAGATAAAATTTTAGGAATGTTAAAAACTTTAAAATTTGTGGATAGCCAAGAATTTGTAGATGTAGCTTATGAAAAATACGCTTATTTTATAACTTGTAATAAATAAAACCAAAATGCTTAATAAAAATTTAAATTTAAAATATTTATTTACCAATATTTCTGTAGTCTTTGGTGTGGTTTTGGTCTAGCGAGGAATCTGGTATATTTTGGATGAACTTGATAAATGGCTTTTTGGCGGTAGTTATTTTTGGACAGCTTTAGTTGGTATAATTATTGGTTTATTGATTTTGTATTTTCCCGACAGAGATTTAAAAGAAATTGGCAAATTATAATAAAAATAAAATTTTTAATTTTGTCTATCACAACCGACCTATATGACTGTTTTTCAATTAAAACTTTTAGCCATTATTACCATGGCGATTGATCATATTGGTCTGTTTTTTTTTCCTGAACATATAACTTGGCGCATTATCGGTCGATTGGCCTTCCCCATTTTTGCTTGGTTGATTGCCAATGGCGCCAGACACACCCACAACATTAATGCTTATTTAAAACGTCTTTTAATTTTTGCTCTAATTTCTCAAATACCTTATTGGCTGGCTTTTCGTTTAATAGATCCAACCTTTATTTCGCCAAACATATTTTTTACGCTATTCCTTGGTTTATTGGCTATAAAAATAATTCAGGGAAAAAAGCAGTTGTGGTTAAGTGTTGTTATTACTATTATTTGCGCTTTGTGCGCTTATTTAATGCAAGCTAGTTATGGCATAGTGGGTGTTTTGTCCATGGTATTTTTTTATATATTTTTTGAGCAAAAAATATATTTGTTTTTATCAGAGGCAATAATTTTCCTGTTGCCACTTATGGCGGCTAGTTGGCCTGTTTTCAAACCCTTAAGTCCGTATTTAATGGACAACTTTATTTATCAGCCGGTTTGTCTGGCATCATTATTTTTAATTTTTTTATATAATGATCAACAGGGTTTAAAGGCAAAATATTTTTTCTATATTTTTTATCCCGCGCATTTTTTTATTATTTATCTGGTAAAATTAATCGCCTATTAGTTTGTTATTATTAGCCAATTTGTTATAATATATTTAAGTTTTGTAATATAATTGTGTATAACTGCCAAACATAAAAATTAATCAGTTTAAACTAAAAAGGTTTAGACAACATAATTTTATGGAAGATATGTTAGTTGTAGGCTCAAAAGTTAAAGCCTATATCAAATCAAAAAATCTACACACCTCTGGCGATTTTGCAGAAGCCTTGAGCAAAGAAGTAGCTCATATGATCGACAAAGCTGCCAAAAGATGTGAAGACAACAAAAGATCAACTTTAAGACCAAGTGATCTTTAAAAAAACAGGGTTTAAATTAAACCCAATAAAACGCAAAAATTCGCTGAAATGGGCGGATTTTTGCTTTTAGATAATGTTTGCGGTTTTTATAGATATTTGGTAAAATAAAAGGGTAAAAAGTAAAAGTTTAACTCAGCGCCTATTGGCGATTTATTAACCACCCCGCCCGACTTCGTCGAGGCGCCCCTCCTTGAAAAGGAGGGGACAGCAAGTCATGTCATTATCCAAATACCTTACTTTAATGACCTTAGCCACCCTACTTTGCTGGGCTTCTTTTATAATTGTAGTTAATACTATTAATCCATTTAATACAGCAATCTTGGGTTTTGTCTTTTTTTACAGTTCTTTGTTTTTGTCGTTAATTGGTACTCTGTCTATTTTGGGATTTTTATTAAGAAATTTATTAAATAAAAATCAATTTATTAGTGTGCAGATAATGACTTCTTTTCGTCAAAGTATTTGGTTGGCCCTGATGATTGTTATTGGTTTATATTTACAAAGTCAAAAATTGGTGGCTTGGTGGAATTTATTAATATTAATACTGCTAATGATTTTATTGGAGTTTTATTTTATTTATCAAAGTGAAGAAACTTTAGAAAAAGAAAATTGATTTTATATTTTTAATGTTAAAAGCAATTATTTTTTGTCATTTCAGACCGTTATGTCCCGCAACCGTGGGAGCGGATTGGGAATTCTAGTAGTTGAAGAAAAAAGCGCGGGTTTAAATCCATGGGATCCCCGCTTTAAGAGCCTAATCGGCATGGCCGGCGGGGATGACAGATAGCATTTATGAAAATTCTACTCCAAAATTTAAAACAAGAAATTACGGAAAAAATAAAACTTGTCAAAAACGAAGCTGATTTGGAACATTTGCGTTTAGAATATTTAAGTCGCAAAGGCAAATTTACCGAAAGTTTAAAAGCCCTTAAAGATGTAGCCGTAGCTGAACGACCAGTTATTGGCAAATTGGCTAATGAAGTTAAACAAGAAGTAGAACATTTATTTGCCCAAACTCAAAATGCTTTTAGTGGAGAAAATAATTTTAAGCAGTCGGGAGGAAAAAATCCGCCAACTGGCGGAGAAAAAATTTATGATGCTACTTTGCCTGGTCTTAAAAAACCAATGGGCACTTATCATCCGATTACTCAAATTATCAAAGATTTAAATCAAGCTTTTCAGTCTTTAAATTTTGAAATTTATGAAGATAATGAAATTACTACTGAAGAGCAAGCTTTTGATAATTTAAATTTTCCTCCTAATCATCCGGCTAGAGAAAGCATGGATACTTATTGGATAAAAGGCTCGGAAGATAGAAGTGGTCAAGAAAAACTTTGTTTGCGCCCTCATCTAACTGGCAATAGCGTCAACTATATGAAAATTCATCAGCCGCCATTTCGTTTTGTTTATCCGGGCCGAGTTTTTCGCAGCGAAGCCACCGACGCTGGCCATGAAAGATGTTTTTATCAATACGAAGCATTAATTGTGGATGAAAATATTTCTTTTTCTGCCGGCAAAGTTTTAATTCAAACTATTTTAAATAAAGTTTTTGGTAAAGAAATTCCGGTGCGCATGCGGGCTGGGTTTTTCCCGTTTGTAGAACCAGGTTTTGAAATTGATATGCAATGTCAGGTTTGCGGGGGAGTTGGTTGCTCTGTTTGCAAACACAATGGTTGGTTGGAAGTAATGCCTGGTGGAGCGCCTCACCCTAATGTTCTAAAAGCTGGTGGCCTTGATCCAAAAAAATGGCAGGGCTTTTATATTAATGTCGGCCTTGATCGCTTGGTGATGATGAAATATGGCATTGATGATGTGCGCCTGATGCATTTTGGTGATTTAAGATTTCTAAGACAATTTTAATTTTCAAAGTTTATCCCGAGCGATTAGTTGAGGGATCTCTATTTAGTAATCTGTAATAAGTAATATGTAATAAGTAATAAAAACACTTTGTCATCCCGGCTCAAATTGCCACTGGTAATTTTTCGCTGATTCGGGATCCAGAAATACAAATAATTATGAGTATCCCCGTTCATTTGGCAACCAATACTATTATTGGCGCAATATTTTACCGTTTTGGCATTATTGATTTGTTAAAATTTTATTTATTATTTATTGCTCTCGGATTTTTATTAGATGTTGATCATGTTTTATATTTTATTATTAAAGAACGAACCTTAAATCCAAAGAAACTATTTACGGCCGGCAGAGCTGAACGCCGAAAAATGAAAGCTCATCTTTATATTTTTCACTCGCCAGAATTTAATTTGCTTTTATTAATTTTATCTTTTTTTAATCAAATATTTTTTATCATATTATTAAGTAATTTAATTCATCTAAGTTTAGATATTATTGAACATTATCGTTTCCATAAAAATTTTAAGTGGTTAAAAGAGTGGAGTTTGATTAATAATTTAATTAGATAAAATAATTTTTTCTGGATCATGACTTTCGTCAGGATGACAACTCTTTTTTCCATAATACATTATTCATAATACATAATTCACACCTTATGTCTGTCGTAAAAATTTTTATTTTAACAGTTCTCGCGTTTGTGGGCGCGTTTTGGTGGGCGCCGATTTTGGCGCGCTCTTTACACAAGTGGCAATTATGGAAAAAACAAGCGCGTAAATATACGCCCGATGGCCGTGTTTTAGAAACATTCAAAAAAATTGAAAAAGATGACAAGGTCTTTACTCCACGGGGTGGCGGACTTTTAATTTGGGTGACAATTTTGGTCCTAGCTTTGGTTATTGCTTTTTTCAATCGTTTGTTTGATGGTTTTTTTACCAATCTTAATTTTTTATCGCGCGCGGAAACTTGGCTGCCGCTTTTTACTTTGGTAGCGGCTGGGATAATTGGTTTACTTGATGATTTGTTAACTACCCGCTTAGCTGGCGGCAAATATTTAGGTGGTGGCATGAGTTTGGGCAAGCGCATTATTATTATTTTAATTATTGGCTTAATTGGCGCCTGGTGGTTTCATTTTAAATTGGGCTGGGACACCATTCATATCCCTTTTTTTGGTGATTTCTATATTAATGGTTTTTATATTCCGCTTTTTGCCATTACCATGGTGGCGGTTTTTTCTTCAGGTGTAATCGATGGTATTGATGGGCTTTCTGGCGGTGTGTTCGCTCCGATTTTTGTCACTTTTGGCGTGATTGCCTTTATGCGTGGTCAAGTTAATTTAGCTGCTTTTTGCGCCATGATTGCCGGGACTTTGGCCGTGTTTTTGTGGTTTAATGCCCCGCCAGCGCGTTTTTATATTGGTGAAACCGGTATTTTACCTTTAACTACAGTTTTGACCATTATTGCCTTTTTAACCAACACTATTTTGCTTTTACCTCTAGCCGGCATTATGCTCGTTTTAACCACTCTTTCTGATATTGTTCAAATTACTTATCGTCAATATGGTTTAAGACGCGGTTGGCCCCAAGAAAAACGGCAGTTTTTTATTGCCGCTCCCTTGCACCATAATTTTCAGTTTAAAGGTATTAAAAATGAAACCATTGTTATGCGCTATTGGATCATCACGGCCATTGCCTGCGTTACTACTTTAATGATTTATTTGTTGGACAAAGGAATATAATTTCTATTTGTCATCCTGAATTTGTTTGCCCCGCATTTGCAGCGGATTCAGGATCCAAAAAATTATGAACCAATTAGAAAAAATAAAAAATACGCCAATAAAAACACCAAAGTGGATTGTGGATTTAAAATATTTTGACGATCGTTTTAAAGTAAACAATAAAATTAAAAAAAGAAAATTAAATAAAAAACACGGACTATTCGCGGAAAAAATTGTCGATTATAGAAAATATGGTTTAAAAGGAGAGAGTTATTATTGGCAATTTAGACAGGAAAAACAATTTAAAAAAATAAAAAATTTATTACCAAAAGAATTTTATTTACGGAAAAGTATTGTTGAAGATTTGCAAAAAGTTAATAATTTTTTAAAAAAATATAACTTATCTCTGTATGTTAAAAGCGGTTATCGCAATGAAGAAGTCCAGTTAGCTGCTATTGATTATTTTTCTGCTAAGGGTGATGAAAAACAAAAAATGCTTTTTGCTCAACCCAAAGAAAGAAGTGCTAATCATCCCTATCCTCATTCCACTGGTGCCACTTTTGATTTAACATTATATGACTTAAAGAGAAAACAATTTATAAATTTAAGATTTAGAAAAGACATTACCGTATTTGGCATTGAGAGAGTTAAAAAAATAACAACTACGGAAAAGAAAATTAGAGCCTACCGTCGGCTATTATATAATATCCTTTGCACACCAGTTATTTTAGAAAAAGAAAATTTATTTACCGCCCATCCATTTGAATATTGGCATTTTTCCCGTGGTGATCAATTGGCTAGATTTTGGTCAGGTTCGGACAAGATGGCTTATTACGGCGAAGCAAAATAAATATGTTTAAACTTTTTTACAAAATCAAATATTTTTTCGGCACAATATATCGTGGGTTGATTGGCAGATCCCATAATGCTTTTGACCAGGCGCCAGAAATAAATAAAGATGTAGAAAATTTTGTAATTGGGAAAAGTGAGGAGGGAAGAGAAATAAGAGTTTATAAAATTGGAAGCCAATCCATGAGATCTCTCGACTCCTCCGACAGTGCTTTGCCTGCCGGAGTCGCTCGAGATAAACTTAAAAAAATATTATTTGTTGCTGGTATTCATGGCAATGAAGTTGGCACAGTCAAGTTAGCTGGAAATATTATTAATTATTTTTTTAATGTAACTCCGAGCTTTAGCTCGGATGAATCCGATCTAAAGGCCGGAGTTACAAAAGACCACACTCTTTATGTTATTCCTTGTTTAAACCCCGATGGTTATGAGCGTGCCTTAAAAAATCCTGATTATGCGCATCGTGGCCGAGTGGGACGTAATAACAGTCGTGGTGTAGATTTAAATAGAAATTTTCTAACTCAAAATTTTCAAAAAAATTCCGAGTGGGGTTTTGGCAGAAATTATGGCGATGAAAAAATTGCCGCTTATTGTGGAGAATTTGGTGGTTCAGAAAGAGAAACGCAAGCTTTAATAAAATTTATTAAACAAGAAAATATTCAAAATTTAATTATGCTTCACAACGCTGGCAAAGATGTGGTTTATAATTCCGGCGATCAAGTAGCCAAAAAATGGGCAGAAATTTATAACAAATTTACCAAATTTAAAATCAGAACAGATCTAAATTATTCCGGTGGCGTTGCTGAATGGGCTAAAGAAAATAATATTCATTATTTAACTGTAGAAGGTTCAAGCAGGTGGGGAAGTGATTGGCGAAAACAAAAAAGCGCGGTTGAAAAAATTATTAATTCATAAATCTTAATTTATAATTTTATGTTATTATCTTTAAACTGGCTTAAACAATATGTTAATTTGCCCAAAAATTTAACGGCTAAAAAATTAGCTCATGATTTAACCATGTCCACTGTGGAAGTGGAAAGCATTGAAAATCAAGCAGAAATGTTTGATAAAATTGTGGTTGGTAAAATAGTTGAAGTAAAAAATCATCCGAATGCTGACAAATTAAAATTGGTTAGCGTTGATGTTGGTAAAAACGCCCCCAAAGGGGCTAAGAAAATTGATGTTGTGTGTGGTGGTATTAATTTGTGCGAAGGCATGTTGGTAGCTGTAGCCTTGCCTGGGAGCAAAGTCCGCTGGCACGGAGAAGGGGATTTGGTGGAATTACAAGAGACAGAAATTCGTGGTCAAAAATCTTTTGGTATGATTTGTTCAAGTAATGAAATTGGTTTAGAAAGTATGTTTTCTTGTGGTGAAAAAGAAATTTTGGATTTGGGCATTGTGGTTCAAGACAGGGCCTTGAACCAACACCTAAAACCGGGGCAAAATTTAGCTGAAGCTTTGGGTTTAGATGACACCATTATTGAATTGGATAATAAATCCATTACGCACCGGCCTGATTTATGGAATCATTATGGAGTTGCCAGAGAACTAGCTGTAATATATAAAACTCCTTTGGAGAAATTCCAAATTACAAATAACAAATTCCAAATAAATTCCAAATTACAAAATTCAAAATTTAAAAACAATAACTTATCAATTAAAATTCAAGATAAAAAACTTTGTCCACGCTATATTGGTTGCTTAATTAAAAATGTTAAAGTTGGTCCATCGCCAGAATGGTTAGTTAAAAGTTTAGAAGCAGTTGGTTTACGTTCCACAAATAATATTGTGGATATTACTAATTATGTGATGTTGGATGTGGGTGAACCAATGCATGCGTTTGATAAAGCAAAGCTTTATCAAACGCAAATCCGAAATCAGAAATCCCTGCCTCGCCGGCAGGCAGGCGAAATCCGAAAAAATGAAAAAATAGAAATTAATATTAGAACTGCAAAAAATGGTGAAAAAATAAAAACTTTTAATGGGGTGGAAAGAAAATTGGATGAAAACATACTTGTGATTGCCGACAGTGAAAAACCAATTGCTTTGGCTGGAGTCATGGGCGGACTTGATTCTTCGGTTGATGACAAGACAACAGAAATTATTTTAGAAGCGGCCAATTTTGATGCCTTTAATGTGCGTAAAACCACGCAAAAATTAAATATCAGAACCGAAGCATCTAATCGTTTTGAAAAAAAATTAGCAGGAGAATTTGCTATACTTGGTATGCAAAAAGCTTTGCAATTGATTAAAGAAATAATTCCTGAAGCAGAAATGGGTTCAATGGTTGATATAAATTATGCTAAAAACCCAGATATCAAAATTAAAATTGAACATGAGTTTATTGAGAAAAGAATTGGCCAGGAAATCAGTTCGAAAGAAATAAAAAATATTTTGGAAAGATTGGGTTTTGTCGTAGAGACGCAAGATATTGCGTCTCAAAACACGGGATACAAAATAACCGTTCCTTATTGGCGCTCAACTGGCGACATTGATTGCCCAGAAGATATTGTGGAAGAAGTTGCCAGAATTTATGGTTATAATAATTTAAAAGATCAACCACTGGGAGTTAAACTGCATAAGCAAATTTTGCAACCAGAATTTGAATTATGTCAAAAAATTAAAGATTTTTTGGTTTTAAACTCTGGTTTAAACGAGATTTTTAACTATCCTTGGACTGAAGAAATTTACTTGAAAAAACTGGGGGAAAATGGTAAAATGATTATTGTAGCCAATCCGCCTTCCGAGGCTAATAAATGGCTCCAAAACAGCTTAATTCCCAATTTAGTTAAAAACATTGAAGATAATTTACGCTATTTTGATGAGTTTGGTATTTTTGAAATGGCTAATGTTTATTTACCCAGTAACCAAGAGTCAAAAATGTTGGCTATTGGTTTTGTTAGTCCAAAAAACACGGATGCATTTTTATCAGTCAAAGGAATTATAGAAAATATTTTTAATATTTTACAGATTACAGATTATAGATTACAGATTACAAAAACATCAGAAAGTTATTTAAATAGTGAAAAAAGTTTAGCTGTGTGTGTAGGTGATAAACAACTTGGTTGGCTTGGAGAACTTAAAAAAGAAATTTACCAAAAGTTTAATTTTAAAAATAGAAATATTTGTTTGACGGAAATAAATTTGACTGAGTTGATTGCTGTGGCTAAAAATGTGTCTGTTAAAAAATATCAACCCTTGCCACAATTTCCTAGTGTAGTTCGCGATTTGGCCTTTGAGTTGGGTTGGTCAGTAAATTGGGAAAGCGTTAATAAAGAGATCCTGAAACTAGTTCAGGATGACAACATTAAAAAAGAAACAGAATTTTTATCTGAATTTGATCTTGGGAACAAAAAATCTTTAGCTTTTAGAATAATTTATCAAGCCCATAGAACCTTAACAGATAAAGAAGTTGATAATATCCAAGAAAAAATTATCAAATTAATTACAGAAAAATTTGCTGGCAAGTTAAGAGTAAATTTGAAAAAATAAAAATTAATAATTTTTTATAGATATTTATGTCAAGCACAAAAAAAACCAAAGAAACAAAAGAAAAAAAAGTTAAATCAACCGAATACGGTGCTGATCAGATTCAGGTTTTAGAAGGTTTGGAGCCAGTTCGCAAACGCCCCGGCATGTATATTGGTTCCACGAGCACAACTGGTCTGCATCATTTAATTTGGGAAGTGGTAGACAATTGTTTTGATGAAGCCATGGCCGGTTTTGCCACAGAAATTTCTGTCAATTTGCTTGCCGATAACAAAATAAAGGTTGTAGATAATGGTCGAGGAATTCCAGTGGGTATTAATAAAAAATTTAAAGTCTCAGCTTTGGAGTTGGCTTTAACCAAATTGCACGCTGGTGGTAAGTTTGGTGGCGGCGGTTATAAAGTTTCCAGTGGTTTGCATGGAGTAGGTGTTTCCGTGGTTAATGCTCTCTCAACTTATTTAAAAGCCGAAGTGCGTCGAGAAGGACAATTGTGGATGCAAGAATATAGTAAAGGCATACCTTTAAAAAAAGTTAAAGCTATGGGTAAAGCCAGAGATACAGGCACAGCCATTACTTTTCAACCTGATGAAGAAATTTTTGAAACCACTAAATTTGATTTGGAAACAATCATTGATCATTTGCGCAATCAAGCCTATTTAACTAAGGGCATTAAGATTAAAATTTTTGATGAAAGAGAAAAAAATAATTTTCAATCATATGAATTTTATTTTGAAGGTGGTATTAAATCTTATGTTAAACATTTAAATTCCAACAATGAACCAAAACATAGCACAGTTTTTTATGTGGAAAAAGAGATTGTGCCGACAAAAAATAATAACGAAGAAAATAATGTTAATAGCGAAGGAGCTTTAGAAAATAAAAAAGAAGAAAATTATAAAAGTACTAATCCAGTCATGGTAGAAATAGCTTTACAATATGTGGATGATTATCGTGAATCTGTTTTGGCTTTTGCCAATAATGTTTATAACCCTGAAGGGGGTATGCATGTGGTGGGTTTTAGAACAGCTTTAACGCGTACTTTAAATAATTATGCTCGTAAAGCCGGTCTTTTAAAAGAAAAAGATGATAATTTAACTGGTGAAGATACGCGCGAAGGTTTAACCGCGGTTATTTCTGTTAGAGTTTTAGAAGCACAATTTGAAGGTCAAACTAAAGCTAAATTGGGCAATCCAGAAGTTCGGGCTGCCGTAGATTCTGTGTTTGGCGAATATTTTTATACTTTTTTAGAAGAGCATCCTCGGGAAGCTGAAGTCATTGTAGGCAAATGTCTATTAGCTGCGGCTGCCAGACGCGCCGCCAAGACTGCCAGAGAAACTGTTTTAAGAAAAGGCGTTTTGGATGGTTTTGCCTTGCCAGGGAAATTGGCTGATTGTTCTTCAAAAGATCCATCTATTTCCGAACTCTATATTGTCGAGGGAGATTCAGCTGGTGGTTCGGCAAAACAAGGCCGTGATCGTGAAACTCAAGCCATTCTGCCACTACGTGGAAAAATTTTAAATGTGGAACGGGCGCGACTTGATAAAATGTTGGCTAATAATGAGGTTAAGTCTTTGATTATAGCCATGGGCACAAATATCGGTGAACAATTTGATATTAAAGAATTAAGATACGATAGAATTATTATTATGACTGATGCTGATGTGGATGGTGCGCATATTCGTACTTTGCTTTTAACCTTATTTTATCGCTATTTTCCAGATATTATTCACCAAGGACATTTATATATTGCTCAGCCGCCGCTTTATCAATTAAAAAAGAACACAGATATTCGTTATGTTTATTCTGATGAGGAAAAAGAAAAAACGCTTAAAGAAATGACTAATTTATCCGCCTCCGCTCAAAAAAAATCAATTAACGCTCCGGCGGATAAACTCAAAAATAAAAAAGACCAATCTGTTGCTAATGATTCTGTTGAAGGTATAGAAAATGTTGGTGAGGAAAATTTTGAGGGCGAAGAAAAAATTTCTGGCATTAAAATTCAAAGATATAAAGGTTTGGGTGAAATGAATCCAGATCAACTTTGGGAAACAACTATGAATCCAGCTAATCGTTTATTGTTAAAAGTTAATATTATTGATGGTGTAAAAGCTGATGAAACTTTTGATATTTTAATGGGTTCAGAAGTGGCACCAAGAAAAAAGTTTATTCAAACTCAAGCTAAATACGTCAAGAATTTGGATATTTAATTTTAAAATTTTATGAGTATAAAAATAGACAAAGTTATAAGAGGCGCTCTTGTGGCCGGAAGTCTTTTTATCGGTGCGGAAGGTGTTGAGGCAAAACCACCAACAGCAAATCCAAAAAATCGCGAAAAAAAAACAGAAATGAGAAATGAAGTTGAAATCAGTGCCGAGGACGCTTTTGAAAGAGCTAAAAAATATCTAGCTAAAAAAGAAAAAGAAAATCCTGGCAGAGGAGTAGAAATTTTCAATGATCCCAAGGCAATTGAAAATATTTTGGCCAGAGTTATGATGTCTGAAGAAAAACGCCATCCCAATCAGTGGCATTTAGCCATTTTAATAGCTTGGACAGTTATTAATCGAGTAAGAAACGGGGGAATGGCTTTAACCTCAGAGGCAGTTATGAAAGTTGTTACCCATGATAAAGATTTTGGTTTACAAAGTAAAGGTCGTCCCTATGATACTAGTTATGAGATTTTTACAGAAGATCCAAATATCCAAAAAAAAACAGCTGGTTATTATCGGATTTTTTCCAGAATGATTTTAGATGGCGAATTTAATGATTACAATAAAGGACAAGTTAGTTTTTTTCATATACAAGCTCAAAGAGCAGCTCATGCTAAAGACCCTAGTTTGTATCCATCTCCAGAACAGGTTATAAAAAACAGAGAAGGTGAAGGCTTGGAAATAGTATTAGAGATTCCCGGTTATGTTGTATTTTTTAAAAAAAAATAGCTTGTTTGACAACCTAATGCTGATTATGCTACTCTAATTATAGAGACCAAGCAGGTCTTTTTAAAATCCTTAAAGTTTATCTTGAGGCCTCAAGGCTAAGAGATCTCTCTTGTTTGTAAATAAATTAAAAAATAAGATATGAATAAACTTACCCAGTATTTTTCAGAGTCAAAAACAGAATTAAAAAAAGTTATTTGGCCCACCAAAAAGCAAACTCTTAACCACACCTTATTGGTTATTGGTTTTTCTTTGGGCATGGCCATTTTTTTGGGCGCTGTAGATTTGGGTTTAACCAAATTAATGGAATTAATTTTAAAATAATATGGCAAAACAATCCTTACAAATGGGCCGCCGTTGGTATGCTCTACATACTTATTCTGGCTATGAAGAAAATGTGGCTCATAATTTAAAACAAAGAATTGATTCTTTGGATATGCAGGATAAAATTTTTCAAGTTTTAGTGCCTAAAGAAAAGAAAATTAAAATAAAAAATGGTCGGCGTACAACTATTGAAGAAAAAATTTATCCTGGTTATGTTTTGATAGATATGATTGTTGATGATGCCTCCTGGTATGTGGTTCGCAATACACCCAATGTTAATGGTTTTATTGGCGCTGGCAATACACCCACCCCAGTATCTGACGCTGAAATGGAAGCTCTGCAAAAAAGAATGGGCATTGAAGAACCTAAATATAAATTTGATATTATAGTGGATGATCCTGTTAAAGTGGTGGATGGGCCGTTTAAAGATTTGGAAGGCAAAGTGGCTGAGGTTGACGAATCAAGAGGTCGGGTTAAAGTTTTGGTCAATATGTTTGGTCGTGAAACTCCTGTGGATTTAGACTTTTTACAAGTAAAGAAAATCTAACTAATGCGAATTAATAGCGAATTAATAGCGAATGGTGCGAATGAAAAAAATTTGTAAAATTCGTAAAAAATTTGTAATAATTCGGAATTTTATATGGCAAAAAACATTAAAACAATTATTAAATTACAAATTAAAGCTGGAGCAGCTAATCCTGCGCCACCTGTTGGTCCAGCTTTGGGTCAGCATGGCTTAAATATTTCAGAATTTTGTTCTAAATTTAATGAGGCGACCAAAGATAAAATGGGCGATGTTATCCCAGTAGAAATTACAGTTTATGAAGATAGAACTTATGATTTTAAATTGAAAACGCCACCAGCCGCGGAATTAATTAAAAAAGCTGCCAAGATTGAAAAAGGTTCTGGTAAGCCCAATTCAGAAAAAGTTGGCAAAATTACTAAAGCTCAAGTTAGAGAAATTGCTGAAAAGAAAATGGTAGATTTAAACGCGGGTAACTTGGAAGCAGGTATGAAAATTATTGAAGGCACCGCCAGACAAATGGGCATAACTGTTGAATAAATTTTTAATTTTAAATTTTAAATTTTAAAATAATTTTCAATTTTAAATTTACAATTAATGTATTCTGTCATTCCAATAAAAGCGGGAATCCAGAAAATTAACATTATGGACCAAGAACAAATTTCATCAACACAAACTCCAGTACAAAATACTGTTTCAAATAATTTTGATGAACAAAAGTTTGCTAAAAAGGTCAAAACAGCAGGTATTTCGTCAATTATTTATGGTATTTTATTAATTGTGTTGGTAGTATATTATGCTTTAGCAGCTAATAAAATTAGTTTAGGTACTATATTAATGTTACTCTTTAGTGCAGTTTTTATTGTTTTAGGCATAAAAATTAAAAAAGCTTTATTAAATAGTCAGCGTAATTGGTTGGCTGTTATTATAGGTTTTAGTATTATAATTATGATTTTAAATTTTGTTTTAAGTGGCAGTATTGGTGGTTTATTAAATTTAGTTTTTTTAGCTATTTTTATTGATGGGTATTCTGCTATAAACAGAAAAGAACAAAAATCATTTAACATCACAAAATAATTTTTTATAATATAAATTAACTTGTGGGAGATTCGCCAGTCCCGAATCGCTACAACCACAAAATTATTACATTTTTTATTCGCATAATTCGCACGAAATTTGTAATAATTCGTAATAAAATGAAAAAATCCAAACGCATGTTAGAAGCAGAATCTAAAATTGATAAAAATAAATTTTATTCTTTAGACGAAGCTCTAACTTTAATTAAAGAAGTTTCCAAAACCAAGTTTGACGAATCTGTGGAAGCTCATATCAGACTTGGTATTGATCCCTCTAAGGGCGAACAACAAATTAGAGCCAATGTGGTTTTACCTCATGGCGCTGGCAAAGTGAAAAGAGTGGCAGTGTTTACTGAAAACGAAAAGGAAGCAATTGATGCTGGCGCGGATATTTATGGCGGTAAAGAATTGATTGAAAAAATTAAAAATACTGGGGTGATTGAATTTGATATTGCTTTGGCTTCACCAGAAATTATGAAAGACATGGCTAGCATTGCTAAAATTTTAGGTCCCAAAGGTTTAATGCCTAGCCCTAAAAATGAAACTGTTTCTAAAAATATTAAAAAATCTGTAGAAGAATTGAAAAAAGGAAAAATTACTTTTAAAAACGACGAAACAGCTAATATCCATCAATTTATTGGTAAAGTTTCTTGGAATTTAGTCAAACTTACAGAAAATTATAATGCTTTTATGGAAGCTTTAAAAAAAGCCAAACCCTCTGGTGTTAAAGGCGCTTATATTACGCAAATAGTTCTATGTTCTTCTATGGGGCCTGGGGTTAAGATAATTGTATAGATTTTTAGTTTATCCAGAGCGAGCGAAGTTATACAATAGTATAACGAAGTCCGAGGGATCCCGCGGAAAAATGATCATTATGATTTTATAATAAAAACACCTTTTAGATGAGGTGTTTTTAAGTTGCTAAAAAACCATAATTTAGGTAAACTTAAGGTATGAAATTGTCTATTATTATTGTTTCTTGGAATACCCGCGAATTGGTTTTAAAATGTTTAAAATCAATTTTTTCTTATTTAAAAAACATTTCTTTTGATGTTTATTTAGTTGACAACAATTCCACTGACAGCACAGTTGAAGAAGTTGAAAAATATAAAGCAGAAAATAATTTAGAAAATTTGCATATTATTGCTAATAAAAAGAATGTGGGTTTTGCTCGGGCTAATAATCAAGCGATAACTCTCTGCTGTCATTCTTATGCCAGTCAGGATCTAGAAATAAAAGAAGGAAATTCCTGGATCCCCAATCCTGCCTCATTGGCAGATAAGCAAGTCGGGGATGACAAAAATGGCTATTTTTTATTGCTCAACCCAGACACTGAACTTATTGATGATTCTTTAATTAAAATGATAGAATTTGCTAAAACAAACCCGGATATTGTTATTGTTGGACCCAAACTTTTAAATATAGATTTAAGTTTACAAAAATCTTGTCGCCAGTTTCCCAAACTTTTAGATCAGCTTTTAATTCAATTAAAATTTTATAATTTTTGGCCTGAAAAATTTAAAGCTACGCGCGAATATTTTATGTTAGATTTTGATTATGATAGTAGTGGGGAAGTGGAGCAAGTTATGGGGGCAGCCATGCTTATTAAAAAAAGTGTTTTTGATAAAATTGGTTTATTAGATGAAAATTTCTGGGCGATTTTTGAAGAGGTAGATTTTTGTCAACGAGCTAAAGATGTTGGTTATAAAATTTATTATTTTGCGAACACTAAAATTGTTCATCATAAAGAGCAAAGTTTTGGGCAGTGGAAAAAACTGCGTAAGCAAATAAATTTTAATCATTCGCTATATTATTATTTTAAAAAACACAAACCCATTTGGCAGTTATTTATTCTCTGGCTGGTCCAGCCAATAAATTTATTTTTAACTTTAGTGGATATGTTAATTGGCGTTAGACATTTTTTTGGTAAAAGTAAGGATTTGTAAAATATTTATTAATAATCATTTATTAAGAGCATCCTTTTTACTGTCATTCCCGACCGCCTTCCCGATAGCAATCGGGAGGCGGATCGGGAATCCCGTTGATTACAGAAAAAAGTTTGTGTTTATATTCACGAGATCCCCGCTCTGAGAGCCTAATCGGCAGTGCCGGCGGGGATGACAACTAGGGGGGCGAAAGCCATAAAACTAGAAAATAAAAAACCCCGAACATTTGTGCACCGTTTGTGTTTAGATGTTCGGGGTAAAGTTTTTTACACTTTTATTTTTTTTGGGAATGCAAAAATGTTTCTTTGGATATTTGGGAAAAAGAAAGAACTGTTGCGTTATTGGGTTTTGTATCCCCAGATAAATTTCTTATAATCATCAGTTCCACTTCTTTTAGAGGAAAAAATTCTCTATTTGTTTGAAATGTGTAATTGCCGAAAGTTAAATTATTATTATTTGAATAAGTGGCAAGAAAAGAACAAAACCAATAGGTTTCCATAAATAATTTCTCCAGTATTTTAATTTTTTGTGAATTTATGTACCTAAAATTTAGCATATTATTATTATTATTATGTCAAGTTTTATTAGTAAAAAATATTTTTTCATTACATTTTTTCTGCTAATATTAGCAGAAATTTTTTCATATTTAAGTTGGCAAAATCCGCTAATAAATACAATTTGTTTTAGTCTTATAATTTTAATCACCTTAATTATATCTTGGCGCAAATTAGAATATGGTTTTTATATTTTATTTGCCGAATTGTTTATTGGCTCATTTGGCTATCTCTTTTCTTTAACAATTAATGGCTTTCGCGTATCTTTGCGCATGGGAATCTTTGTGGTGGTGATGGCAACTTGGCTATATCGCTATTTAACGCAATTGACAACGCAATTTAACGCCAACAAAGATTGTCATTCCGACCGAAGGTCGACAAGTGAAACATTGTCGAACGTAGTGGAGGAATCTAAAAATGAGATCCCTCGACTCCGCTTCGCTCCGCTCGGGATGACAAAAGAAAAAGCGAGGATAACAAAAAAAACAATGGTCACATTTGCTGTTGTAATTATTTGGGCTTTTATCTGGGGCTTAATTCGTGGCAATGGATTTAGTAATGTTTTTTTAGATTTTAATAATTGGCTATACTTTTTAATTATTTTGCCAGTATTTGGTGTTCTAAAAAAATATAACCACCCTGGCTCGTCCAAATTGCCAGAAGGACTCGCCACCCCTCCTTTAAAAGGAGGGGACAGTAAAAATGTTTTTTTTAAAAATATTATTTCAATTCTTTCTGCGGCCGTAATAATTATTTTTTTAAAGACATTTTTTTTATTTTATCTTTTTACCCATGGTTTTGCTGACATTGGTTCGGAAATTTATAGATGGGTGCGCGACACGCGCATTGGTGAAATTACTCTAATGGGTGGGGGGCTTTATAGAATATTTATTCAATCGCAAATCTATAGTTTGTTGTTATTTTGTATTTTGTTTTTTAAGGGTTGTCATCCCGAGCGGAGCGAAGCGGAGTCGAGGGATCCCGTAGATAAAAATAAAAAAGAAAACAACCAAAAATTACCTATTACTTATTACCTATTACTTATTACCTCTCTTACCACCATTATTCTTAGCCTCTCCAGAAGTTTCTGGCTTGGCTTAACTGTTAGTTTAATTATTTATTTTTTTTACACATTACACATTATTCATTACACATTACTTTTCTTTTTTAAATCCTTTTCAAAACTTCTTATAGTTGTTATTATGAGTTTGTGTCTAATTGTGGCCACACTCTATCTGCCGCCAAAAAAGGATTATGATTTGTCTGTTTTAATTTCTAAGCGAGGCATTTCCAGTAGCGAGCCAGCCAGTTCTTCTAGAATAAGTCAATTAAAACCTTTGCTTTTGGCCATTAGCCAGCATCCTATAATTGGTTCTGGCTTTGGCACCACTGTAACTTATAAATCCACTGATCCCCGCGCCATTCAAGAATCATTAAACAATTCTGGTCTTATTAAGACTTACGCTTTTGAGTGGGGATATTTGGACATGATGTTAAAATTTGGTGCACTGGGATTATTTGCTTACCTATATTTAATTTATTTAATAATGAAAAGATTGTTGAATTTCCAATTTCCAATTTCCAATTTCCAAACAAATTGCAAATTTAAAATTCAAAATCAAAAACTTGTTAACCATAATTCATTATTCATTATTCATTATTCACTTTTCTTTGCCCTGCTTGCCTTGCTCATTGTTAACATTTTTAGCCCCTATTTAAATCATCCCTTGGGCATTGGCTTCCTCATTTTAATGCTAATAGTTGCGAATGAGGGCGAATGAGTACGAATATTTATTCGCAAAATTCGCTTTAAATTTGCAATAATTCGCAGGAAACATTTTTAACTATATAAAATATCTGTATGGAAAAAAAATCACCAACATTATCAGTGTGCATCGTAACCTGGAATTCTATGAAATTCATCCAAGATTGTTTGGAATCTATTTTACGTCAGCGAGTTTTTTTAGATAACACGCAAGTTGATTGGACTATTAATATTGTGGACAATGGTTCTGAAGATGGCACAGTAGAATTTATTAAAAAAAATTATGCGCAAATTAAAATTTTAAAAAATGTTAATAATTTGGGCTTTTGTCGGGCCTATAATCAGGCCATAAAAATGCACAATTCAGATTGGGTTTTACTTCTAAATGTGGATACAATTTTAGAACAAAATTTTTTTGAAGAGATGTTTAAAGTTATTTTGACCACCGAAGAGAGAATTGGAGCTTTGGGCCCAAAAGTTTTAAGATCGGAGACTGTCATTGAAGATGGCTTGCCAAAAGTTTTAAAAAGTAATAGACTAGATTCTTGCGGTTTAGAAATTAAAAAATCCAGATTAGTTAGAAATATTGGTGAGGGTGAGGAAGATAGTGGACAATATGATGATCATGGTGAGTTTTTTGGATTTTCTGGCACAGCTATTTTTTTAAAAAGGGAAGCGTTAGAAGATGTAAAAATAGGAGAGGAAATTTTGGACGAAGATTTTTTTGCCTATCAAGACGATTTTGATCTTTTTTACAGATTAAGAAATTATGGCTGGCACAATTTATTTGTATCTCAAGCCAAAGTTTATCATTTTCGTTCGGCCAAGATGAACATCTTAAAACCTTGGCAATTTTGGCAAATAATTAGAGCCCGTCGTTCTAAATCTTTATTAATTAATTATCACTCTTATAAGAATCATCTTTGGGCGCTTATTAAAAATGAAACTTGGCTGAATTTTTTATATCACTCACCATATATTTTTTGGTTAGAATTTAAAAAGTTTATCTTTATTTTATTTTTTGAGCAAAAAACTTTAAAATCTATAAAAATATTTTTTAAATTATTGCCCAAGATGTTATTTAAAAGAAAAATTATTATGTCTAGAAAAAAAGTAAATCCGCAAGAACTAAGAAAATGGTTTAAATAATTTTATGAAATTATCCATTGTGATTTTAAATTATAAGACAAAAAATTTGGTTCGAGAATGTTTAACCAACATTCTGGCTTTAAATTTAAAATTAACCCATGAAATTATAGTCGTGGATAATAATTCCCAAGATGGCCTGGAAAAAATGATCAGCGAAGAATTTTCAGAAGTTAAATTTTTTCAAACCGGGGAAAATAAGGGTTGTGGCGCTGGCAATAATTGGGGAGTTAAAAAAGCTTGGGGTGAGTATGTTTTAATTATCAATCCTGATGTTGTTGTTTTGTCAAATTCTATTGAAAAGTTGGTTAATTTTTTAGATAATAATCAGAAGGTTGGTCTAATCGCCCCGAAATTACTTTATCCCAACAGAGAAGATCAACCTTCAAGATATCGTTTTCCTAAATTTTATATGCCGGTTTTTATTCGCACCGAACTTGGTCTTTTGAAAAAAGGTAAAGAAAAAATAGGGAATTATTTTATGGAAGATGTTAAAAATAATACCCCCCAAGCTGTTGATTGGGTTAGGGGGGCCAGTTTTTTGATGCGTCGTGATTTGTGGCAAAAAATTAATGGTTTTGATGAAAGATATTTTATTTATTTAGAGGACACAGATCTTTGCCGGCGTGTTTGGTTGGCTGGTTTTGAGGTTTGGTATTTGCCAGAAGCTGAAATGATTCATTATTATTTTCACGAATCTGGTAGTGGAACCTGGAGACGTGATATTTTAAACAGATTAACTTGGGTGCACATTGTTTCTTGGTTTAAATATTTTTGGAAATGGCGAGAAATAACTACGAATTAATAGCGCCTGTCTGCCGATTAGGCAGAAATAACACGTTAATTTTTGCGAATAAAAAAACGACACCCCGGGGTGTCGTTTTTAAAATTGATTTATTTTATTTTAGCAACACTTCTCTTGCTCCTGGTACAATTTCTAGCCAAATATTACCAGGCTGAAATTTTATTTCTTGACCATCAAAATCGTAAAAAATTGTTCGCTCTTGCGAACTACTTTTTTGCCAATTGCCACGCATGAGTTTACCATTAATAAAAATCCAAGCCCGACCTTGGCCAGTATTGGTAACGCTTAAACGATCAGCTGCGTCCAAATGAATTTCTTCTGGAATAAATTGGATAATTAAATTTTTAACGCTAATTTGTTCTTGGTTATTGGCATCAATTTGCGGGCTTTCATTTTGGAATCTTAAATATTTTTCCGTTGAGGTATTGTACGTATATTTGATGTCAAACAAACTACCAGCCGAATAATCAATATTTATTTCGTTTATTGTTTCCACGAATTTTGTTTCGGCTGGATCAAATTGCCAGACTTGATAAGTTGGCGTGCTAGTAGCTAGATTAAAATATATTTGGGCGGACTTTATTTTTTCACTATCAGTAAAAAGATTATGAGGAGCTGTGTGATTATTATCACGATAAAAAAATAAAGTGCCCAAATAACTGATTTCGTTTAAATCTAAAAGAGCTAAAGTATTGATTTTTTCTAAAGCTTCAACCGAACCACCACTGTGGCCATAAAGAGCATTAATTTCTTTAACCCAATCAAGATAATATGGTCTGGCGCTTCTTATTGGTCCAATTTTTTTAATTTCATCATTATTAGCAAAAACAGCCATCATTCTAGTTGTGCCTCCTTCTACAAGACAATTATAAACCACTTGAGCTTGGCTAAGACCTGCTTGTGGCCAGGCGTCAGGGTGGTTGTCAATCATGAGAGCCACCGGCCAAATTTCTTTTTCTTCTTGAGTGGTGACGCAAACGCCATCTAATTTTCTGTGGAATTGGCAATTTGATTTTATGTTTTTTATTACTAATGAATTTGTTATGGGAGCTTTTTTATTTATTAGAATATAACCGCTAATCGCCAATAACAAAATAGCCATTAGAGCAATAATGGCCAAAATTATCTTTTTCTTAAATATTTTTTTTAAAATATTCATTATTATTCAAAAATTTGTAGAGTATAACCATTGCTGGCTGTCTCAGTAAAATTTTTTTCTGGACAAGACCCAGAACCATGATCTTTGACATTAAGTTCAAAGTTTTTTATTTGCAAAATAGCAAAAGGTCTTTCACAGCCATATGATCCAGCTGGAAATTTTTGATAAAGATAATAATAATTTCCTTGATTAAGAGGGTCTTTATTTTTTTTATCAATAATTTTTTCTTGTCGTAGAATGTTTATAAATTCTTCGGTAGAATGTTCGTGGGGTTCTAAGGAACTATCCCAACCGTCAAAATCATAATCAGTAGATTCTGGCAATGTGTTAAATTTATTTTGGTAGACGTGTAAAGCTGTTTCTAATTGTTTAATGTCTATTTTTCTTTTAATATCTCTAACTTTAGAAAATATTCCATCTATATAATTAATACATATAATTGTTAAAATTAAGACCAAAAACCAAGCAAAAATTTTGCCGGCTTTATTATCAGAAATTTGTCGACGAGTCAAATCCATTTTTTATAATACAAAATTGCAAAATTTAATGGAAGGGTAGAATTAAAATATTGTTCCATGCGTCCTCGCATTTTGTATTTTTTGTTGTCTTATTTTTTGTTATCTTTTACTTCTTCGGTTTTACTTTCCGCTGTTGCTTTAGGTGTATTAGTTGTCTCTCCCGTGGTTACAGTTTCCGGTACCAGGGCAACTTCTTTTTTGGGTTCTTCGGCTAACACAATTACTGTTTCTAGATCTGTTAACAAGGTTAAAGATGAGGGCATAATTAAGTCTTTAGCCCGAATAATTGAGCCGATTCCTTTTAAAAGACTTAAATCAATATCAAAATGCGAAATTAAATCTCCTGGCAAACATTCCACTTCAATCGTATCTAGTGTCTTTACTAAGACCCCGCCAAAATCTTTAACCGCGGGTGATTCATTAATAAAATTAAGTTCAATAGCAGTTTTAATTTTTTCTTTCATGTTAACCTGATAAAAATCTAAATGATTAATAGTACCCTTAAGAGGATCATGAGCAATATCTTGAATTAAAACTTTAATAGGGGCGTCTTGATCGACCACCAAATCAACCAGCTCTGATTCACTGATTTTATTAAGTAATTTTTGTAATTCAATTTCATCGATGGCTAAATTAAGATTGGCAATTTTATGGCCATAGAGAACAGCTGGAATTAAACCATTATCTCTCAAGTTTTGTAATTTATTACCGATAATTTTTCTCTTTTGAGCCTTTAGTGTAAAAGTTTGTTGCTGAGTCATAAGTTTAAATTATTTTTTAGACTATTTAAATAGTAGTCTATTGCTTTAAAAAAGTCAAATTTAAGATAAAAAAATTTATTTACAAAATAGCAAGGGAGTGCTATATTTTTGGTGTCAGATGGTGTTCTACAAAAAATAAAACAATTACAATTAAAAATAGGGGGTAGTTATGAAAAGATTTTCTTGGCTAGTGTTAGTTCTTGGTTGTTTAAATTTTAATTGTTCTTGGTTGGAATTTTTTAAACAAACAACAGATAAGGCGGTGATTATCGTTGAAGAAAGTGATTTTGTTCAAGACAAGAGTAGTCGGCTGGTTTTAATTGGTAATAAATACAAGTTTTTGGAACTTGATTTGAAGATAGAACGCGGAGCACTAGTGTCTGGTTTTGATTTTATAATAAAAGGCACTGGAGCTGAAGCCGTAGAGTTTGTAACAGTTGGTGGTCAAGTTATTTATCCTCGAAATAATATGGTAGAGTTCAAAAAATTAAATATTAAATCAGGCAAAATTATTTTTTTTATCACCTTTAAACAAGAACCATTATTCTCGGGCACAAATCTCAGATTTTGTTTACAAACGGTATATAAAAAAAACACCGCTGGTAAATTAAAAAAATATAATTCTAATATAACTAGCCAGACAATGATTCTGGTAAATGGTTTTCCGCTTATTGAATCAGAAAAAAATTTTTCTAAAATTGATGCCGGTAAACTGAAAACAGACGAGTTGGTTGTCGGAGTTAATGAAAAAGGTGGGGAGATATATTTAAAAGAAATAATTTGGGCATGTAAAGTTACGGGAGCCGAGTTGCTTGATGTTTTTTTATCAGATGGTTTTTCTAAGATTAGAGATGAGCGTTATCATAAAAATCAAGCCTCGGCAGATACTTTTAGATTTAATTTTAATCTGGCACAAAGACAAATGGTTATTTGGCCAAGACAAGTTAAAAAATTTTATTTAGAAATTAAAATTGATTGGTATAATAAAGTTGAAATAAAAACCCAACCAGTGGAATTGATTTGGAGTGATGGCAGAAAAGAATTTAGTCAAAAAAATTTGGCTAAAGAGCAAATTATTATTTTTAATTGGTGATTTCTTAAGCAGTGGTTGTCTAAAACAGCCACTGCTTTTTTTGATTATAATTCTAGGTTTTTTTGTTTTATAAGTTTTTGAAGATGGTTTAGAAAATCTGTTTTGGAAAATTCTTGAGCCTCTTTTTGGCCACGTTTTCTAATTTGTAATTTGTCTGAAGCCATTTCTTTGTCGCCAATAACCAACATGTAGGGAATTTTTTCTGCCACAGCTTTGCGAATTTTATTGCCCACAGTTTCATTTTCATCCCAGACTTCCACTCGCATTTCTTCAGCCTTAAATTCTTCAGCCAATTTTCTACAATGTTCAATATGTTTTTCACCCACAGAAATTATAACCATTTGGGTAGGCGAGAGCCACAAAGGAAACGCCCCAGCGTAATGTTCAATCAAGACTCCTAGAAATCTTTCAAATGAACCAAAAAGAGCTCGGTGCAACATATAGGGTTGTTCGTCTTCACCTTGGTTATTAGTAAAAGTCATAGCAAATCTTTCTGGTAAATTAAAATCAAATTGTAAAGTAGAACATTGCCATTCGCGACCCAAAGCGTCTTTGACTTTAAAATCCAATTTTGGTCCGTAGAAAACCGCTCCACCAATATCTTTTTGGTAATTTAATTTTTTTTCTTGAGCCACGCGTTCTAAGACATTTTCGGTAAATTTCCATCCTTCGTCATTACCAGCGTATTTGCTGTTTTGTGGATCTCTAACAGATAAATAAACTTTCACATCTTCAATTTTAAAACCAAACGATTGATAGATAAATAAAATAAAATCAACAACTCTTTTTAATTCTTCTTCTACTTGATCGGCGCGACAAATAATATGAGCATCATCTTGAGTAAAACCGCGCACGCGAGTTAAGCCAGAAAGTTCGCCTTTCTTTTCAAAGCGATAAACCGTGCCACACTCCGCCCACCTCATTGGTAATTCCCGATAAGAATGTAAATTATTTTTATAAATCCTGACATGAAAAGGACAATTCATGGGTTTTAATAAATAGGTTTCTGTTTCTTTAACTTTTTCTTTATTTTGGCTGGCCATTAAACTTTGTCCAGCTTCAATAGGGGAGTACATACTTTCATTATAAAAACCCCAATGTCCAGAAGTTTCCCATAAAGCTTTATTACCAATGTGAGGGCTGCGCACCAAATCATAGCCATTTTTTAAATGTTCTTTATACCAAAAATCTTCTACAATTCGCCACAAAAGTGCGCCTTTGGGGTGCCATAGTGGTAATCCCAAACCCACCATTTCATCAATATGAAATAAGTCTAGTTCCTTGCCCAATTTTCTATGATCTCTTTTTTCTGCTTCAGCAATTAAATTTAAATAATTATCCAAATCTTTTTTTGATTCAAAAGCTGTGCCATAAATTCTGGTTAACATTTTGTTTTTTTCATCACCATGCCAATATGCTCCAGCAATTTTCATCAATTTAAAAGCTTTAATTTCGCCAGTTGATTTTGCATGTGGACCGGCACATAAATCTGCAAATTCATCACCAATCCAATAAACAGTAGCTATTTCTCCGCGTGCTTCAATTTCATCAAGCCATTCCAATTTATATTCATTATTCTTAAATAATTCTTTGGCTTCACTGACAGCCATTTCTTTTTTAGTAATTGCCAAATTTGCTTCAATTATTTTTTGCATTTCCGTTTCGATTTTTGGAAAATCAGATTCGGAAACCTTGTATTTTTTATCGTCCACGGGATCCCTCGTTCCGCTCGGGACGATTTCTTCGAAATCGAAATAAAAGCCTTCATCTGTGGCTGGGCCCATAGCCATTTTAATTTTTGGATAAAGACGGAGCATGGCCATAGTTAAAACATGCTCGGCACTATGGCGCAGGGCCCAAAGTTTTTCTTGATTGTTTTGATTAGTGTTTTTCATGAGGTATTGACTTAATTTTTAGAATATGGTATAAATATTTATTCAAGTGAAGGGCGAATTCACCCCCGAAATGCAATTTTATGTTCGGGTTTTTTTAATTGTTTTTT
>DAOOOW010000003.1:0-72871 GCA_035387885.1 bacterium
AAACAATTAAAAAAACCCGAACATAAAATTGCATTTCGGGGGTGAATTCGCCATTTCCTGTAATAAATCACTATAGCATATTTTAAATTTTATGTCAACCCCTCAAAATAATCTCATCATCTTTTACACCGGCTCTGGTAAGGGAAAAACCACAGCTGCTTTGGGTTTGGCCCTGCGTGCTCTCCGCGAAAAAATGAAAGTCCTTTTAGTGCAATTTATAAAATCAGCCACAAAAAGCGGGGAAGTATCCTTAAAAAATATTTTACCAAATTTAGAAATTAAATGTTTTGGCGCTGGGTTTGTGACATTCGCAGAATGTCATCCTGAGCAAAAGCCGAGCGGAGCGAGGCTGAAGCCGAAGGATCCCGTGTGTTTAAAACCACACAAAGTTCAAGCCCAACGCGGCCTCTCCTTTGCCAAAAATTTGCTTAAATCAAAAAAATATGATGTAATTATTTTGGATGAAATATTCGTGGCTTCGCACTTGAAATTAATTTCTAAAACTGATATTATTGATTTAATTGCTTTAGCCAGAAAGTCTAAAAAAACATTTTTAGTCTTAACAGGTCGTGGATGTCCAAAAAGTTTATACAAATTTGCTGATCTAATTACTGAAATGACAGAAATTAAGCACCCATTTAAAAAAGGTACTCAAGCCATAAAAGGCATAGACTATTAATCAATTATCCGAGGATACCAAAGTGGTCAACTGGGGCAGACTGTAAATCTGCTGGCTTTTGCCTTCGTAGGTCCGAATCCTACTCCTCGGACCAAAAATATTATTATGACCGTTCACGATAAATTAAATTTAATCAAAAGAAATACGGCTGAAATTATTGGTTTGGAAGAATTAGAAAAAATGTTAGAAAATGGTGAAAAATTAAAACACTATATTGGCTTTGAGATTTCTGGCAGAATCCATCTTGGCACTGGTATAATGTCCATGATGAAAGTCAAAGATTTGCACGATGCCGGCATTGAGTGTTCAATTTTTTTAGCTGATTGGCATGCTTGGATAAACGATAAACTTGGTGGTGATAAAGAAATTATTAAAGAAGTTGGCATTGGCTATTTTAAAGAAGGTATGATAGAATGTTATAAATTGATTGGTGGTAATCCCGAAGATATTAAATTTATTTTAGGTTCAGAATTGTATCATAATAATGATGAATATTGGCAAACTTTTATTGATGTTTGTAAAAATTTAACTTTAGCCAGAGTTACTAAATCCACCACCATTATGGGCAGAAATCAAGGTGAAACCATGCCTTTTGCTTGGCTGGTTTACCCGCCAATGCAAGTGGCTGATATTTTTGTTCAAGGATTAAATTTAGCGCACGCCGGAATAGATCAACGCAAAGCCCATGTTATAGCTAGAGAAGTCGCTACAAAATTAAAATATGCGCCTTTAAAAAATAAAGCTGGTGAAATAATTAAACCAATCGCTTTGCATCATAATTTAATTTTAGGTTTAAATAAACCAGACATTTGGCCAATTATCGACAAAGAAAGTTTGCAAGAAGTTCTATCACAGATGAAAATGAGTAAATCCAAACCAGATTCGGCTGTTTTTATTGATGATAATAAAGAAGATATAAAAAGAAAAATTAGCAAAGCTTTTTGCCCTGATGGCGAAATAGAATTTAATCCCATTTTAGATTGGACTAAAAATATTATTTTTCCTAATAGTCAAAAAGGAATTGCTATTAACCGTGAAGAAAAATATGGTGGCAATATTAATTATGCTAACTATGAAAATTTAGAAAGAGATTTTAAGGATAAAAAAATGTCTGCTGTTGATTTGAAAAATTTTGTTGCCAATTGGCTAATTGATTTTTTGCGGCCTGCGCGCGAGCATTTTTCTAAAGGCAAAGCCAAAGAGATGAAAGAATATTTGGAAAAAGTGCAAAAATTTAAAAAATAGACATTTAGATGTTGTGTTTTGAAAATTAAAAATTAAAAATTGAAAATTTGTTTTGGGCCCTTAGCTCATCTGGTAGAGCGTCCCGACACATGTCGGGGAGATGAAGGGTTAAAAATATGAAACAACCAGGCGTTTATATATTACAAAGTTTAAAAAACGATAGTTATTATATTGGCAGTACTGAAGATATGAAAAATAGATTTCAAGAACATAATAACAGCAGAGTAAAAGCAACAAAATTTTTAATTCCTTGGGAAATAAAATTATTTTACAAAACTAGTACTATAAAAGAAGCAAGGCAATTGGAATATAAAATAAAAAAGTTAAAAAGTAGAAAAATAATTGAAAAAATAATAGCTAGCGGAAAAATAACTTTAAATTTTGGGCCCTTAGCTCATCTGGTAGAGCGCTTCCATGGCATGGAAGAGGTGAAGGGTTCGATCCCCTTAGGGTCCACCAAAAAATAAAAAATATTTTCGCCGACTTAGCCGAGCTGGTGGAGGCGAAGAAGCCGCCTAAGTGGCTTCAAGCGGTTTGTAAATAAACTGTGGGTCTTTAAAAAAATAAAAATGCCGACTTAGCTCAGTGGTAGAGCAATAGTTTTGTAAACTATGGGTCCTGGGTTCGAATCCCTGAGTCGGCTCCATTATTTCTTCAATTTCTAATTATTAATTTTGAATTTTGAATTTCACGGATTTTAATTTCAAAATTAAATCATTAAAAATTATTTTAAAATTGCAAAATTAAAAATTTAAAAATTTCAACACTATGGCTACCAAATACAAAGAAAGACTTATTGGTTTAGAATGCACTGAATGCAAGAAAATTAGTCATTATTCTAAAAAGAATAAAAAAACCATTAAGGAAAAATTACAAATCAATAAATATTGCAAATTTTGTCGCAAGCATACTTTGCATAAGGAAACTAAAGTGAAATAGATTTTTTTAGTTTATCCCGAGCGTAGTCCCGCAGAATTGCGGGGCGAAGTCGAGGGATCCCGTGTAATAAACTTACGCGTGTTAATGCTAAAAAGCATTTTATTTTTTGTTTTTATGTTTTAATGTTAAAATGCCTGTCTGCCGATGAGGCAGGTTAAAATGTGCACCGCGGGGGTGTAGTTCAGTGGTAGAATGCTGGTCTCCAAAACCAGAGATGAGAGTCCGATTCTTTCCGCCCCCGCCAAAAAATTAATAAACTTATAATTAATTTTTATTATTATGAACAATCTCGCAGAACAAATGTCTACAAAAAGTTTTGAGGATATTCTCCCAATGAATCACCTTGAACTTTTAAATTTAACCGAAAGAGATTTGGCTGGAAAAACTCTCGATGATTTAAGAGTAATAAAAGCCGAACTTGAAAAGATGAGTGAAAGTCCAAACAAAGCGATAGTTTTGAATTTGGTGAATGGGTTAATAACAATGTTAGAGAAATAATAAAATTAATAAAAACAGCCAAGACGAGGCTGTTTTTTGATTGCTCAAACTTGACATATTTTATATTTAACATATAATCATCTTACAAATAACGTTCATTAACCAATTAACAAATTACAATCAGAGGAGCAAAACATGCTGACGGTTATTAAAGGTCTTGATCAGGTAACAACTGATAGAATAATTGAATTGACGTAAAACATTTGTTTGGAGGAAGGAAAAAAGTGATTAGGTACAAGAAAAAGTATTCCTATTGGTGAGCTGGCGGTAATGGTTGGAAGTGCTATTGTTAAAGACGAAGCACTCAGCAGAAGAAACGTCAGAACCACCAAGGATGGAAAGATTGATGGAAGGGTATTTGTAAAAATCATTAAGATGGTAGCAGTTGAAGAGAATAACATGATTCATTATCTTGATGATGAGCTCAAAAGATGTGTGATCCATCTAGAGTATTATAAAGGCGATAAAACAATCGGGGCATATGTTGGCTTAAGAATGGCAAAAGAGGAAAGTGGAGAATTGAGAGCTCCTAGAAAAAAAATTCGTCAACAAGACGTTTCTTCAATCAGCGATGATATGGAGTTCGATCCAGACAGTATTTGTTGCGTAGCTGCATATATTTCTCGGACGCTTGAGGAAAGAGGGGTAATTTTTACCAGAGAAGAATTTTCTGATTTTGCCATAGCTTTGAAACTTGAAGTATTTTCTGGAAAGGGAAAGAAATAAATGCTTTTGGCCACACATCTGTGTGGCTTTTTTTTGCCCAAAATTCCATTTTCTGTCATAATAATTTTAGAAAATTATGCCTAAAATTCTCCTTCATTCCTGTTGCGCGCCATGTGGCGGGCAAGTAATTAATGAATTAAAAGCGCAGGGCTTTGAGGTCACTGTCTTTTTTTATAATCCCAATATTTTCCCAATTGAAGAATATGAAATTAGAAAAAATGAAATAGAAAAATTTTGCCAAAGTCAAAACGTGGAATTTATAGCAGAGGATTACAATCATAAAAAGTGGCTAGAATTTATTAAAGGATTAGAAAAAGAACCAGAAGGCGGACCTCGTTGTTTTAAATGCTATGAATTTCGTCTACAAGAAACAGCTAAATATGCTAAAGAAAATAATTTTGAATATTTTGCTTCCACACTTTCCATTTCGCCGCACAAAAATGCCGAAAAAATAAATGAAATCGGTAGGGAAGTTGTCTTCAGTCTCCTGACTGGAGACGTAATGCCTCATTTAATTTTTTACGAAGCTGACTGGAAAAAACACGACGGCTTTAAAAAATCCTGCGAATTATCTAAAACTCATAATTTTTATCGCCAAAAATATTGTGGCTGTGAGTTTAGCTTTCATTTGTCTACGCTCTAAAATATCTAATTAACGCTCCGGCGCCTGCCTGCCGGCGAGGCAGGGATAAATTCCAGTATTTTAATTTTGTTTGTAAAGTGCTATACTTTAAATATAAAAACCTGCTCGCCGTAGTGATAATTAGTCGTTATGGAGCGAAGGCGGGTACTTAAATATGACTCATGATAAATGACTAGATTTAAAAGATAAAATTAGCTCTAATTTTAAAATTGAAGAGTCTAAAAAAGAAACATTAGAAAATGTGTCAGATTCTGTTTGCGAAACTTTGATTTTTAACGGTCCAAATGGTAAAATAAAGTTAGAGTGGATATCTAAACCCAAAATTTTGGGTGAAAAAACTTTGTATTCCGGTCGGGTGGGCGCTGATGTTAAGGTTGAAAAAGTTTATAGTCAAGATGAAAAATCAGAATTTCTTAAGGCCTATCTTTTTAAAGATAATGATTGGCAAGAAATTAATACTCAAAATTTTAATTTTTAAATAATTATTTACTCATTAGTTTTGACTTTTGAGTTTTGACTTTTGAGTTTTGACTTTTGAGTTTTTTATTATGTTCATCGGCACAATTTTATTCATTACAGGTTTGGCGTTTTTGTTAAAAAATTTGGGCATCCTTTCTGGTGTTACCTGGTCATTTATTTGGCCAGTGGTTATTATGCTCATTGGTTTATCCATGATTATTAACAAAAAGAAATTAGTCTAGCTTATTTTTAAATTAATTTGTTAACTCGTTAATTAATTAACTTGTTAATTAAGTTTTATGTTAGATCAAAAAAATTTAGAAGCAGTACCTCAAAATACTGTTGGCTCAACAGTTAGTTCAGAAACCAACATACCTTTAAAAATAATCAAAGAACTTTTTAAAAATTCTATTGCTTTAACTTGGTTAAAAAAGTGGCGTTTTATTTTTTTAAATATCATTCCTAAATTAATAGGTTTTTTACCTTTTCTGTTTTTGGGGGTTATTTATGCAATTCTAGTATTTCAAGTGGGTTTTTCCAAATCTCTCATCAGTATTTCTCTGGTAGCTGGTTTTTTAGCTATTTTTTGTTTACTTTTTTTAATATCTTGTGTGTTTTGGTCTCAAAACGCTTATATTAATTATTTACAAACTAATGAAGAATCAAAAAAAACAATTTTAAAAAATAGTCGTAAGAAAGTTTGGAAATTTTTTTGGGTTAGTATTTTAAGTGGTTTTATGGCTTTTGGTTATTTAATTTTGTTTTTTATCGTTGCGCCATTATTTTATATTTTTGTATCAACAGCAACTATTGGCCTAGTGATTGGCGGTATAGTGTTTTTGGTTTTATTGATTCATGGCATCATCAGGGCCATTAAATTTAGTTTAGCCCCTTTAGCTTATTTAATTGATGATAAAACTGGTATGTTGGCTATTAAACACAGTGAATTCTTAACTTCTGGTTATCGCTGGGCTATTTTTAAAAGAAGTTTGGTTTTTGGATATTTTCAATTTGTTATTCAAGTTCTTGTTGGTGTGTTGGTTGTATTGGTGGGTCTACTTTTAGGCTTGGGTGGTTTAATTGGTATTCTTGGCACGATATTAATAATAGTTTTATCTTTCATTAATATTTTTATTGGTTTATTGTTGGAACCCTTGGGTTATGTATATAATTTTGATATTTATAATAATTTAAAATTAAATAAACAAACTGGTGAATCAAAAGAAAAATATTCTTTAGGACAAAAAATAGTTGTTTTATTGTTAATGATTGTTTTGCCGATTATGGCTATTGGTTTTTCTTTGCTTTTAAATCTTATTAGTCCTGAAAAAGACAATTTAGATAATAATATTTTTTCTTCTTTTGTTAATCAAATAGCTCCAGGCACCATGGAAAATTCAGCCAATATTTTAATTAATTTTGAAGAAGATGATTTAAACACTGTTAGCGATCAACAACAACAAGCCAACGATGAATTGTTAAAAACTCTCAATTCACTAACCGAGGCGGAGACTGTGACAGCTAACAATCTTTTTGTCAAAACTTATCGATCTATGATGAATGGAGAAAACATACCAGAATTTTCAGAAACAGAATTTCAGTTTTTAATTATTATGCAGGGTCTTGATGCCACCCCAATTAATAATTTATCTTTAGAAAAAAAGAAATTTATCTGGAATATTTTTTATGTTGATGGTTTAAAAGAACAAAATGAACAAATTGATTTAAATGATGATATTAATCAAAATGTCGTTCAAGATAATATCAATCAAGACGTTGATCAAGACGGTCTAACTGATGATTGGGAAAAATATTATAAAACAGATGTCAACAATCCTGATACAGATGGTGATGGTTATTTTGATGGCGACGAGGTGCAAAATGGTTATGATCCCGCTTTGCCTGGCGATGCTAAATTAAAATAAAAAATAAAATAATATAATATGTTAAAAAAACAAAATCCCCATCAACATTTTAAAATGACCGAACGTGATGTCTCACATTTTTTTTCTTCTCGCAAAAATATAGCCATTTTTGTGGCGGTTGTAATTACGGTTTGCTTTAGCTCTTGGTTTTTAATTAATAATGATAAAACATCAAATTATCAGATTGTCGTGCCCGCAGAAAAAAGTTTTAAAGAAAATCAAGATGACGTTAGTTTAAAAGAAAAATATCAAACAGAAGTCAAAAAAATAGTTTTAGACTATTTGGAGCAGAGAAAAAATATTGCTAAAAATGATTTAGACAATTGTCAGACAATTATTAAGCAAACAGCGGAAAAAATTATGCAGTTGATGGTACCGGCTGAGTTTAAAAAGTTTCATTTGGAATTAGTGATTGCTGTGGATAAAGAAAATAATTATTGTGTTGATCCGAAGGTTTTTGCCAACCCAGAATCTAATGTAGTTTGGGATGAATTAAAATTACAAAACGTTTGGTTAAGTCAATAAAATTTTATGCTTTTTTTAAGAAAAATATTTATTTATTTATTAAGTTTAAGTAATTTGTTATTGTTTTTTTTATTGATTTATAAACCAGAAAAAAATATTTATTGGTTGGGGTTATTTATCATTTTTTTATTTTTTTTAAATCGTTTAGCTAGCGGCAATAAACTATCTTTAAAACAATTACTTTATTTTTTTTCTTTTAGTTTAATTTTTAGTTTGGTCAGTGTTATCTTTTTAAGCCTTTTGGAAAATATAATTTTGAGCTACATTTTTATTTTTTTTATAAATCTTTTTTTGTTATTTTATTTTATTATATTATATACCTATGTTTATCGCCCCGAAGATTATTTAGTGTTTAGTCTAGTTAATTTTATTAGTTATTTGTCTTTTTGGATTTTTTATTCTTTATTTACAGTTAGTTATGTGTTTGTCAATGTTTTAAATGCTTCCATTTGGTTGGTAGCTGTATTATTAGTCATATTTTCGTTGACAATTTTAGCTTATAATTTTTCTGTGGAAAATTTGAGTATTAAAAAAAATTGGCGTTATTTTTTAGTCTATTCATGCTTAATTGGCGAGTTGAGTTGGTTAATTGCTTGGTTGCCTTGGAATTATTTTGTTAAAGGTTTTTGTTTGGCAACTATAGCCTATTTTGTTTTATATTATATTATTAAAAAAATTAAACATGATTGGTTGGCAAAAAATTTTATTTGGCAGACAGCAGTATTAATATTTTTGATGATTGTAATAGTAGCCACCACTCGTTGGTTTTAAATTTTTATATTTTTTATGACACAAAAAAAATTTTCCACCAGAAAAATAAAAGACTGCGAACCATCAGAAAAAAAAGAAGCTTGCCCAGACGAAACACTAGAGAATTTTTATAATGAATTTCTAGAAAAACCTATTAGAAAAAAACAAATAAATTTAATTTGGTTTTTATTTTTAACTGTAATTTTAAGTTTTTTGGCTAGTATGACTATGTTTTTTTTGTTTCTTTCTGATACATTTTACGATTCCAAAATTTCTACTTGGTTGGGTGTTGAACCCGTAACCCACAACAATATTGTAGTTGAAAAAAAAGAAACTTATAATATAGCTGAAGAAGAATATTTAACCAACTTGCTTAAAGAAATTAAGCCAACCAGTGTGGGCATTTTTTTGCAAGATACAAAGAATAAAACTGAATATTATCAAAATGCAAATTTTGTAGGCAGTGGTATGATTATGACTAGCGACGGCTGGATAGTTACGGCCAAAAGTCTCTTAAATACTAAAAATAGTTACGTGGTTATTGATCAAAATAGCAAAATTTATCAAGTTTTAGATATTAAAATTGATGAGACTTGGGAGGTGGCCTATTTGAAAATCGAAGCTAATAATTTGCCGGTTATGTCTTTAGCAGAATTTAACAATGTGAACCAAGGCGATAGAGTTATTTTAATAACCGGAGTCAATGGTATTAATAGTAAAACTATCACTAGTAGAATCGCTGATGCACGCTTAGTTTTAGATAAAGAATATATTCGAGAAACTGAAAAAAATTATTTATATTTTGAATTGGCAAGCAAGAAAAATGAAAATATATTTGTTGGTGCGCCTGTAGTTAATTATAAAAAAGAAGTAGTAGGAATTTTATTAAATAACGGTGAAGTTGATTATGTGTTACCGGCTAGTTATCTTAAAAAACATTTTAACATGTTATTAACGCTTAAAAAATACATTCCAGCTTTTTTAGGTTTGGAATACATAGATTTAGCGGCTAATCTTAATCAAGAAACACCCACAGGGGTTTTGGTTGTTAATGTAAAAAATAATTCTCCCTTACTTAAAACATCCATAACTAAAGGCACGATCATTTTGAAAGTAGGTGATGATTTGCTTAATGTTAATAATAATTTTTCTAATTTAATTCAAGAATATCGAGTGGGTGATAAAATTAATTTGACATATTTAGATAAAAATTCTGAATCTTCAGTAGAAAAAACTTTAGGTGTCGAACTAAAATAATTTTTTATGGTTAATAAAAAAAATAAAATTTATCAATGGTTCTTGCCTCACGAAGATAATGGTTATAAGCCACATTCTTTAAGACATAAAAGTTTGGCCATTTATTCTAGTATTTTGATAAGCGTGAAAATTTTAGTCGCTTTTATTCTTCTTTTAAGTTATCCAAGTCCAGCGGAATTTTCCACCATTACCATTAATAGGATAGTCGAATTAACCAATCAAGAAAGAATAAAAAATGGTTTGCCGGCTTTAGAACATAATTCTGTTTTGAATTTGGCAGCTGATAAAAAAGCGCAAGACATGTTGCAAAATAATTATTTTGCTCACACATCACCTGCAGGAATTAAACCCTGGTTTTGGTTTAATGAGGTTAAATATAATTATACATATGCTGGAGAGAATTTGGCCATGAATTTTATTGAAGCCGAAGATGCTCTTGGGGCCTGGATGAATTCTCCAAGTCATAGGGAAAATATTTTGTCAAAAAATTTTGAAGATATTGGCATTGGAGTAGCGGTTGGACAAATTAATGGTATGGAAACAACTATTGTGGTGCAAATGTTTGGTAAAACTTATACTAAAGTAGCTGGTGAATCTTTTGTGCCGACTTCAGAACCGAATCCTGTAGAACAAATAACTGGCCAGCCCACTTTGGGCGAAGAAGCCTCACAAAAAGAAGTGCGATTAGAAGCCGTTAATAATCAAGGCTGGATGACTAAATTAATTTATTATTCCGAAAGATTTTTTATAGTTTTCTTGGCCTTTATTTTAATTAATTTGTTGTTGACAATTATTGTCAGAGTGGAAATTCAACATAAACCAATAATTTTACACAGTTTGTTTGTAATTTTATTGGCTTTAGTTATGATTTTTATTAAATTTCATTTTATAGAACAGATAGGGCGTGATTTAAATATCATATAAATAATAATATAATATTTATGCTTAAAAGTAACAAAGTTTTAAAGATGCCAGATGGTTTTTTATGGGGTACAGCCACGGCTGCTCACCAAGTGGAAGGTAATAATATTAATTCTGATTGGTGGCAATGGGAACAAAAAAATGTCGGTAAAATTTTAGATGTTAAAGAAAAAAAATTCCGTAACAAAAAATTTGAACCATCAGGACTTGCTTGTGATCACTATAGTCGCTTTGAAGAAGATTTTAAATTAATTGAAGAATTGGGCAATAATGCTCATAGATTATCAATCGAATGGGCTAGAATAGAGGCCGAAGAAGGTAAATTGAATTTAGCAGAATTAGAACATTACCGACAAGTTTTAGAATCTTTAAAAAATAAAAAAATTAAAGTCATGTTAACCTTAAATCATTTTACTTTGCCCTCATGGTTAGCTGATAAGGGTGGTTGGACTAATTTTAAATCACCTTTTTATTTTAATCGATACGCAACTTTTGTGGCTAAAAATTTAGGACATCTAGTAGATTTTTGGATTACTATTAATGAACCAGAAATTTATATGGACATGAGTTATATGTCAGGGTTTTGGCCACCACAAAAAAAAGATATTAAATTAGCTGGTTGGGTTTATTTTAATATGGCCAGAGCGCATAAAAAAGTTTATAAAAATATTCATAAAATTTTAGATAAAAAAGGACATAAAACTCAAGTTGGTTTTTCTATGAACGTGATGTCTTTTGCTTCTTATCGCAAGCATAATTTTTGGGAATTATTTTTTGTGCATGCCGCTGATAGAATTGTTAATCATTCGTTTTATGATTTAACAAAAAAATCTCACGATTTTTTGGGTGTTAATTATTATTTTAGGGTTAGACTTAAAAAAAATGAAGGCAGTTTAATACCCGCAGTTGATGAAGTGCATGAAGATGAAAGTGAACTTAGTGACATGGGGTGGGTGGTGTACTCTCATGGAATTTTTGATGTCTTGATGGATTTTAAAGATTTTAATTTACCAATTTATATCACAGAAAATGGCATTGCCACTGAAGATGAAGACCAGCGAGCTAAATTTATTAGTAATCATTTGGCTGAAATTCATCATGCTATTCAAGCGGGTGTGGATGTACGAGGATATTTTTATTGGTCGCTTTTAGATAATTTTGAGTGGGATAAGAGTTTTGGACCAAAATTTGGTTTAGTGGCAGTTGATCGGAAAAAAAAGACTCGAAAACCCAAAGAAAGTTTTTATGCTTATCAAAAAATATGTCAAACTAATACCGTGAGGCCGGTTGCTTAATTATGAAAAAAAATATTCAGAAAATACTTTATTTATTAGCTAAAAAAATATTAAAAATATATCAGCCACAAATAATTGCCATAACTGGTTCAGTTGGTAAAACTTCTGTTAAGGAAGCAGTTTATTTGGTACTTAAAGATAATTTTTCGGTAGCGACTAACATTAAAAATTATAATACAGAATTTGGTGTACCTTTAACAATTATCAAAGCTAAGAGTGGTGGTAAAAATATTTTGAAGTGGTTAACGGTGATTTTAAAAGCTTTAAAAAAAATTATTTGTAAAGATAAAAAATATCCGAAGATATTAATTTTAGAAATGGCTGCTGATCATCCTGGGGATATTGAATATTTAGTTAAATTAGCTCAACCTAATCTAGCCATTATTACAGCTATTGGACCAGCTCATATGGAATTTTTTGGTTCTTTGGAAAATATCATTAAAGAAAAACAAACTTTAATTACTAAATTAAATAAAGACGCTCAGGCTATTTTAAACGCTGATGACAATTTGGTCTTAGCTATGAAAAATAAAACTGAGGCCCAAGTTTTAACTTATGGTTTAGGTGAAAATGCTCTAGTTAGGGCGACAAATATTAGATATGAAGATGATGGTAGCGGCATCTATTGTACTATTAATTATGGTCAAGAAACTGCTGAAGCTCATTTTAAAAATGTTTTGGCTTTAACTCAAATAGGTTCTCTAATGGCAGCTATTACAGTTGGTCTGATTTATCAAATGTCTTTAGAAAATATAATTAAAAAATTAATTGATTTTAAATTCCCGGCTGGTAGATTGCAATTTTTAGCTGGTATTAAACAGACCCAAATTATAGATGATACTTATAATTCTTCTCCTAAAGCAGTTAAAGTGGCTTTAGAAGTTTTGTCTAGAGTTGCTTGTGCATCCAGACGTTTTGCTGTTTTAGGAGATATGTTGGAGTTGGGTAATTATTCCGAAACTGCCCATGCGGAAGTGGGCGAGTGGGTTAAAGAATATAAAATTGATATTTTAATTGCCGTTGGCCAAAGTTCTAAAAAAACAGCTGAAGTGGCTGAAATAAATGGTTTAGCCAGAGAGCATGTTTTGGTTTTTGACACAGCTTTTGAGGCTGGTAAATTTTTGCAAAATGAAATTGTTCAAGGCGATTTAATTTTAGTTAAAGGCTCGCAAAGCATGAGGATGGAAAGAGTGGTTAAAGAAATTATGGCCGAACCGAACCGTGCCGAGGAATTGCTTGTGCGTCAAAGTGAGGGTTGGTTAACTAAATAAAATATTGTTTGATAAAAGGCAAGAGCACAATTTTTATGCTAATATGTTAAAATGTTATATATGATTTTATGTTAGTTTATATTATTATTCCGACCTATAATGAAAAGGAAAACCTGGCTAATTTAATTCCAGCCATTGCTGAAAATTTAAAAAATTTCGATTACAAAATTTTAGTTGTTGATGATAATTCGCCAGATGATACTGGTAAATTAGCAGAAAAGTTAGCCGAAAATTTTCCTATTGAAGTTTTGCATCGCATTGGTAAATTCGGTTTAGGTTCGGCTTATATTATGGGATTTAAAAAAGCGCTTGCCAATGGCGCTGATTTAATTTTTGAAATGGATGCGGATTTTTCTCATGATCCCAAAGACTTGCCACACCTGATTGAAGCCGTGAGTCATGCTGATTTAGTAATTGGCTCGCGTAAAATAAAAAATGGCAAAATAATAGGCTGGAATTTTTTACGCCATTTTTATTCCAATGGCGCAATGTTTTTTGCTCGGTTGATTTTAGGTTTAAAAACACATGATGTGACGGCTGGATTTCGTTGTTATAAACGTGAAGTTTTAGAAAAAATAAATTTAGATCAAATTAAATCTAATGGTTATGCTTTTCAAGAGGAAATGCTTTTTCACGTTGAAAAAAATAATTTTAAAATTAAAGAAGTCCCTGTGGTTTTTCAAGATAGAAAAGTGGGACAGTCCAAATTAAACAAAAAAGATATTTTAGAATTTTTTAAAACAATTTTAAGATTGAGATTGAAGAAATAAATTATGTCTATTTTTTTTAAAAATAATCAAGAACAACGTCAATATGTTAAAAATAAATTGTCTAAACTATATCCCAATTTTAAAACTGGTGGAGATTATTTTGTAGATTTTTTAAGCGGTCATTTAGAGCAAAATTCTCTTATCGTAGATGCGGGGTGTGGCGAGGGTGGTGATATAATGAGTAAATATCAAGGCAGGGTTAGCTCAATTATTGGCTTAGATATAGACAGTGAAAGTTTAGAAAAAAATCAAAATGTAGATCAAAAAATAGTGGCCAATTTAGAACAAATTTCTTTAGAAGATAATACAATAGATATTGTGGTGGCAATTTTTGTGTTGGAACATTTAAAAAATCCTTTGGAAGTTTTCAAAGAAATTAGGCGGGTGCTTAAAAAAGATGGAGTTTTGATATTTTTAACACCAAATTTGTTTAATCCAATAATGTTTTTTAGCAAAATTTCGCCATATTTTATTCATAAAATTTTAAGAAAATATATTTTAAAAAATCCAGAGAAGGCTTATAAAACTTTTTATAAAATTAATACCAAATCCAAGTTAGTCTCTTTATTAAAACAAGCAAACTTTACCACCATGCAGATAAAAAGAGCTGGTAATCCAGAATATTTGGGTTTTTGTAAGCCTTTGGTTGGAGTAGCTATTTTTTGGGAAAAAATAATTGCTAGTAGATTTTTGAATTTCTTAAAAATGTATTTAATTGGCAAAGCTATAAAATAATTTTTAAATTAAGATTGACAAGAATTTAATTTTTTATGTTAATTAAATTTATAAAAAATAATATTTATAAGATTTTTTTAATTTTATTTTTTTTAATAATCATATTTTTTCGTTTTAATAATGTCCTAAATTATAATTCTTACTGGGGCTATGATGGTGCTAAGCACATGGAATATATTGATTCTATAGAAGATAAATACAGGTTACCAACATTTACAGAAAATTATTTAGCCTGGCACGAACCTTTATATTATTTTGTCTTTGCAGTTTTTGGTTTTATTTATAAATTTATTACCAACAGTAATAATTTTATTTTGATGATTAAATCTTTACAAATTTTGACTGCATTTTTAGATGTGATTTTTTTATTTATTTTTTATAAAACCCTTTCTTTATTAACGGAAAACAAAAGTCTTAAATTATTAACTCTTTTAACCACAGGTTTTTTTACGCCTTTAATTTTAATTAATAATTACTTAACCAACGAATTATTTTTATATTGGTTAATAATTTTATGTTTTTATTTTATTGTTAAATTTGATAAAACTGGTTGGAATTATCAAAAAATAATTTTGGTGGCTTTTTTATCTAGCTTAGCACTTTTAACTAAACTTTCTGCCATAATTTTTATTTTTTGCTTCATTATTTGGTTTTTATATCAAACAATTTATTTTAAAACAAAAATTTATTATAAATATTTATTACTTTTTATCGGTCTAGTTTTTATCATCAACCTGCCTTGGCAAATTTATCGAGCGAAAAACTTGGGTGGCATTTTCACAATTAATAATTACGAACTTTTGCAAGAGCAGGAAATACCGCAAACAAAAGATATCACCAATAAATTTTGGTTTAATTTTGATACGCATATTTTTAATAATCCTTTCTGGCAAACTGGCAGAAATTCTTTTTGGTCCATTATTTTTAGTCAAACTTTTATAGATTATGATAATATTGGAGGCAATGTAGACTTAAACAATGTCCAAAAACAGGTCAAAACAGGTAACGGACGGTATTTGAGCTTTAAAACCTTTAATTGGGCTAAAATAGCCCTTAAAAACGGTTTTTTAATGCTTCTGGTTGTGTTATTTGGTTATGCACTTGAGATTAAAAACTCTTTTAAAAATAAATTTATACCAGATGTAAATTTATTTTTAAATTTGTTTATTAGTGCTTCTTTTTTGGCTTTAATTTTTAATGTGCTCAAAAATCCTTTTATTGAAAGGGGGACTTTAAAACTTATCTTTATTATCTCGGCTTTTCCTTGGTTTTTTTTCTTAAGTTATAAAAACATTAATAATTTTTTACAAAATAAAAAAATAAAATTTATTTGGCTTTTTATTTTAGGCACAGTTATATTTTATAGTTTTATATCATTAAAAATAAATTGGGTTAGTGCATTGCCAAGAATATAGAAAAATTATGGAAATCAAAAAATGTAAAATTTGTAATCAGGAAATTGGCGACAAATCATATTTGGTGCCAGAGATGATGTTTGGAATGGAAGAAAAGTTTATATATCTTGAGTGCCAAAAATGTGGTTGTTTACAAATTAAAGAACCTCTAACAGATCTTAGTAAATATTATCCAGTTAATTATTATTCATTTCATAATATAATTTCTAAATTTGATTTTTTAATCTCTTTTTTAAGGCGACAAATGGCCAAATATTATATTTTTGAAAAAAATAATATTTTGGGTATGTTTTTAATAATTTTTTTTGGTATACCGGATTTTTTTCACTGGTTTAAAAAAATAAAATTAAATTCTCAAGCCAAAATTTTAGACGTGGGTTGTGGCATTGGCCACCTGCTTGTCGGTTTAAAAAGAGCTGGCTTTGCAAATTTAACTGGCGTAGACGCATATATTGAAAAAGACATTTTTTATTATAATAAACAAATCAAGATATTTAAAGAAGATGTTTTTGGGTTAAATGAAAAATTTGATTTTATCATTTTAAATCATAGTTTTGAGCACATGTTAGATCCTCAAATAGTAATTAAAAAACTATTCAATTTATTAAATAATGGCGGACGTCTTTTAATTAGAGTTCCTGTGGTTTCTTCTTATGCTTGGCAACATTACGGAGTAAATTGGGTGCAACTCGATGCACCAAGACATGTTTTTATTCCTTCATTTAAAAGTATGGAAATACTAGCAAATGTGGGCAACTTTGATTCAATGGATGTTGTTTTTGAATCTTGGGATTTTCAATTTTGGGGTAGTGAGCAATATTTAAGAAATATTCCTTTAAGAAGTTTTCAATCTTACGCAGAGAATCCTAAAAAATCTATTTTTACAAAATCTCAAATTAAAAAATTTAAAATCCAGTCAAAAGAATTGAATCTAAAAGGGCAAGGTGATACGGCTAGTTTTTATTTTTATAAAAAATAATTTTTATTTATAGATTTTCTGTAATAAATAAATTTTTACTTTTTTAAATAAAAAATAATTATAATATTCCTCTTCGGCAATTGTTTTATAATTTGATAATTCTGAAAAAGAAATCACATATTCCATAGTATTTTTAGGAAATAAACGATTAATATACCACGGTCTGCTTAAATCAATTAAAATTGGTATATTTTTCATTACCTCATACGTGTATTGTCCATTAAGTTCATAACCACCATCTATTTGATAATATAATTTATTTTTTGCTGTTTCCTGATAAAAATAACTTCTGATTCTATTCCAATCCATATAATTTCTTTCTAGGGTAATAGAGAAAAAAGCAAAAAATAATAAAAAAATTATTGGTAATATAAAATTTTTTTTTGTTACAAACATTTCTGGCTCGGTGGCAGTTATCAAAATAAAAATTAAAGGCAATAATAATAAATAATAACGATCAAAACTTATAAAAACCAAAATTAGCATTAACTGCAAAATAAAGTTTATAAAAATAAATTTTAGAAAAATATTAGACCATATTTTTTTAAAGTTTAAAATAAAAAACAATAACAAAAGCGCTCCGCCTAAAGAAGCGCCCAAATTAACTATAATTTTTAATGTTGCTGTAAAAACAATAGCTGGTATGCCCATCAGGACTTCTGTATTTGGTCCCAGTCCGTAATCATTAATAATATTTTGAATATAGGGAAAATTTGCGCCGATAGTTTTGTTTAAACCAAACAATATAATAAAAAATAATAAAAATAAAAATATTTTTTTCTTTGCAAAAAGTTTTTTTTGGTAAATTATAAGCAGGGGCAAAGAAAATAAACCTAGGTATTGAATAGAATAAAAAAGCCAACGCCCAATATTTTCTAGTAAATTTTTTTCTAAAAGATGGGTTTGCCCTTCGCTAATATTAATATAATTTTTAAATAATATATATCCAATAACTATCAAAAGAGAGGTTACAAAAGTAAGAATTAAAAAATCTTTTTTAAATTTGATTTTTTTATAAGATAAAAGAAAAAATAAGCATAAAGAGCCTAAAAGTAAAATTCCATTTTGTCTAATAAAAAAAGCAATAAGCGTGGATAAAAAACCTAATCCTAAATTTAATTCTCTAGACTTATCAAAATATTTTTCAAATTGCCAAAGGGCGAATAAGTAAAAAAATAAAAAAGGCACGTCAGTTAAAAAAGTAAAAGAGGTGTTAATTAAAATTGGATTAAATAAAAACATTAAACAGGCAAAAAGATTTATTTTTTTATCAACTTTATTTTTTTCTAAAATTAAATATAAAATAATTACGCTTAAAATAGAAAAAAATAGACTTGATAATCTTAAAAAATTATAAGAAAAACCGGTTATTAAACTTATAATAAATCCATAAAATGTTTGAGCAATTAAAATTGGCCCAGTAAATTCATAAAAATCCAATTTATGTTCATAAAGCAGACTTTGAACCGTGTGCCCATGCACCCAATCATCATTCAAAGGAAAATTGCCCTGCGGATTTACTAATAAAATGATTATCAAAAAAACGGTAATTATTATAATTAAATGTTTTAAACGGCTTGTCATAGTCATATAAAATATGATAACATCTAACTTAGAAAAAATAAAATTAATTTTACTTTATGGACATTCAAGAAAAAATCAATCAGCAAATCGCCAGTTTAAACGAGGCTTTGGATTTTAAGGAATATTTTAAACTGCAACGAGAAATTAATCATGAATATCTGCGCACATGGGATTATGCTGAATTTTTTTTAAAAAAAGACGCTTTTGTCCAATATGAATTATTGATCAAAAGTTTTGATGAAAAATTAAAAATAGATCAGGAAAAATCCGCGGAAGAAAAGGCTAAACAGGGTTTAGATGATAAAAAATTAGAAACCATGAAAAAATTTAACGAACAGGTTTTAGCCAGTTTATCTACTAAAGATTATCAAAAAACTTCCGAACAAATGTTTTATGTGATTTTGGGCAATGTTATCGAGCACGCGGAGTTAAAAGATATTGATTTAACAAAATTTGATTTAGCTAAAGATTTGTATCCCAAACTTAAAGCGCCGCTTTCTTTGGCTGTTTTTCTTTTTCAAAATTTAACTTTTGGCCCTATTGCTTTAAAAATAAATTCTTTAAGCTCGGAATATTTGCAAAAATATTGTGCCTTGTTTTTATGCCTCTGGCGTTCTGTTTTTGATTTTATGGCTTACGAAAGGATGCAAGAACAACAAAAACAAAATCAATCTGTCAATCACGAACATAATCATCAACATGGTAAGGGCGAATAATTCGCTCCTACGAGCAAATGGAACATCAAAAACCATTGGCGCTATTGTTCGCGACTATAAAATCGGTGTAACCAAATGGACGCGTGCCAATAGCAATATTATGGCAACGTAATTATTTTGAACACATTATTAGATCAGAAAGATCTTTATTTGATATTCGTAATTATATTTTAAATAATCCCTATAATTGGGCATAGAGTGTTTGTATTGTAGGGGCGCCCTTTGTGGGTGCCCAAAATATTATGAAAATTGATTTTAAAAAAAAATTTTTACAAATAAAAAAATATTTAGATAAACACTTTTTTGTTTTTTCTTTTATTATATTATTGGTGGTTGGAATTTTAATATATTTACCAACCCTGCAAATTGATTTTTTATCAGACGATTGGGGCTATGCTTATTTAGCTAAAAACAACGCCCCACAAGATGCTCTTAAATATTTTTATCAAACAGATATTGATGGTAACGGCATTGGTAATTTTAGACCACTAGAAAGTTTTTTGGTTATTCTTGTATGGAAACCATTTCTTAATAATCCTTATTTTATACATTTAATGGCAATTATTATGCATATAATAGTTGCTTTTTTAGTTGGTTTTTTATTTCATATAATTTTTAAAGATAAAAAAAGCAGTTTAATAAGTGCTTTTTTATTTTTACTCTTTCCCTTAAACATGGAAGTGGTTTGTTGGTTGTGTAGCAGTTGGAACACTTTGCCAGCTATTATTTTTTTATTATTGTCCATAATTTTTTATTGTCGAGACGGTGCTACAAAACATAAAATTATTTTTATGTATTTTTTTGTTATTTTGTCACTTTTAGCTAAAGAGTTTGCTTTATTAATACCCATAATTACTTTTTTCATAGATTTATTGTTAAAAAGAAAACCTCATTGGCTACTTATTATTAGTTTTGTAATTTTAGATTTAATATATTTTTTTGCTCGCTTTTTATATCTGGGTCAGTTGGGTGGCTATACTGATCTTGGGGGTCAATCTTTACATACTCAATTTAGCTTAATAGGTTTAGTTTCATTTATAAAATTACCAATAGTTTATGTTGTTAACTTTTTTAATTGGCTACTGGTGCCAGGATGGTTAAAATATTCAGCTGCAATTTTAATTTTTATTTTAATTTTATATTTTATAATTTTATTTTTTACAAAAAAAGATATTAATAAAAAACAAATCTTAAAAAATATTTTTATTTTATTTATACTTATTTATATTGGATCGGCGTTAGCCTGGAATTTAATCAACCCATTATCTAAAATCAATATTCATTCCCGCCTTTATTATTTAAGCAACGTTTGGTTTGTGTTTTTATTGGGTTATTTATTTTTGATTATGAAAAATAATAAGATTTTTAAAACTTTATATATTTTATATTTAATATGTTTAATAAGTATAAGTTATTATCAAATGCAGCCATGGTTAATAGCTAATGAAAAAACTAAGGAAATAAATTTTCTTATAAATAATGTTTTAAAAAATAATGAATCGAAAAAAAAACTGGAGATTATAAATTTGTCAGATGCTTATCAAAATGCTTATATTTATCGCAACGGCATAGATTCGGCAGTTGCTTTAATTAATAATTATAAAAAAGATGATATAATTATAGAAAAGAAAATGCAAGCATCAGTTGATTTACCAATAATAGTAAATATAAAATAAAAATATAATTAATTTTAATCAATAAAATTATTGATTAACTACAAAACTTATGAAAGGCTTTATAAATTTTATTAGAGAACAAGGAGTCGTGGGTTTGGCTGTTGGTTTTATACTTGGTGGCGCAGTTTCTAAAGTGGTTTCTTCATTGGTCACCGACATTATCAATCCAATTCTGGGCATTATTCTTGGAACTGCCGGCGGATTAAAAAATGCTGTCTGGAAAGTTGGTTCCATAAGTATTTTGTATGGTGATTTGATTGCTGTGATTATTGATTTTTTGGTTATAGCTTTTGTGGTTTATTTCGGGGTTAAAATGTTAGGTATTGATAAATGGGACAAAAAGAAAGAATAGTTTTTTGTTTAAGAATTAAAAAAATGTTTTTTTGACAAAATCTTTTCTTTTTGGTATAATAAAAATCGTTCAAGGCGGGTGAACGGCTGCCCCGATGAGCGCAAGCAATATTGGGGAGGAAAGTCCGGACATTATAAAAAATGGTAGTCGCGAAATGCGACCAGGCATAAGAATTACTAAAAAAATAAATCACGATCGTGTTATTTTTTAAGGACAAATTCAAAACCTCGAGACAGTGCCACAGAGACAATAATAGTCCCGCATTTGCGGGATCAAAGGTGAAAAGTGAATTGGTGTTGATTTTAATCAGCTACAATTCTCGCCCAATGGTGACATTGGTGCGTGGCAAACCTTACCTAATGCAATCCCTATGGGGAGCTTAGATAGATAGTCGTATTTATTCGTAATATTCGCTTTTATTAGCAATATTCGAATAAAACAGAATCCGGCTTATGATCCCGCCTTGGACAAATAAAATTTAATATGAAGAAATCAGACCTTATATTTTCAGCAATTTTAGTCCCTCTAGATTATGTGATGACAATCTTGGCGGCTTTGACGGCCTATAGTTTGCGTTATGTTGATTGGGTTAAAGAGATTCGTCCGGTAGCTTTTAATTTGCAGTTTAATCAATATTTTAACTATGTTTGGCCCATAGCTTTGGGTTGGATAATAATTTTTAGCATTGCTGGATTATATAGAATTTCTGGTTCCAAAAGTTTGTTTGATGAAATAGGTAAAATATTTTTAGCTTGTTCCACAGCCATGTTGACGGTAATTGTCGGCGCTTTTTTTTCTCGCGAACTTTTTAATTCGCGTTTTATTTTGCTTTTCGCTTGGGTTTTGGCCATCGTATATGTGGTTTTTGTGCGTTTAATTATTAGGGGTATTCAAAGACTATTATACGGTCAAGGATTGGGCATCAATCGTATAATTTTAATTGGAGCGGATAATTCGTCAGAAGATATTGCCCAAGAAATTTATCGTAATAAAAAACTTGGTTATCAAATAGTTGCTCGTTTAGAAAATTATAATAATAATCAAGAAAAAATCGTATCTCTTTTTAAAACTAAAGGTTTTGAAGAAATTTGGCAGACAGATTCTAACTTGAGTCGCAAAGAAAATGTGGCCTTATTAGATTTTGCCAATGAACATCATCTGATTTTTAAATATGTGGCGGATTTTTTTGCCACTCAAAGTTTAAAATTTGATATTTATACTTTAGCGGGCATACCATTAGTGGAAGTTAAGCGTACGTCTTTAGATGGTTGGGGTAAAATTTTAAAAAGATTATTTGATATAATTTTGTCTGTTTTTTTGTTAATTATTTTTTCACCAGTTTTTTTGATTTTAGCTTTATTGATAAAAATAGATTCCAGGGGGTCAGTATTTTATGGGGCTAAAAGAATTGGTGCCAATGGTCGTGAAATTAAAATCTGGAAATTTAGATCCATGATTGTTAATGCAGATAAAATTAAGAAAAAATTATTAGATAAAAACGAAAGAGAAGACGGTCCTTTATTTAAAATGGAAAATGATCCGCGAGTAACTCGAGTTGGTAAATTTATTCGTAAATGGAGTTTGGATGAATTGCCCCAATTTTACAATGCTTTTAATGGCAGTATGAGTTTGGTTGGCCCAAGGCCACACGAACCAGGTGAAGTTAAACAATATAAAACACATCATCAAAAATTATTAAATATTAAACCAGGTATTACAGGTATGGCGCAAGTTTCTGGTCGTTCAGATTTAGAATTTGAAGAAGAAGTTCGCTTGGATACGTTTTATATTGAAAATTGGTCAATGTGGTTAGATTTAGTTATTTTAATAAAAACCCCTTTGATTGTTTTTTTGCGTAAGGGTGCTAAATAAAATTAAAATTAGTGTTAAAAAAACGGTTTTAAATACCGTTTTTTTGCCTTTTGTTTACTCTCTTGCTAAGATAAAATAAGTTTTCCACAACAATAATCTTAATATTCTGACACTTTTTAACACTACTTTATGAAAGTCGCTCTCATCAACGACATGCTTGTTCAAGAAGGCGGACAAGAAAGAGTTCTGCGCGCCTTGCAAGAAATATTTCCAGAAAGTCCAACCTTTGTGTTGTTTTATGATGTTAAAAATAAAGAAAGATATTATCAAAAAAAAGAAATTGTTTCCAGTTTTTTGCAAAGATTTCCTCAAATAGAAACCAGATATCAGTGGATGTTGCCCTTAATGTCCACGGCTATTGAATCTTTAGATTTAAGAGAATATGATTTAATTATTTCTTCAAGCTCTTCTTTTGCTAAAGGAGTTTTGGTAAAACCTGAAGCTAAACATATTTGTTATTGTCATACGCCGACGAGATTTTTATGGTCAGAGTGGCATGAATATATTGGCGATTTGCGCTATCCTAAATTTATTAAAAAAATATTGCCATTTTATTTATCACAATTACGCAGTTGGGATTATAATGCAGCTCAAAGAGTAGATTATTTTTTAGCTAATTCCAAAACCGTAGCCGATAGAATAAAAAAATATTATAATCAAGATTCCGCCATAATTTTTCCACCAGTAGATACTGAAAAATATTTTATTGCCGAGCCTAAAAATTATTATTTAATTGGCGGTAGGCTTGTGCCTTACAAAAGATACGACTTAGCTGTCAAAGCTTTTAATAAGTTAAACATACCTTTAAAAATTTTTGGCCTAGGATCAGAATATGCTTATTTAAAATCTATTGCTAAAAATAATATTGAATTTTTGGGTGAAGTTTCTGAAAACGAAAAAATTCGCCTTTATAGCGAAGCTCTTGCTTTTCTAAATCCCGGTGAAGAAGATTTTGGTATAACTATGATTGAATCTTTAGCTTCTGGTCGACCAGTCATTGCCTATAATAAAGGCGGGGCAAAAGAAACAATTAAAGCAGGGGAGACTGGAGTTTTTTTTAATCACCAAACCTGGGAAAGTTTGGCTAATACCATTATTCATTTTCAACCAGAAAAATTTAATAGCCAACAAATTAAACTTCACGCCGAACAGTTTAATAAAAAAAGATTTAAAAATGAAATGAAATCTTTTCTTGACAAGATTATTTAATTATATACAACTTCACCTCTCGGCTTTATCAATAAAAAGCACTCCGTCTAAATGATCAATTTCGTGTTGAAAAACCCTAGCCAGTAAATCCTTGGCTTTTATTTTTTGCTTTTTTGCTTCTAAATTTAAAAATTCTACTTCCACTCCATAATGTCTTTTAACCAACATAAAAATATCTGGCAAAGACAAACAACCTTCTTCGCCAATTTTTTTACGCCAAGATTTTTTTAAAATTTTAGGATTAATAAAAGCCATCACCCCATCTTCAGAATTAACCACAATTAAGCGGATGTTTTTGCCAACCTGTGGCGCGGCCAAACCCACGCCATCTTTTTCTAACATGGTTTTGGCCATATCTTTGACCAATTTTTTAAAATCTGCACGCAAAATCTCTTCATGTTTTATTTCACGAGATTTTTTTCTCAAAATTGGATTGGGGTGAGTGATTATTTTTAACATGTCCGTAGTTTATCCCGAGCGATTAGTCGAGGGATCTCATTTAGAATTAAAAGTGATTTGTAATTAATGTATTTTTTATGCAGAACACGGGATCCCTCGGCTCATAACGACCAAAAAAGTCGCTCGGGATAAACTAAAAAAATTAATTTATTTTCTCAGGATTTATATCTAGCATAACATTTTTTGGCAGATTATTCAAAATTTTATCCAAAGTAATATCTAATGGAATTTTGGCAATCAAATTAAATTTAAAGTTTTTGTTTTGATGAGTATCTGGCAATGGTCCAAGAAGTTCTATTTTTTCATCAATATTTTTAATAAATTCCGATATTTTTTTTAAAGAATTTTTTACTAATAATTCTTTTTTATCAGTGGCTATAAATTTAACCAATTGCGAAAATGGTGGATAATTAAAGTCTTGTCTAGTTTGCAATTCAGAATTATAAAATATTTCTGGCTTATTTTCTTTAATACTTTGGATGACTAAATTTTCTGGTATATTAGTTTGTAAAACAAAATCAGCGTTATTATGAGCCGAAAAAATATTATAAAACAGCTGATAAGCCTTTTCCTCGGCTCGAAAATCACCAATATTTAACAATTGATCAAAATTAATAAAAGCAATCAAAGCAAATTCCTTTAAATCTATTTTATTAATAACAAATCTGGTGCCAATAATTATCTGGTAATCAGCTGTTGTTTTGTGTTCCAACTTATCCAACTCTAAAATCTTGGCTTCTGGCAAAAGTTTTTGTAATTCACTTTTAACTTTTTGTGTACCCGCGCCCTTAAAATTTATATTAATCCCGGAACATTTTGGACAAAATGGTGACATGTCTTCATGGTATTTACACCAAGAACAAACCAATTGCTTTTTTTTATTTTCATAAGCCAAATTATTAGCACATTTTGGACATTTAAAAACATATTCACAATCTTGACAATTGACTAATTTAGCAAAACCAATACGATTATGAAACAAAAATATTTTCTGCTTATTATTTAGTTTTTCTTTTATATTTGCTAATAATTTATCAGAAATGGGATTATAATTGCCACCCTGTCTTTCATTTTTTAAATTGACTATGCTGACAACTGCCTTTGGCCCAATGTTGCCACCTTTTTTGTCATCCTCGCGGAAGCGAGAACCCAGAAATTTTATTTTATTTGCAAATTTTTTTTTCTGGATTCCAGCTTTCGCTGGAATGACAGCCAAATTGTAAGTTTCTAAATTTGGTGCTGTCGTAGTCAAAACTAATTCCGCTCCAAAATTTTCCGCTAGCCATTCTGCCACATCTCTGGCGTCAAATCTTGGATTTGCTTCAGATTGTTTGTGATTCCAACTCTCGGCGTTTAAAATTATAAGATGTTTTAAATTAACAAACGGTAAAAAAACAGCAATTTTTGTCCCGATAATAATTTTATTTTTATTATTTAAAACATTTTGCCAAGTCTGGAAATAATCTGATTTTTTAATTTGACTATGAACAATAGCCACATCTTTTTCTTTTACAGAACAATTGATTATTATTTTTTTAATTAAAGAAATTTCTGGTATTAAAATTAAAATTTGTTCTTTATTTTTTAAAGCCAATTTTATTTTTTCTTTAATTAAATTTTCTACTTCTGAAATATCCCGATACCATAATAATTGTGCTTTCTTTTTATTGTTTTTAATTTTTATATTTTTTTTCTGATTTCCCTGCCTCGCCAGCAGGCAGGTGCTGGCGTATTTTGAATTTTTTTTAGGTAGATTCGGTACTAATGTTTTGGCTAAGCCAGTTAAAGAGCTGCCGGTTGATTGAGCTATAAATTTTATTAATTCAATTTGTTTGGCATTAATAATTGGTAATAGAGTAATAATTTTTATAATTTTTTTTAATTTAAAATGATAAATTGGTTTTTTATTTTCTAAACCAATTATTAAACCATTAATTTTTTTATGCCCAAAATCTATAGCTACAATTTGGCCCAAAGAAATTACATTTTCCAATTCTAAAGGCACGGTATAGGAAAAAAAATCCAAACTGGCTGGTAATTTTAAAAGTGGAATAATTTGTGCTATCATAAAATTATCTTATCGTGTTTGTTGGTTTAATGGCTCTGCCTGCCCCGCATCTGCGGTGGCCTTGAACCATTTTGTTCCTTCAGTAAAACTCGTTTATTACTTTGAGGCATTAAGGTTCAAAGTAGAGCTTTGAATCAACGTTGAGGTGGTTATGCTTTGCCGATAGGCGTTATTTACTATTCCAATTTTAACATTTTACAGCTAACTTGTATAATGGTATAATATAAACAATTCTTAATTATTAATTTTGAATTTTGAATGTCATGGTTTATTTTTATTAAAAATTAAAAATTATAATTATATGCCTACAAAAAAACCCATCCGCCTAGCTATTAATGGTTTTGGTCGTATTGGCCGAGCCGCTTTTAAAATCGCTTTGGAAAACCTCAAGTTTCAAGTGGTGGCTATTAATGATCTAACAGATAATGCCACTTTGGCCCATTTATTAAAATATGATTCTGTCTATGGTGTTTATAATCACGAGATTAAAAGTGATGAGGACAATATTTATGTTGACCAAGTTAAATATCCCTCTTTTTCCATAAAAGATTTAGAACAATTATCTTGGCAAGATTTGCAAGTGGACGTGGTTTTAGAATGCACTGGAAAATTTGTTAAAGATAGTGTGGCTTCTGGTCATATTAAGGCTGGTGCTAAAAAAGTTATTTTATCAGCTCCGTCAAAAGGCACGCCCAAAGCACCAACCTATTTAATCGGTGTTAATGAAGATAAATATAAAGGCGAGAGTGTTATTTCCAATGCATCTTGCACCACCAATTGTATTGCCCCAGTGACTAAAGTTATTTTAGATAATTTTGGTATAAAAAAAGCTTTTCTAAATACTATTCATTCCTATACTGCAGATCAAAATTTGGTTGATGGTCCACATAAAGATTTGCGTCGTGCTCGTAGCGCTGCTTACAATATTATACCAACTTCTACTGGCGCGGCTATTGCGGTGACAGAAGTTTTGCCAGAATTAAAAGGTAAATTTGACGGCGTGGCTTTGCGGGTGCCTACAATTTGCGGTTCTATTTCAGACATTACTTATGTTTTAAAAAAGAAAGCTACCGTTGATAGTGTTAATAAAGCCCTTAAAAAAGCTTCTCTCGCTGCTAAAATGAAAAATATTTTAACAGTTAGTAATGAGCCATTGGTTTCTAGTGATATTATTGGTAATCCAGCTTCTGTAGTTGTGGATTTAGAATCCACCATGATGTTGGGTGAAGATTATTTAAAAATTTTAGCTTGGTATGATAATGAATGGGGTTATTCATGTCGCCTTGTTGAAATGGCCGAAGTGGTCATGAAGAAATAGTCCTTTGTTTGTCATCCCCGCCGGTCTCGCCATGAATCAGGCACACAGAGCTGGGATCCCGTGAATATAACATGGAGGTTAATATGTTTTATATAGCATATTATTTATTAATTTTGGTTGTTTGTTGCATTATTTTTTTGATTATGATTTTTGGTATTATGTTTTGGAGGTTTAAAATAGCCAAAACACAAACGGAAAAAATTTTTTCACTAAAAAAGCCACTCAGCAGAGTGGCTTTTTATGTCTAACTTTAGCTAAAATATTTTGCTATACATAACTTTTGCTTGACAAATCTCTCTCTCTGCTATAATGGAAATATCAAAAAAGATATACATTGTTACAGTAAATGCAATGAGCAATAAATCTAACTCCTAGGGAGGGATTATGTCAAAAGTGAAAGCAAGAGAGGTGTTGTCAGTAAGTAAACACGGTCCTGACTACCACTGGTTTCATCTGGTAGTCAACGGGCTGCAAACACTGACGGTTTCTGATGCTGCAGCGGTATGGATCGTAGATGATACGGTTCATAAGACCACTGCAATTATCACCAGAGCTTGGGAAAAGTATGATGATCAAAAAGATCTCGTTGTTAAACGGGCTAAAATCACTGGCCCGGAGTTTCAAATCCTGAATCTTCTAAGTAGCCTTGGGATGGGGACTCCTGAAGTCGCAGCTATTCCTTGGCAAAAAAATGAAGATGCTGTGTAATCTTCGTCTTGAAAAGCCACTCAACAGAGTGGCTTTTGTATTTAATATTTTTTATTCCTGGTAGACTTTTTCCGTCTCTCTCAGCATTTTTTCCAAGCTAAAATTTTTTATTTTTTCCAAATTATTGTGGCTGAATTTTTCTGCCAATTTTGGATCATCCAAAATTTTTTCTAAAGCCCTAGTAATTTCTCTGGGTTTTTCTTTGTTAACTATTAGACCATTAGCATCTTGTTCAACAATTTCTAACATGCCTCCAACAGAGGTGGCCACAACAGGTAATCCAGCAGCCATGGCTTCCATAACAGAATAGGAAAAACCTTCTTTAACAGAGGGCAAACAAAAAATATCAAAAGCTTTTAAAAGTTCATAAGCTTTATCAATATTACCAACAAGAAAAAAAACATTCTCTAAATTTAATTGCTTAATTTCACGTTCTAGGTTTTTTCTTTGTCCACCTTCACCAATAACTATAAAAATAACTTGTGGATTTTTTTCTTTTAAAATTTTGGCTGCTCGAATTAAGTAAATTAGACCTTTGGTGGCATATAAATTGGCAATAGTGCCAATAAGTGGTGAGTAATCCCTAATTTGCCTGCCTGCCGGCGAGGCAGGTAATCTGTAATTGGTAATTAATGTTTTTCTAGCTTCAGATTTTTCTAAAAAATTTAATTTAGTTAAATCAATACCGTTGTGAATAGTAATAAATTTATGATGGGGAGCTATTTTGTGATTTAAACCAGTGATTTTATCTAATTCGGAAACACAAATGATTTTATCTTTAAAATGTCCAGATATTCTTTCAGACCATTGGTAAAATAATTTTCTACCAAGAGATATTGGTTCGTTAAACACAAAACCATGAACAGTATAAATTATTTTGACTTTTTTACCACTTATCTTTTTATAAAGCCAGCCCATAACTGCGCCGGTCGAGCCAATTTTACTGGAATTTAAATGAATAATATCTGGTTGAGATTTTTCAAGTAGCCGATAAATTTCTAAGCCTGATAAAAAATCATGCCAGAGATTTATTTCTCTGACAACATGTTTAAGTCGCCAAACTTTAAAACCCTTTTGAGACAAACTTTCTAGCCAATCAACAACGGGGTGTTCTTTTTTTTCTCCGACCGCAATTTCTATAATATATTTATTAGCAGGTAAATTTTCTGCCAAATCAATAATATATTTTTGGGCGCCACCAAATTCACTTTGAGTGACAAGATAGAGAATTTTAATCATATTTTATATTATATAACAAATTGCCATTTTGAGCAAAAAGAGCTAAAATAGAAAATATGCAACTCAAGCAGGAAAAACCCAAAATTTTAATTTTTTCTTTAGCTTATTTTCCATTTATTGGTGGTGCGGAAGTCGCGGTAAAAGAAATTATTACACGTTTACCGGAATTTGAATTTGACATGATTACTTGTAATTTAGATGGACAACAAAAAGCCGAAGAACAAATTAATAATATAAAAATTTATCGAGTTGGCAGAGGAAAATTTGCTAAAATATTTTTTCCATTTTTGGCATACAAAAAAGCATGCTCTCTCTTTTGTCATCCCGACGATCCGCCAACCGGCGGACGGGATCCTTATGTTGTCTCCAGTCTCTTGACTGGAGACGCAATGCACTATCGCTCCAGTCAGGAGACTGGAGCGAACAACTATATTATCTGGTCCATCATGGCCAATCAAGCCGGTCTAGCTGCTTTATTTTTTAAGAAAAAATTTCCTCAAGTTAAATTTTTATTAACTTTGCAAGAAGGCGATTCTGTTTTTAATATTTGGAAAAAAACTTGGTACATGCGCCCGCTTTATAAAGCCATTTATCATTCGGCTGATTGCATTCAAGCTATTAGTAATTTTTTAGCCAAGAGAGCTCTTAAATATGGTTACAAAGGACCAATAGAAGTGATACCCAACGGAGTAGATTTAGAAAAATTTAAGTATCTTGAAAAAAATTTGCTTGATAAAAAAGACAAAGTAATTTTGACAGACTCTCGATTGGTGGAAAAAAATGGTGTGGAATATTTAATTAAAGCCATGATTCTAATTAATATTAAAATTAAATTATTAATTTTAGCTGATGGACCACTGAGAGAATATTTACAAAAACTGGTTGTTAATTTAAACTTGCAAGACAGAGTTGAATTTTTGGGTTTAATTCCTTATGATAATATTCAAAAATATTATGCCGAGGCAGATGTTTTTGTGCGGCCGTCATTAACAGAAGGTTTTGGTAATGTTTTTATTCAAGCTATGGCCGCTGGAATTCCAGTTATTGCCACACCAGTTGGCGGTATTCCAGATTTTTTGAAAGCAGGGGAGACGGGATGGTTTTGTGAAGTAAAAAATCCACAAAGTATTGCCGAAAAAATAAATTATATTTTAGATGAAAAAAATAAAGATGAAGTTGAACGAGTAGTGGCTAATGCCAAAAAGATGGTTGAAGAAAAATATACTTGGGAAATTGTGACTAAAAAAATGAAAAATATTTTTGTTTCCCTAATTTTTAATTTTTAATTTTATTTTGTATGTTTCAAAAAATCGGCGATCTATTTTTAAAATTATTTTGGCAGCACCTTACAGAAAAAATTCGGCAATTTTTTATTTATTGTGTTGGTGGCGGATTGGCTTTTATTATTGATATTTTAGGTTTGTATCTTTTGACCGAATACCTGCACGTTTGGTATTTGTTTTCTGCCACAATGTCTTTTATTCTGGCCGCCATTTTTAACTATCTTTTTCAAAGATTTATCACTTTTCAATCCACTGACAAAAATATTACTCGGCAATTTATTTTTTTTGTTATTATCGCTGTTATTGGTCTTTTAATTAATAATACTTTACTATATTTATTGGTAGAATTAGCTGGCGTGTGGTATATTTTTGCCAAAACTCTTGCCGCGGCCATTGTTTTGGTGTGGAATTTTATAGCTAATAAAAAATTTACTTTTAAATAATTTTTTTCTAGTATATGACAGTCTTAATTGCTACGGGCATTTTTCCTCCCGATATTGGCGGTCCAGCCACTATGCTCCAATCTCTAGCCAAGAGTTTGGTTGAGCGTGGATTTAAAATAAAAATTATTACTTATAGTCAGGTTTCTAGACATAATTTAGATAATGAATTGGATATTTATCGGGTTAATAAAAATTTGCCTCTTGGATTAAGTAAAATTTTTTATTTTTTAAAACTTTGGCGTTTATCCAAAAAAGCAGATTTAATTTATGCCGCCGATACATACAGTGTCGGTTATTTTTCTTATCTTTTAAAAAAAATATTTAATAAAAAATATATCCTTCGCTTTACTGGTGACAGCGCTTGGGAAAATGCTCGTGCTAAAAATTTGCTTCAAGATGATTTGTTAACTTTTCAAAAAACTGTTTATAATTCTGATATTGAAAAAATAAAATCGCGTCGCCAAAAAATTTTATTATTTGCTGATAAAATTATTGTTGATTGCGAGTTTAACAAAAAAATAGCCGAAGAGATCGGTGTTTTAAATAATAAAATTTTTGTTATCTATAACAGTGTAGAAATCCCCACCCACATAAAGAGAGTTGAAGAGAAAACAAAAGAATTTAAACCAAAATATTCCTCCAATAATGAAAAAATTATTTTGACTTCCTGTCGCTTAACTTCTTGGAAGGGTGTAGATCAAATCATTGAAATTTTACCAGAACTTAAAAAACAGATTGGTCCTTTAAATTTTTTAATTATGGGTCTTGGTCCGGAAAAAGAAAATTTAGAAAAAATAGCCGAGCAATCTGGTGTTTTAGATGATGTTCGTTTTTTAGGTATTATTGCTCAAGAACATATTTTTGAATATTATAAAATCGCCGATGTTTTTATTTTAAATTCTCAATACGAAGGCATGTCTAATACTTTGTTAGAAGTTATGGCAGCTGATGTGCCAATTATCGCCAGCAATTGTGGAGGTAATCCAGAATTAATTGAAAATAATAAAACTGGAATCTTGGTGAAATATGGTAATAAAAATGATTTATTAAAATCGTTGGTCAAATTGTTAATAGATAAAATTTTAGCCAAGGAATTGGCTCAAAACGCCCAACAAAAAGTTCAACAATTTAATTTAGATAAAATGATCACTAAAACAATAGATGTAATAAAAAAATAAATAAATCATGAAAATACTTTTAATTAACCCACCTTTCAACATTCCCAAAGAAAATTACGACAGCTCTGTTTCCGTTGGTCTTTTGTCAATTGCCAGTTTTTTAAAAAGCAATGGAGTTGGTGTTGAAATTATTGATGCTGTACGCCAGAAAGATTTTTTAAATTTAATTTCTAATCGCGCTAAAGAATATAATTTAATTGGTCTATCAGTTATGACCATGCAAATTAGTGAAGCTTTAAAAATTAGTCAATTAATAAGAAAAATAAATTCGCAGGCTAAAATTCTTTGGGGCGGTTCGCACCCAACTTTTTTTGTTAAAGAAACTATTGAGCATCCACTTGTGGATTTGGTTTGTTTTGGTGAAGGAGAAAAAGTTTGTTTAGATTTAATCCAAAATAAACCATTTGAGGAAATTTCAGGCTTAGCCTATAAAACAGAAAATAGCGAAATTAAAATCAACCCCCATCAGCCCCTTCTTAAAAGAGAAGAACTGCCGGAATTTAATTGGAATTTGGTACCAGAAGAAATTCTTAATCATCTCTATTTAATTCCCTCACTAACTTCCCGAGGTTGTCCACACCGTTGCACATTTTGTATTAATGCCATTTTAAAAAATCACTGGCGCGCCAAAAGTGCAGAACAAGTTTTGCATGATTTAGAAATAATTAAAAATAGACCAGAATTTCAAAATAAAAAAATTCGTTTTTGGGATGAAAATTTTTTTGTGGATATTGAACGCGCTAAAAAAATAATTTCTGGCATGATTGAGAGAAATCTTGTTATGCCTTGGGAAACAACTATTAGAGCTAATTATTTAAATAATGACATGATTGATGATAATTTATTAAAACAAATGAAGACTTCGGGTTGTTATTTATTATCTTTTGGAGCTGAATCTGGTTGTCCTAGAATTTTGAAAAAAATTAAAAAAGATGTTGATCCAGAAGAAATTTTAAATTCTGCTAAAATGGCTTTGCGCCATAATATTATTCCGCAATATTCTTTTATGATTGGTTTGCCAGGCGAAACCAGAAGCGACATGCACGCTACTTTAAAATTAATTGATGATTTGCTAAAATTAAGTCCTAAGATTCAAATTTTGGGTCCGCAAGCTTTTCGGCCATATCCGGGTTCAGAATTATATGAAGAATGTTTGCAAGCTGGCTGGCAGGCGCCAAAAAATTTAGACGACTGGACACATCTAATTGAAAATCAATTAAATTATTTATCTGTTAAAAACTTTCCTTGGGTTGAAGACAAAGATAAAGATTTTGTGGAATCCATGGAAGCTTATGTACGTTTTGGTGCTCATTCCATTAGCAGTGCTATGGGCTCGAGCGTTAAAGCTAAAAAAAATCTTAAACTTGGTTTTGTGCTTCTGTGTCAATTACGTTGGAAATTAAAATTTTTTGCTTGGCCAATTGAATTTAAACTCGCGAAAAAATTTGTTAGTGGGTAAATTGGGTATTATTAGATTTCTACCTTTAAAGAGGGCAAAAAGGCGACAATAAAACTTAAAATAAAAAAGCCCACCGTGGTGGGCATTAAAAAAATTAGTTCGACGATTTGGAATCTTCAGGATGTTCTTTAATAGTTTTTGTGACAAGTAAAGACAAAAAAATATTACCAAAAAAAGATAAAATAAAAAGAAATTTCCAGGTGCGTTTACAAAGACATGAAAACCACAACAAAACCAGATTAAAAAACTGAAAACCATAAGAAGGGCTGTTGACTCATCACATTTTTTATGTATATCAATTGAATAAAAATTGGCTACCGCAGAAAGAAACCCTACCAAGGAAACAAAAAAGGTTGTTTTGATACCATGTTGTGGTATTTTAACAATATTTATTGCTAAAAAAATATCAATGACCGCGGAAATAAATGCTACAGCGTAGTAGAAACTAGCTTTTTCTAAGATTTGATTAATTTTCATTTTTCACTCCTGCTGTGAGTTTTAAGAGTTTTTAGAATTTATAATCAATTAAGATTAAATTAGCAAATATTTAATAAAATGTCAAGTCTATGAAAATCCTAATGCTTTCCATTGACAAAGGCCTACTTGGAAAAAATCCCATGGGCGATGTAATTGAGCGTCATAAAAAATATGGCGAGTTTTGTGAACAACTAGATATCGTTGTGTTTTCTAAGGTGCATTATGAAAAACAAAAATTATCAAATAATGTTTTCGTATATTCTACTAATTCCCTAACTCGTTATAATTTTTTCTTTGATGCCTATAAAATTGGTAAAAAATTATTTAAAGAAAATTATTACCAATTAATAATAGGAGATTTTTTTTCTGGCTTAAGCGCTTGGTGGCTTAAGAAAAAATTTAAAAGCAAATTATTATTAACTTTACACGGTGATTTTTGGCACAACAAGGCTGGTTTACAATCTTTGTGGCATAATTATTTTTTATTGTTTTTTAATAAAATTTTATTAAAAAAAGTTGATAGTCTTAGAGTGGTTTCTAATAGTTTAAAAAATAAATTAATAAAAATGGGAGTAAATCCAGAAAAAGTTTGGGTCATTCCAGTAGCAGTTGATTGGCAAAAAATAAATCAATTTGATCCGCAGATTAAAAAAGAAATAGAAAACAATTTTCCCGGTAAAATTATATTATTTATCGGACGCTTAGATGCAGTGAAAAATTTATCTTGGTTTTTGGATGTTTTTAAAAAAGTGGCCGAACAATATATTGGATCGGTAAAATTAGTTATAGCCGGTCAAGGTGTGGAAGAAAAAAAATTAAACGCAAAAGTCCAGCAACTTAATATTGAAGATAGAGTCAAATTTGTTGGGCAAATTCCGCACAATGAATTACCCAACTATTTGGCAGCCTGCAATATTTTGGTTTTGCCATCTTTATCCGAAAGTTTTGGCAAGGTTTTAATTGAGGCAGGAGCAGCTGGTAAACCAGTTGTGGCCACAATGACAACTGGAGCTAAAGAAATCGTAGAGAACGGTGTTACGGGCTTTTTAACACCTATTGGTGATGCCGAGGCTATGGCCGAAGCTATTTTAAAACTGTTAAATAATACAGATTTGGCAGAAAAAATGGGCGCCCAAGCCAAAGAATATATTAAACAAAATTTTGATGGTAATGTTAATTTGCAAAAAATTAAAGAAATGTGGTCTAAAATAGTTAATGATAAAACCTAAAACCAATCAAACAGGAGGAAAAAATGAATTCAGCGAAAATCGTATCAATTAAAGAGCAAACAAGACTGGCTACATTTAAAGCAGAATTGAAAGATGAAATCTTCTTTTCTGCCAATGAAGAAGGTTTTGACCGCTTTTTTTCTAGAGTTAGACGTTTGCTAGATAATCAAGAAAGAGAAGAGAGCCGTAGAAAACTTCAGGAGTCTGAAGAATAAAAAGTGAGTATTAAAATAAACACAACAAACAACAGGGGGTAATTTATGTTGACTGCCCAAGAGCTTCTAGAAGAGAGTTCTGAAATTTTAGAAGGTATTAATGATCCTGAAGAAAGAAGACTTGTGGAACTGTTGTAGATAGAAAAAGTCGATATTATATTAAAAATGCGTCTTGACCATATTGAATCTTGGCCGTCTTTTTTAGACAGACTTGAAAGAATTTTAGAGTTTGCTAAATTGCACAGTTGGACTGCCCTTAAGGAGTATGAAACTAATTTGGCATTAAAAAAGAAAAAATAAGGTAAAAAAACACCCCGACAAGTCGTCGGGGTTTTGTTTTTAATGTCCTGAACATTCTTTGCACCTCAAAGAGATCGATTCAAAATTAATAGGCCCTGTTAAACATTGTTCGCAAAAACCTTGCTGATGGAGCATGTAATTATGATCCAAGTTATACAAAGACACAATGTGAATGGTGTGCCTTCTGTGCTTGGCTAAATTAATCTGACACGTTCCTGTGCATTCTCCAATTACTTTATACCTTGCGCCATTAATTTTTAGTATTTCTCCATTTTTAGGCAAGTGATCACATTTCATTTTCAATCTCTCCTGTAATTGTGTTTTAGGCATTATTCATCTATAATTAAGATATGATTTTACTTTTTACCACTCGTAAAGTTGATAAAAATGACGAAAGAACTGGTTTTGTTTCTGGTTGGCTTTTAGAACTCTCTAAACATTTAAGCAAATTGATTGTAATTTGTCAAGAAAAAGGCGATATTTCTGATCTGCCTAAAAATATTGAGGTTTACTCACTAGGCAAAGAAAAAGGCTATAATAAATTAAAACAAATTACTAATTTTCAATTTCTAATGGCTAAAAAAATAAAAGAGGTTAATGGTATATTTTCTCACATGGTGCCACATTATGCGGTTTTGGCCGGACCATGGTCTAAAATTTATCATAAAAAATTAGTTCAATGGTATGTTCACAAAACAGTTTCACCTTGGTTAAAAATGGCTAATATGTTTGTGGATGAATATGTAACCACCAATCCAGAAAGTTTTCAATTAAAAACAAAAAAACCTATCAATTATTTTGGTCACGGTATTAATGTAAATAAATTTAAACCAATTACCAGTTACCAATTACCAATTACCAGTTTTATTATTCTCTCTATTAGCCGCATTTCTCCTAGCAAAAACATTGACCTAATGATTAAAGCAATAGAAAAAATTTTAAATGAAAATCCAGAATTAAAAGATGTAATTCAATTACAAATCATTGGCGGACCAGCTTTAAAAGAACAACAAAAATATTATGATTCACTGGCAGATTATATTGTTGAAAATAAATTAACCAATAATATTCAACTTCTTGGGCCAATGTCGCCAGAAAAAGTTTTGCCATATTATCAAAACTGCGATTTATTTTTAAATTTATCAGAAACTGGTTCAGTAGATAAAGCTGTGCTGGAAGCTATGGCATGCGAAAAAATAGTTTTAACAAGTAATGTAGCTTTTAAAAATATCGTGCCAGCTCAATTATTTTTAGCCGAAAAAAATATTGATTTACTGGCAAATAAAACTTTAGAAATATATAATTTATCGCAGGAAGAAAAAGGAAATTTGCAAAAGAAACTCAGACAAGAAATTGTCGATAATCATAATTTAAAAAATCTCGCACAAAAAATTATTAAGTTGTTTTAAAATATGAAAATTTGCATTATCGCCTATAAATTTGGCACTGAAAAAGAAATTGGGGAACATTTGGGCACTTATCATTGGTTTATCGAATTTACCCGCCGTTTGGTTAAAGAAGGCCACGAAGTTGTTGTTGTAGCCCCCTGGATTTCTTTGTTTAAAAAAGGCAGTTTAGAAGTTAATGGAGTCAAAATTATTCGTTATTGGCCAAAATTTTGGTATCGTTTTTTGGCTTTTCCAATTAATAAAATTTGGCGCGCTATTTACATCTACGCAACCAAAAAAAATGTTTTAAAAATATCTCAAAAAATTAAACCTGATATTTTTTTAGTTTGGCAGTCCAGAGAAACCGGTTATGCAATATCTCAAATTAAAGAAAAATTATCGGCGCCTGTTTTATTTCGTCAAATTGGTGCTTGGGCTTGGCATCTTAATCGTTCGGCTAAAGAGGTTTATGAAAAACGACCCTGGTATCAAATTCTAAAAAAAGCTGGCCTTGATAAAATGGCCAATATCATTTTGGAATATTTATTAGATAAAAAAAATCAAAGAAAATTTGCTACAGCCATTTATAAAAAATTAGATCAAATTATTTTCGTTAGCCAGATTGCCACTTCCGAGGGACTGGCTTTAAATTTAGAAAAAGAAAAAATTGTTGTTCAACCAGTGACCATAGAAACAGAATTATTCTATCCTTTGGAAGATAAACAAAAAATACGGCAAGAGCTTGGTCTTCGGGGTGATAAAATTTTACTTTTTGTTGGGCGGTTAAATTTTGCCGAAAAGGGTCTAGGTTATTTATTAGAAGCTTTAAAAATTGCCAAAGAAAAAATTAGTGATTTGCAGTTGGTTATTATTGGCGCTGGCGGTGAACAAGAAAGAATGTTAAAAATGATTAAAGACCTGTTGTTGGAAAACAATGTGCAATGGGTTGGCAAAAAACCATTCAACGATTTAATAAAATATTTTAATGCCGCCGATGTTTTTATAATGAGTTCTATTTGGATGGAAACTTTTGGTCAAGTAACAATTGAAGCCATGGCTTGTGGGGTGCCAGTTATTGGTTTTAAAGCTGGGGCTACACCAGAAATTAATCTCCATGAAATTACTGGTTATAATGTAGAAAGTAAAAATAGTTTTTTAATGGCCGAAGCCATAGTTAAAATTTTTAATGATGAGGAGAAAAGAAAAAAGATGGGTGAAGCGGCGAGACAAAGAGTTGAAAAAAATTATACTTTTGAGGTTTTAATTAAAGATTTTATTAATTTGGTTAATCAAATAAAAAAATAAATATGTTATTAAATAAAATAGTTTTAATCACTGGCGGTAATATGGGTATTGGACTTGCCACCGCCAAATATTTTGCTGAAAACAAGATTACTGTTTTATATACTTATTTTGAAGATCAAAATAATAATGAGCAAATAAGTGTTGAATTAAAAAAAATGGGTGCTCCTGAAGTTGAAGGCTTTTTTTTAGATTTACAAGATGATGAAAATATCAAAAAAATAGCTTGGATAATTAAAGAAAAATATGGCCAAATAGATTATTTAATTAATAATGCGGCTCTCAAATTTAATGCTTTACTAGAAAATCAGTCTTTTAATATGATTAATAGTCAGTTAAGAGTGAATTTAGAAGGATTAATTAAACTAACTAAGGAATTTTTGCCTTTTATTAAAGAGGTTATTATAAATATTGCCAGTGCTTTGGCATTAGAAGGAGCAAAGAAAGATTTAACTATCTATTGTGCCAGCAAATACGGGGTACGGGGATTTACAAAATCATTAGCTCGAGAATATCCTCAACTAAAAATTTATACGCTTAATCCTAGTTTAACAGCCACTCGTATGGGGCATTTTCAAGGGATGATGCCGGAAAAAACAGCGGAGATAGTCTTTAATACGGCCATGGGAAAATATCGCGTAAAATCTGGTGCTGACATAAATGTTCGAGATTATAAATATAATAAATTTATTAAATTTTTTTTACCGATTTGGCGATTAATTAAAAAGATGATAAAGTTTTAAGGTAAAAAATTAATAATTATTAAAATAATTAAAATAAAAAATATGAAAATTTTGAATTTTAATTCTGGTTTCTTGCCAGACAGGGGTGGGGTGGCGACCTATTCTTATGAGTTAACAAAATCTTTATCCGAAAACGACCAAGTAGAAAAAGTGCAAGTCATAGCTTTTAATGTCTCTGAAGCTGGCGAGGAAAAAGTTAATGACAAATATCATATCATTAGAATTAAGCGCGGAACGGTTGGTCTTTGGGCTATGGGCTTTATGATTTTAAAATATCTTTGGCAATATAGAGATTTTGATATTATTCATGCGACCAATATGTTTCCTGTGGGTTTTTGGGTGATGATTTGGACAAAAATTTTAAGAAAAAAATATTTTATTACCATTTATGGCACCGATACTTTAACCAAACTTGGTTCAAAAAAGACTCGTTTAGCTAAAAAAATTATAATGCAACAAGCTACCAAAGTTTTTAGTTTTAGTAATTCTACTACTCAAAAAACATTGGAAAAATATCAAATATCAGCTAAAAATTTTGTAACCATTTATCCTGGAGTAACTGGTAATTTTAATAGTAAAATAAATTTTAATCTTAAAAACGAGCTTGGTTTCACTGGGGATGATTTTATTGTTTTAACTATTTGTCATTTAGTAGCTCGCAAGGGAGTTGATGATGTAATAAGAGCTATTAGTATGATTGAGGATGAAAGAGTAAAATTAATTATTGGTGGTCAAGGCCCAGAAAAAGAAAATTTAGAAAATTTAGTTAAAGAATTAAAATTAGAAAAAAGAGTTAAGATTGTGGGTTTGATTCGCGATGTAGAATCATATTATAGAATATCTAATGTTTTTATTCTTGCTTCCTATTATGATAATACCGGCGATATTGAAGGTTTGGGGATTGTTTTAATTGAAGCGCAATTGAGTAATGTTCCCATAATTGGTACTAATAGCGGTGGTATTCCGGAAACTATGCAAAATGGCGTGACCGGTTTTGTTGTTCCAGAACATGGGATAGAAGAAATAAAAGAGAAAATTTTATTTTTAAAAAATAATCCTGATATTTACCAAAAAATGAGTCAGACGGCTAAGGAATTTTCGATCAAAAATTTCAATTGGGTTAAAGTAGCAAAAGATTATATAAATTTTTATCAACAGAATTAAAATATGAATGATAAATTAATTTCTTTTTACAATAATTTATACAGTAAAAAACAGACAAACGCCATGAGACCTTTTAAAGAGTATCAGTTTTTTTTAAATTTTTTAAAGCCTTTTGGAACAGATCAAAAAATTTTAGATGTTGCTTGTGGGACCGGTTTTTTGTTAAAAGCCGCGGTAGATGATGGTTTAAAAACTTATGGCATAGATATTGCAAATGAAGCGGTTAAAATTTCTCAAAAAAATAGTCCGCAATCAGAAATTTTTTTGGGTTTGGCAGAAGAATTGCCGTTCGCAAATAATTTTTTTGATTTTATTTATTGTTTGGGTAGCATTGAACATTTTTCTGATATTAACAAAGGCTTGCTTGAAATGTTAAGAGTTGGTAAAGAAAATGCTAAATATCTTTTGGTAGTACCCAATAAAAATTATTTTGCTTGGTGGTTTACCCAAAAAAAAGGAACACATCAACGTGATATTGGCGAAGAATTAAAATCGTTAAAAGAATGGGTTAGTCTTTTTGAAAGTGCTGGTTTTAGAATTATTAAAATTAAACAAGATAAGTGGCCCACTAGGTGCTTACCTTGGTTTTACAGTTTTAATCCATTAAAAATTTTTAAGAGATTATTTTTTAAGCTGATTTGGATGGTGTTACCTTTAAAATATACTTATCAATTTATAATCGTTGCTGAGAAAAAATAATTTATGACTTACTGGGAAATTTTTTTTAGAGAAAAAATTAAAAAGATATTTTTGGAAAAAAAGACCGTCATTGATATTGGCGGTGGTTTAAGAATTACATCAGAAAAAGGAAATCGTTATGATAAAGAGAGAGATTGGTTAAAGCCATACGCCGCAAAAGTTGATTATAAAATTTTGGATCCAGTGCCAGATTATAATCCCGATATAGTTGGCGATATACATAATTTGCCGTTTGAGGATAGTTCGGTTGATGCTATTGTTTGTTTAGCGGTCTTGGAACATGTGGAAAATCCGATTAAGGCAGTTTCTGAAATTAAGAGGGTTTTAAAACCAGGGGGCTTTTGTTTGGTTACGGTACCTTTTTTATATTACTATCACGCAGAGAAAGGTTATTATAAAGATTATTGGAGATTTACTGAGGATGCAGTGGAATTTATTTTTAAGGATTTTTCTAATATAGAAAAGATTAATATCCGGGGCGCTTTGTCAACTTGGGTAAAGATTTCTCCTTTAGGTAAATATAAATTATTTATAATAATAGCCGCTTTTTTCGATAAAATTTTTAAAAAAATAAATAGTAAACAAACCAGCGGTTATTGTATTTTTTTGACTAAATAATTATGAAAATTTTATATTTTGCCAATTCTCGCATTCCTACAGAAAAGGCTTATGGACTGCAAATTATGAAAACATGTGAAGCTTTGGCCGAAAATGGCGTGAGTGTAGATTTAATTTTGCCGACCAGAAAAAACAGGCCTTTTAAGGGCATAGACGTTTTTGAATATTATGGGGTTAAAAAAAATTTTGAAATTAAGAGAATTTTAAGTCACGATCCAAATTGGCTTATGATTTTGCCAAATGGAATTTTTATCAAGGCGCAAATTTTTTTCTTTAGCCTTTCCTTGTTTTTATTTTTATTTTTTAAACAAAGCAAAAAAGATTTTATTTTTTATACCCGCGATGAATATCTTTTGCCAATATTATTAAATTTTTCCAAAAAAGTTTTTTGGGAAGCGCACACTTTGCCACGAAACGGCAAGCATTACTTAAAATTTTGGCACAAATGTGTTGGAATTGTGGCAATTACCGAAGGTTTGAAAAAAGATTTGATAAAATTGGGTTTGGAAGAAAATAAAATTATGGTGGCGCCGGATGGGGTGGATTTAAAAAATTTTGAATTAAGAATTAAGAATTATGAATTAAGGGCGAGGTTTAACTTGCCGGCGGACAAAAAGATAGTGATGTATACGGGGCATCTTTATGATTGGAAAGGAACACAAACTTTGGCTGAGGCGGCGGAATTTTTGAATGATGACGCAATTGTTGTTTTTATTGGTGGAACGGATTTTGATTTGAAAAATTTTAAAAATAAAAATAGGGAATTGATTGAGAAAGGAAAAATTTTGCTTTTGGGCCAAAGGCCGCCAAGAGAAATCCCAGAATTTTTGGCCGTAGCTGATTGTTTGATTTTGCCAAATTCTGGTAAAGAGAATCGTTCAGAAAAATATACTTCACCCATGAAAATGTTTGAGTATTTGGCTGCAGGAAAGCCGATCGTGGCTTCAAATTTGCCTTCAATTAAAGAAATTTTAAATCAAGATAATGCTGTTTTGGTAGAAGCAGATAAACCCGAAGAATTTGCACGAGGAATTGTGAAAGTTTTGACCGATGACCCCGAGTGCTCAGGATTGGCACAAAAAATTTCAGCACAAGCCAAGGAAGACTCAAAAAAATATAGTTGGCTGAAAAGAGTAGAAAAAATTTTAAATTTTATCAGATAATTTTTTTATGAAAATTTTTATCTTAAACCCATTGCTTTTTACCGATGAATTGCACGGAATTGCGCGCAAAAGACAGCCGTTGGAATTGGCCTATATGGCCAGTTTGTTTAGAGGAGAACACGAAGTTAAACTTTTGGATGCCAACGCTCTAAATTTGGATTTGGGACAAACAGTGGCCGAAATTAAAAATTTTCAGCCGGATATTTTGATTTTGACTTCTACGCCATTGGATCGCTGGGAAGTGCCATCGCATTCACATATTAAATTGTTAATTAATAATTTAATTAAAACAATTAATGTTTTAGATATTCCGTATGTAATTTTGACCGGTGCGCACGGCACCATTATGCCGGAAAAAATGTTGAAAGAAACGAAAGTTAATTTTGTGGTGCGTGGTGAACCGGAGATGGTTGTAAAAGATTTGGTGGAAAAAATTTCAGTCGGTGAAAAAGATTATTCCGAAATTAAGGGAATTTCATATCTTCAAAATGGTGAAATAAAAAATAACGCGGACGCGAAAAGAATTAAAAATTTGGACGAACTGCCGATGCCGGCGTATGATTTGTTGCCGATGGAAAAATATCGTTATACTTTTAACGATATTCCCGAACCGTTTTCTTTAATGCTAACTTCCCGCGGGTGCCCCTTTAATTGTACCTATTGTTTGAAAGTGATGATGCCCGATTTTTATATTACACGCAGTCCTGAGAATGTGGCTGAAGAAATAAAATATTTAACAAAAAAATTTGGTGTTAAGGGAATTTATTTTCAGGATTGGGAGTTTTTGATTGATAAAAAAAGGATAGCGACAATTTGTGATTTGATTTTGAAAGAAAATTTGGAAATTAAATGGGGTTGCAATGCGCGGGCGCCGGATGTAGACGAAGAAATTGTGAAGAAAATGAAAGATGCCGGTTGTGTGCGAATTAATTTGGGTTTTGAAACGGGTTCGCAAAAAGTTTTGGATTTGGCGCAAAAAAAAGTGAAAGTTGAAGAAATGAAAAGAGCGTTTGAAATCTTAAAAAAATATGAAATAAATGTCGGGATTTATTCAATTTTAAATTTGCCGGGCGAGACAAGACAAACCATTGCGGAAACGGAAAATTTTTTGGCGGAAAATGATTTGAAAACAATGTGCGCACCAAATTTGCCGATTCCATATCTTGGCACGCCACTTTATGAAATGTTAAAAAAGCAAGAAGGCAAGGAGGTGGCTTGGGAAGATTTAGATAAATATGCCGGTCGGGTGGGGGTGGTGCAAAGTCCGTTTTTAGCCAAAATTTATCGCTGGCATTACAAATATAAATATAGCTTGGGCAGGTGGTATTTTTTAAAGCCAGAATTTTATGGGCATTTTTTAAAATTTATAAAAAATATATTAAAAATATGAAAATAGCAATTTTTTCTTTTGACATTGATCGTGCTTATGGAACAGGTAATATTACTTATGAATTATGCGTGGAGCTTTATAAAAAAGGAGTCGATTTTACTTTGTTTTTACCACAGATTAATAACCGTGACGGCAAACCAAACAGTGAAAAATGTGTCGGATTTCCTTTTACAATTAAATGTGTAATGCCACCCTATGTGTCTGGACTTGGTGAAATGATTAAAAAGAAACTGATTGTGCAATATTTAAAAACTTATAATTTAAAAGATTTTACTTTAGTTCATTGTTTGTTTGAATTTCCGCATTCATTTATTACCGCCCGCTCGGCCAAAAAAAATAAATTGCCTTTTATTATGGGCGCGCAAGGAACCTATGGGGTTTTGCCTTTAACTAAAAGTGCCCGACCGTTTTTAAAGTGGTCTTATAGCCAAGCTAAAGAAATTATTGTGCCGAGCCAATTTACCAAAGAGATGATAAACAAATACGCTGGTGAAAATTATCCCATTTCCATAATTCATAATGGTGTTAATTTTTCTCGTTTTGAAAAAGCACCAGACATTTCAGATTTACGAGAAAAATACAAAGGACAGAAAATTTTGTTGACAGTTGGTGGATTAATTCCACGCAAAGGACAGGATTTGGTTATTCGGGCGTTGCCAAAAGTCGTGGCCAAGCATTCGAGTGTAAAATATATTTTAGCTGGCACCGGCCGAATGCTAGAACCGTGGCAAAAAATGGCGGAAAGTTTGGGTCTGGCAAACAGGGTTGAATTTTTGGGGCGAGTTGAGGCGGACGATGTCAATCGGTGGTTTCATTTTTGTGATATTTATGTTCATACACCAATTGTGGTTAATTTAAGTTTTGAAGGTTTCGGCATTGTTTATATCGAAGCTAGTGCTTGTGGCAAGCCGATTGTTGCGAGCGACGCGGGTGGTATTCGTGACGCTATTATTGAGGGTAAAACCGGTTTAATCGCGCGCGATAGAAATATTAATGATATCGCTGATAAAATTATTAAATTATTAGACAGCGAGGATTTGCGCCGTCAGATGGGCGAAGCAGGCAGACAATATGCCAAAGAGCACGACTGGTCAATTATTACTGATAAATTTATTGAAAAGTACAAACAATATAGTTTATGAAATTTTGCAAAATAAAAATGCCGACCTGATAGAAAGATCGGCGTTTTTTGACGAATATTATTTACTTTCTGGCAAGCCCATAGGCTTCCAGTGCCAACCTAGCAACCCTTTCTGGATACCAGTGTCCGCAGACACCGGGCACTAAGTCCTTAAGATCGAACAACCTTATTGCCGTATGATCGCTATCGTGGTACAGAGGTTGCTGGCCGTTATAGGTGGCAAGATAGCACAGGTTGATGGTGTCACATAATGTGCCGAGTGCCTCGGTATCTTCTGCGATCGTGCGATAGACGCCAATTAAAGTTACAATGGTTATATCCATACACGAATCCGAATCATCACGCAAGTTATTTTGCGTTATAAATTGTTCAATCGACAACGATGTTAGACCACATTCTTTAGCTACTTTCCATAGAAGAAATTGCTTAACTGGGTAGAGAGTTAAAATTGTTCCACCCATAATCCACCAACAATTTTTAAAAGGTGGTTTAGCACGAAGAATCATGGGAACCTTACCGTTTTCGATAATTACTGCATCAGCACAAGCCGACGTTAGTTTTGAACGATATAATTTGTAAGTACTAACGCTCAGTCTATCTCTTGATATCTTAATAGATGGTTTAGTTATTAACAATAAATCTTGGCTAAACTTTTTTATCAAATTATCACCTAATTCAGTTATATTTTTTTCTATAATAATTGTGTCAAGCAAAATACCTGATTTGTTCATTTATAACCTCCTTTTTTTAAATTTGAAAGTTTTTATATTTTATAACATAATTTTAAAATAACGTCAAGTTGACATAAAAAGCAAATAATATTAAGATAAAATAATTATAAATAATTTAAATTATATTTTTTTATGAAACATTTAGTTATTGGCGGTTGTGGTTTTATTGGCAGCAATTTAGCCACTTATCTTAATTCATTAGGCGAAGAAGTAACAGTTTTAGATAATCTTTCTAGAGTTGGTTCAGAAATAAATTTAAGGTGGTTAGAAAAAATGGGTGTCAAATCCATTAGGGCTGACGTTTTAGAGCAAGATATTTTTAATCCCGAGGATTTTGATGTGATATATATGTTAGCTGGACAAACAGCAGTTACTCATTCAGTTGAGAATCCGCGTCATGATTTTATGGTTAATGTAACTGGCGTATTTAATGTTTTAGAAACCATTAGAAAATCAGTTAAAAAGCCACGTTTAGTTTTTGCTTCTACCAACAAAGTTTACGGTCATTTGCAAATAAATCAACCATGTGATGAATCAACTCCTTTAGATTTTTATACACCATATGGTTGTTCAAAAGGTACAGCTGATCAATATATTAGAGATTATGCTCGAATTTTTGATTTATGTACAACGGTTTTAAGACAATCATGTATTTATGGTCATCGGCAATGGGGTACTGAAGATCAGGGTTGGTTGGCTTGGTTTGCTTTAAGAATTTTGCAAGAAAAAGAAATTACAATTTTTGGTGATGGTTCACAGGTTAGAGATTTGCTTTACATTAGTGATTTAGTAGAACTTTATTATAAAATTGCTAGCGCACCAAAAGAAATTGTTCAAGGAAAAATTTATAATGTGGGTGGCGGATTAGAAAATTCTAGAAGTTTGTCTGAAGCAATTTATGAAATTAATAAATATACAGGTAAAAATCCTAAATTAATATTTGCCCCAGAAAGACCTGGCGATCAGCCATATTTTGTAAGCGATAATACTAAACTTAAAAAAGAACTTAGTTGGGAGCCAAAAATTAATGTTAATCAGGGCTTATTAAAATTATTAACTTGGCTAGAAAAAGGAGCTATACCTTATTATAATCAAAAACAATAATAAATTTTTTTAAACGGTTTATTTATAATCAATAAACCGTTTTTTCTTGTAATTTTTTAAAATTTTTATTATAATTAGATTAAGATGATTAAAAAAATTAAGTCATTGTCTCAATCTAATTTTGTTAAAGACACAGCTATTTTGCAAGTCGGAACAATATTTTCTACCGGCTTGTCTTTTTTGGCATCTGTTATTTTTGCTCGCGTTTTGGGCCCAGAAAAATATGGTCAATACGCGCTTATTTTTTCTTTAACCGGTCTTTTTGGGATTTTTATGAATTGGGGCGCAGATTATGCTACCATTACTCTGTTAGCTGAAGCTTGGGCTAAACGTGATAAAGAAGAAATAAAGAATATTATTATTTTTTTTATAAAATTTAGTTTAATTGCTACTTTAACCGTTGGATTATTGGCTTTAATTTTTTCTCCGTTACTTGCCCAACATTTATATCATAACGAACAAATTGGACACTGGGCAAGAGTGGTTATATTAACCATTTGCTTTCAATTTATTTTCAGTTTACTAACCATTATTTTACAGGCCGCTAGAAAAATTAAACACTTAACTATTTTAGAAAATATTAATAAAACCGCTGGTATTGTTATACCAACAATTTTTGTTTTAATTGGTTTGGGACTTTATGGAATTGTCTGGGGTAATTTGTTAGCAGTTTTATTTTTTGTTTTTCTTTCTTTTTATATTTATCATGTGCTTTTAAAAAGAACTGAACTTTTACCAAGTTTTAAAATAATTTTATATGGTTTAAAAAATATTTCCACTAAAAAATATATTAAATTTGGTTTAACTATTGCTTTTGATAAAAATTTAGCCAATTTAAGCGCCGCTTTACCAATGATATTTTTAGGAATGACAGTTAGTCCAACACAAATTAGTTATTTTAAAATCGCCTTTGCCTATATTGGTTTGTCTTTAATTCTTTTAAAACCTATTTCTAGATTATTAATGGTACAACTACCTAAATCAAAAGTTATGGGTTATTCAATTCTTAAAGAACATTTTTTCAAAACGACCATTTATTCTTTTTTAATAGTTTTAATTATTATTATTCCAATGTTGATTCTAGCCAAATTTTTAGTTTTGCTTGTCTATGGTGCTAATTATTTACCTTGTGTAAAATTAATTTATTGGCTCTGGCCTTATGCCTTGATATCATCTTTGACAGTTGGTATTGGTACTTTTTATAGAACTATTAACAAAGTAAAAATGGCTGTCGTGGTTAATTTTTTAAATTTAATCATTGGTACGCCAATTTTTTATTGGTTAATTAAAAATTACGGTTTAACTGGAATGATCATAAGCGTTACTCTTTGTTTGGGCATTCCGGTTTTAATCATTTTGTGTTATATTAGTTATCAACTTAAAAAAATAAACATTCCAATAAATTAAAAAAATAATTATATTTAATAATATGTCAGAAAATAAAATTAAACTTGATCTTGGGTGTGGCAAAGAAAAAAAAGATGGTTTTATCGGTATTGATATTAATCCACAAAGTCAGGCCGATATTATTGCCTCTGCTTTAAATTTACCTTTTAAAGAAAATTCAGTCGATGAAATTTATTCCCGCCATGTGGGTGAACATTTTTCGCCGATTGAAATAGATATTTTTTTTAAGGAAATATATCGTGTATTAAAACCGGGCAGTAAAGCATTTTTAAAAATTGATCGCGATTGGAGTAAAAAAAGACTATTAAAAAAAGATAGCACACACGCTTACCGTTATAGCACTGAAGAAATCAGGCAACATCTCAAAAATTTCAAATTTTCCAAAGTAAAAAATACTTTCTATTTTACCAAAACCCCTGATACTTTTTTGGGTTATACTTTTTATAACAAAATTTTTGTCTGGTTGGAAAAATAAGAAATATAAAAATATCTTTTATGTCTTGGATTCAATACTTTAAATTATTACGCTTATCAATTAAGCACCATTCCATCACCAAAAATAAATTTAAACATTGGTGGCAAAAAAAAATAGGTTTGTCGCAAAACTTTCCTAGTTTGGTGCGTTTTTTTCTTTTTTATGGTTGTAATTTACGATGTTTTATGTGTGGCCAGTGGGGAAAAACAGGTGTTTCTAAAACAGAAGAAGTTAAAAACTATTTACCAATAGAGAAATTAAAAACTTTAATTAATGAAATTGCGCCATATAAGTCAGAAATTTATATTTGGGGCGGGGAACCAACATTGCATCCGGATTTCGCGGAATTTATTAGTTATTTAAAAAATAAAAAATTAACTTGTACCATTAATACTAATGGAGTATTATTGGAAAGATATGCTGAAGAAATTGTAAAAAACAAAATTGATTCTTTGGATGTTTCTTTAATTGGTCCAGAGCAAATTCATAATAAAACTGTAGGAGTGCCTGATACTTTTAAACAAGTGCTTAAAGGATTAAAAAAGATCGAAGAAAAAAGATTGATATATAATTACAAACCCTTAATTAAAGCTATTATTACTATTAATTCTCTTAACATTGGAGAGATAGAGAGTTTGTTAAAGGAAATTGAAAAAAATTCTGCCATTGATTTGAGCATTATTCAATTAGGTTGGTTTACCACATCAAAAGTTGGAGAAATTTATGAAAAAAGAATGCAAAAAAGTTTTGATTTGGCAGCCAAAAGTTGGTCTGGTTTTTTAAATAGTTATGAAAAAAATTTTGCCTTGTCGGTGCAAAATTTAATCCAAAAAATTAGAGTTAATAAAGAATATAAAAAACCAATTCTTTTTTTCCCAAATATTAAAACCAAAGATGTGGCCAATTACTATTTAGATCACAGCAACAGTTTTGGTTATAAAAAATGTGGGGCTTTGGAAAGAGAAATTGATATTCGTCATAATGGTGATGTGGTGATTTGCGCGGATTTTCCAGATTATGTTATTGGAAATTTAAATGAAGAATCTATAAAAAAAATTTGGCAGGGTGAAAAACTAAAAGAATTTCATGAAGATATTAAAAAAAATGGTCTTTTTTCAATTTGCAACCGCTGTTGTGGGTTGTTTAGGTAAGATATTATAATGAACGACCGACAATCTTTTGCACTTCTTCTGGCGAAAGCTGCTCGGTTTTAACATAACACTTATTACCAGTAGCATACGTTAAAGTTGGATCGTAATCGGGCATAAGATAGTTGTTTTTAACACATAAATCATAAAGTTCTGTGTGGGGAAATGGTTGAAAAATAAATCTGATCACTCTATCGAAGTTAACCTCCTTGGCAAAACTTAAACTTTCTTCCATAGTTTTTACAGTTTCTCCTGGAATGCCAAAAATAAAAGCTCCTTCTGTAAAAATTCCTATTTTTTTACACACGGCAACTATATCTTTAACCTTACTTAGATCAATATTTTTTTTAATAACATTATGCAATATATCAGAATTACCAGATTCAATACTCATTCTAATATAACTCATGCCAGATTTTTTAAGCCATTCCAGAATTTCTTCATCAAGAGTCGGCACATATGATCCAGATGATGAAGAAAAAGTAATATTATAATTATTTTTAACAATGCCCTGACAAATTTTTAAGACTCTTTCTTTGGAGGCATTAAAATTATCATCAACAAAATTGATATGTTTAGCACCACACTTTTTAACTAAATAATCAATTTCTAATAACACACTTTCAGCAGAACGCATTCGCCAACGATGTCCCCAAATATTGTGAATTGCACAAAAGGTGCAGTGGTATGGACATCCCCGAGAAGTAATTACTTCTGCTGCTGGCAATTTTTCCCTACCATGGCGATTATGTAAATAATAGTAAAAAAATGGCAAAAAAGGCAGGGAACTCATTTTTTCAGCTAAAAAAAGAACTATTTTTTCATTATTAAACATTTTTTTTAAACGCAAATAGAAAGCCCTGTACAAATTTTGTTTTGAATAATTATTACGAGAAGAGTAGTTTCTTTTAGGCAAAGGAAGTGTGTCGAGATTTTCTATAAAATTTCTTGGTTTATTAACAATAATTGATCCATTTTTTCTAAAAGCCAGACCATCAATTTTTTCTAAATTTTGACATTTGTTATCCATTAGTTCCTTCAAAGTTATCTCTCCTTCCCCATAAACAACCAGATTAATTTCTGAATTTTCTTTTAAAATTGCCCCCGGATCGGTCGACGGATGTGGTCCGCCAACAACAATCGTCACTTGTGTGTCTAATTGTCTAATAAGCTTTATAATTAAATTTATACTTTCGTTTTGTGTAGAAAATAACCAAGAAATACCAATAATATCTGGCTGGCTATTTTTAATTTTTTTTAATATTTTTTTAAGGCTTAAACCCTGAAACACCGTAGTCGGATATTCATCATTTTCCCAATATTTATTCCACCCTTCGGCCACCGTATCTAAAATTTTCACTTCATGAAATGGTTCAATAAAAGCAGCCAAAGATTCAATACCTAAAGATTCATTAATAAATCTTGGAAAATAAAATTTTTTTACAGCAAAAGGTGGTCGAATAAGCAAAATTTTCATACCTTAATTTAAATTAATTTTTATTTTATATGTTTTATTTTAACAAAAAAATAAAAGAAAATCAATTATTTAGAAAAAGCATATTTCCAGTTTTGCTTTTACTTTTTTTAATTTTAGCTATTGGTGTTTGGTATAGTCCAATCGTTTTTAAAGGTTATCCAGCCAATTCTTTGCCAGCCAATTTAATCTTGGCAAAAAATTTGGCTACTAACAATCTTTACGGTATGGAAAGCAAAATAGGAGTTGTTTTATCAAGTAACCTGCTTAATCAAGAAGCCACGGAGTCAAGTTTAGGAAACAAGTTAACCTCAATAATTTATAGTCAAATTTTTAAAAATTTCAGATTATTAAATATCAACAAACTATTATTTCTTTCTTGCTTTCTTTATGCTCTATCTCTTATTTTTTTCATGTTAACAGTTAAGAAAATATTTGATAAAAAAATATCCATATTTTTTGGATTGGTGTATATTTTTATACCCGTTCAATGGGCTTTGCCCTTATCCCATTTTATTAGCTATGAATTTGCAACTTTGTTTTTTTCTGTTTTTATTTTTTTATATTTTACTGGTTTGGGAAAAAAGAAAGAAAAAATTTATTTAATTAGCTCTGGAGTTTTTTTAGCTCTATCTGCTATGGCCAAAGAAGTTTTTCTGTTATTCATACCAGTCTTTATTATCTATTTATTTATCATTAAAAAACGTCGGGAATTAATCTATTTTACTGGCGCTCTCATTGTACTTTTAGGTGTCTTTTGGTTACCAAATTTGTTTAACAATGTCTATTTTGGGCACTTAAACGACAAACTTCAAGAGACAACCATGAGCAAGGACTTTGAAATATATGGTGAATTTTTTGCTGATCCTTATTCTTATTATTTTCAAAAAGATGAAATATTAGCTAATGTTAAAATTGAAAAAAGTTTTAATCCTTTAAAACAATTACAACCAATTAAACTCCTATCTAATGTTGGTATTCGTACTCCCAGTATTTATGAACGGTTATTTATTGGAACATTTTTATTTTTCAAACAAAATTTTAAAATATTATCTTTAGAACAAACAGGCGGGCCGCTAATTTTTATCATTTTTCTCGGTGGTGTGCTCTATTTATGGAAACAAGAAAGAGAAAAAATACTTTTTTTTATTGGTTGGATTTTAGGTATGTCGTTGATGCTTTCCTATATTGTATTGGGGAGTCGTTCACATCTTATGGATATTATTTTCCCCATTTGTCTTTTGATTGCTTTGGGTATTAACAATCTATTTGTAATGATTGAACAAAATATTCTTATTAAGAAAAAAATATTAATCGTCTTAGAAACAACTATTTTATTGTTAATAGTATACAATTTTGTTCAAACCAGTCATCTAACTTTAAACAGACTCTATAGTAATCCAATTGTTCTAAAAATAGAAGCTTACGCTAAAATAATTCAAACCAAAAACAATATTTCCGATAATGATGTTATTGCGGTTAACGATAGGCAAGAGGCGTATCAGTTAAATTACATGACAAACAAATCTTTGGTTATTTTTAAAGATCAAACTTTAGAGAAACTACTGGTTGATAATAAACTACAGACAGTATTTGATCAATATAATGTCCGTTATCTTATTGGTTATAACAAAGAATTATCAGAAAAAATTATTAAAACAACAAATGTAACCATTTTATCAGAAGATATATCAGCATCAGAGCCAGAACCTTCTAATGTTAAAAAACAATTTTTAAACTTTTTTAGATAATGTTTTAAAATTTATAGGATTAAAAATCCAATAAAAAAATCCAATAATTGCCGCAGAAAAAACTGTAAATAATTGTAAAATACCCAAAGCGGTTGCTTTTTCTGGCGAGAGATTAATTAAGCCAAAAAAGAAAATGAATACCGCTTCGCGCGTTCCCAGACCGTTAAAACTTATTGGCAACAGATCAGTTGCGTTCGCCACAGCAATCATCGGAATTAAATAAAAAATATTTAATCGCAGTCCCAAAGCTAAACTTAAAAAATAAATTTGTACTAAATAAACCAACCAGGCTAAAAAAGTTGCTCCAAATCCTAATAAATAATTTTTATAATTATATTTTTTAAAGTTATCTTTAAAATCCTGTAAATGTATAAAGATATTTTCGTGATGTTTTTGTGGCACAAAAAAATAAATTAATTTAAGATATATCTTTGTTTTTAAAATGAAATAAAATAAGATAACACAAATTAAAATTATTAAGCACAAATAAATGATTTCACTAAAAAATATTTGAATAAAAATTAAAAAACCAATTAAAATTAAAAAAATAAGGAAAAGAAAATCAAAAATTCTATCAATTATAATGGTAACTAAAGATTTATTGATAGAATGGCCATCGTTTTGTAAATAAAATATCTTAACAATTTCTCCTATTTTACCCGGGGTTGCTAGACTTAAAAAAGATGCCACTGAATAGAATGAAAAAGATTTTTTAAACGAATATTCTATTTCTTGTTTTTTCATCAACATTTTCCAACGCCAAGCTTTAAAACCTAATAATAAAAAAGTCAAAAAAAATACAGGCACCAGGTACCAATAATTTACTTTTTTAAAAATATTAAAAAGAATTTTTACATCAACTAAATAAAAAATAATAAATAAAAAAATTAAACAACCTATTATGGGGAGTAAAATATTTTTTATTTTTTTTTTAATTTTAATTTTCACAATACTTTTAAACTTTTAATAATTTTAACGCCATTATAGATTTTGTTATTAATTCTTTAAACGATTTAATTTTTAATAATCTTCTTAATATATAATTGGGTCTAAAATAAAACGATCTATAAGCTCTTTGTAACATTTTGACTAATTCTTCTTTAGTTAGATTTTCCTCCCAAACTTGGGCTTCAAAATCGCAGGTTGGATTCTTGGCAAATTCTTTCCAATAATCATTTTTAATAATCCCTTGATCTAATCCCATTAAATAGAGCTCGGTTGCAGGATAAGGTGTTGTAATTGTAAAATGAGCATAATCTGGTTGCATTTTTTTTGCTATCTTAATGGTTTTTAAAATATCCTCTTTAGTTTCTGTAGGTGAACCCATCATAAAATACCCCAGAGTTTGTATACCAGCTTTCCTAGCCAATTTAAAAGCCTTTTTTGCCATATCTAATGTAATACCCTTACGCAAGACTTTTAATATTTTTTCTGTTCCAGCTTCTACACCAAAATGAATTCTTTGACAACCAGCATCTTTTAAAATTGCTAAAATTTCTTCGTCAACGGTATTAACCCTTGTTCTTATATCCCAGCTAATATCTATTTTTTTTTCTTTAATTAATTTGCATATATCCAACACTCTTTGCCTGTCTACAGCAAAAGTATCATCATAAATAAATATTTCTTTAATACCCAACTTAACACATTCTTCCAATTCGCTAACCACACTCTTGGCAGAGCGGGCACGAAAATTTTTACCTAAATGTGGCCTGTCACAAAAAAGACATTTATAAGGACAACCCCGACTAGTAAACATGGTCGTCACAGGAAATTTTGTAGCCATGCTTGATGAATATTTTTTATAAGGTGTCAATTCTCTGGCTGGGAAAGGTAACTCATCTAAGTTTTGAATTAAATCTCTTATCCCGACATTAACTATATTTCCATCATTTTTAAAAACCAAATTACTTATATTCTGCCATTCTTTAGGATTGTCTAAATTATCTATCAGCTCTTTAAATGCTTTTTCTCCCTCCCCAAGTACGCAAAAATCTACTCCCGGTAAATTTATTGTCTCTTCTGGAAAAATGTGTGGGTGCGGGCCACCCAAAACAATTTTTGCATTTGGTTTGATCGATTTAACTGTTTTTATTGTTTCTAAAACATCCAACAACGTAAAAGTCATGGTTGTAATGCCAACCACTTCTGGATTTTCCTTTTCAACATAATCTTTTATTTGTTCTAAATTAATTTTTTCAACCTGGCAATCTAAAATTTGAACATCATAATTTGATTCTCTTTTTAAATAACCAGCTAAATACATTAAACCAAGTGGTGGCATTGGATCTTCATCTGATAAAAGAACCTCTGGCAAACTTGGATCAATTACATGAGAAATTGGTGGATTGATAAGTAATATTTTCATATATCTTAATAAGTTTTAGGAGCGTTATTTATTGTTTTTATTGTTTCATTAAAATCTAAACCAACTGTTTCGCAATACCATTGTAATCCATTAGGACGTGGTTTGTTTTCCTCTTTTACTAATTCCAAAGCCTCTGCGCGTGTTATCAAACCTTCACGAATTTGATTACTACGAAAAGTATCATTTTCAGTAAAACCAGCCATAGTGTAGTAAATATAATTATAAAAAGGCGCTGTGCCATCTCCAATTCTCCAAGTGGAATTTGTATCAGGGGCGAGTTCCCAATTATATTCATTTTTTAAAATTTGATTAATTTCCTTTTCATTCCATTTGACATAGTTAAATAAATTTAAATAATCATGTGGAAAAATATAACAAGAAATATAAGCCCCGATAGTATCAATCAAAGATGTATTTAAATAGCTTGGATTAATCATATATTGTTTTAAATAATGACCAATCATTTTCAATTGATTAAAAAAATTTAATCCATAAAATAACCCTTTTTCTTTGCCAGGTTTAACACTGGCAAAAAGGGTTTTGAAATTTGTTTTTTCTAAATGATTTTCGCCAAGTATTAATAAATCCAAATTCATCTGCTTTTTAAGTTTATAAGCATGATAAAAATATTGCTTATCACCAGCCATAAAAAGTGGTACTACACCTAAATCTGGTTTTTTAAGCCAAGCTAAAACATTTTTTCTAATATTCTCGCGTTTCTTTTTAATATCGGCTGAAATAATTATCTGTTCCACACCCAGTTTAGCACAAAGTTTTGCCTGATTACGTCTGGCTAAGTCAGTTACCATGCCCCAGTCATAAGAAAAAACTACGGGATTCAATTTTAAAATATTTTTAACATAATGCAAAGCAAAAGAACTATCTCTTCCTCCACTAAAAGCAATTAAACAGTTGGGTTGTCGTCCAATCACAACTTTTTTTTCTAATTCTTGTTTCATAAGTTCTTCTGGTAAAACACTGTTTTTTTTATAATCTCTACAAAAATTACAAACTCCTTCACCATCAAATTCAATCCCTGGAAAAGACTCTGGCAAAATACACTTTGAGCACCTCTTAAGGTGTTCATTCAAATCATATTTTAACAAACTAAAATCAGGACTTATTTTTTTGTTATTAAAGGGTTGCCCGGATATTTCTAATTCGCCTCTAAAAATAATATCTTTTTTGTTTTGCAAATCTAAATTTATTATTCTTTTTTCATAAGGTTTAATTTGCTCCAAAGTTTCTCGAACTAAAAAACTATTTTTTTTAATTATTTGTTCTAAAATATATTTTTCTGAGGCAAAAACCATGATCTTTCTACTTTTATCAAAACAAATATAAATAGAACCTGTGTTAGTCGTTAATAATAAATAGGGAAGCGAATCAAATAAAATAGCCGTGGAAATCGTGCCCTCCACCTCTAAAAAAACTTTATCAATGGCTGTTTCAAGATTGTCTCCGGTTATCAGATATTTTTTTAATAAAAATAATACTATTTCAGTGTCCACTTCATACATTCTATTTAATTCACCAAATTTCTGCCACAACAAATCAACATTGGTGACAATACCGTTATGCACCCCCACCAAACTATCTTTAACCACTGGTTGATTATTAGTATTGTCAGCCAAATCCAAACCATTAGTAGCTAATCGCGTGTGTCCAATTAAACAATTGATATTTTTTAAGGTAAATAATTGTTTATATTTTTTTTCTTTAAGTAATTTTCTGGCTTTAATTGGTTTTTTATAAACATAAATTTTATCGCTCATTAACGCAATTCCGGAAGCTTCTTTACCGCGAGATTCTGATAATTTAAACAACTCGTCAGTTAATTGACGAATTTTTTTATTGGAAATATTACAACCTTGGTGAATTGTTATACCAAAAATTCCACACATACATTAATTCTTTAAACTAATTTCTCTTCTTAAAGCTGCAATTTGATCAGCAATCAACCCAAACAAAAATATTAAAATAGAAGTAATTAAAATAAAAATAGTGCCTTCTGAAATATTTACCATAGTTAAATCATAAATCAAATAGATCAAGCCCACTCCAAACAAAAACCCGCTCACCGGTAAAAATATACGCAAAGGAGAAAAAAGCATCACTAAACGAAAAATTAACATTAAATAAACAAAAGCCTGACGTGGTTTAACCATGCTTTTACCGCCAGCCCGTTTATTAATAGTTAGAGGCACAAATTTAATATTTAATTTTTCTTTTAAAAAAGCAAAGACTGTAGTTGTGGAAATAGAAAAACCATCGGGAAAAAGATGGCTGAATCTTAAAAATTCATGTTTTTTAACTAAACGAAAACCACAATTAACATCATTAATTTTTATTTTAAATAAATATTTAACTAGCCAATTGATAAATCTTTTACCAGGTTGACGAATCCAGGGTCCTTTATAGCCAATTCTTTCACCAGACACCAAATCAAAATTTTGGGTGTATGGTAAAAAATCTTTTAAATATTCTGGTTTATGCTGACCATCAGCATCATAAAACATCAGCCAATCATAAACAGCTTGTTTGGCGCCTGTTTTTAAGGCTGCCCCATAACCCTTATTGTATGGCTGGGTAATAATTTTTATATTTTCAATAGTTTTTAAAATTTCAGCTGTGGCATCTGTCGAGCAATCATTAATAACTAAAATTTCATAATTAGTTAAATTTAAATTAAGCAGTTCGTTTTGTAAACCGCTGATAACACTTTTTATGGTTTCTGCTTCGTTAAAAACAGGTATTAAAATAGATAAATTCATACATCTAATTTAAACATAATTTACTAATTTTAGCAAACTTGATTCTAATTTTAAATATGTTAACATATTGACATATGAAAAATACTAAAATTCTTTTAATTGTGCCACCAAACAGTCTGGAAGAACGTTATGGCAAGCTTAAATGATTTTGGTAAAAACCGCCAAATGTGTGTGCACATTACCCTGTTCTTGTCACAAAACTTTTGGCAGAAGTTATCGTTTTATGAGCACCGCTCGAGTAATTGAGGAAATAAAATATTTAATTAAAAATTATCAAATTGATGGCTTGCATTTTTATGACGACACTTTAACCGTTAATAAGCCACGGATTATTGAGCTGTGCAACCAAATGATTGAAGAAAAAATTAATTTGCCTTGGGCTTGTTTTACTCGAGTTGATTGTGTGGATGAAGAAATTTTAAAAAAAATGGCCGAGGCTAATTGTTATCAAATTTTTTATGGGGTTGAAGCTGGCAATCAAAGAATGCTTGATGTGATGAACAAGGGGATTACTATTGAACAAATAAAAAAAGCTTTTGCTTTAACGAGAAAATATAAAATTGAAGCTCTGGCTAGTTTTATTATTGGCGTACCCACCGAAACTCTTGAAGACACTAAAGAATCTTTAAAATTTGCCAAAGAAATTAAAGCAGATTTTGCTCATTGGGAAATTTATACTCCGCATCCCGGCACTATTTATATAATATTGCTATTGAGCATGGGGATCTTTTGACCAAGGATTTAAATAAATACAGCCCTTGGAGCGATGAACCAGTTTATGCGGCTCATGGCCGCACGGTTGAAGAATTAAAGAAAACCAAAGAACTTGTTTATCGTTCATTTTATATGCGCCCACTTTTTATTTTAAAAAGATTGCGCAACCTTCTTCGTCTACCACCGGGAAGAATTTTAAAATTAATTCATAGTGGCTTAGTAATGACCTTTAGTAAAAATTAAAACAATTAAAAAAACCGTTCCGCAGTCGCGAAACGGTTTTTGGCGTTTATTTCAAATGCGCTAAAATTTCTTTGTTAAAACATATCTTTCGAAACCATAGAAAATAATTCCATAAAAAAATATGAATTCCAGTTGGCAATGGCGACACCAACGGCACCCGTTGATTATCGCAATCCAAAGGATCAATTCCAAGGATGTGTAACCAGTTAATCAAGAGACAACACGCACCGAGCAATTGATCCGCCTGCATTATCACGATACCTGTAAACGTTAAAAGAAAAAATCCTGGCAGTGAATGAAAAAAATTAACTTTGGCTGGATCAAGCTTGCCCAAAGTAATTTTTCCTTGCTTCAGACCCTGCCAAATTTCTCTGCGTCGTGCTTTGGCTTTTTTGCCAAGATAATGATCAACGTCAATAAAAACTCCACTGAACATTATCAGACAAAATCCTATTATTGCCAATGCCCACCGATCTTCAGTGACACGCACACTAAAATAATATATTGCCGCTGAAAATGTCGGCAAAAAATGCAATACGCCTAAATGATAAATCATCCCTAACCTCCAAATTTTTAAACTGTTATTTTTTCTCCTGCATTTTCTTTATCTCTGCAGCTAATCGATTCTTAAAACTATTCAACCTGTCCTGTAAAACACTAACATCAACACCCTTTGTCTTGGCTTCGCCAGCAGTTTCTTTAATTTCTGTCTTTATTTCTGCTAACGCTATTCGTGCCGCCCTTATTCTAGCATTTCTATTGTTTATTAGCTCGTAACCAATAATGGTTACAGTTGCTTTTTTGTTTGCATATCTATTAGTGACCTTACGGGCTTCCATGCTACCGGTTACACAGATATCTATCTCATTACCAGAAATACCACTGCCAACATCGCAGGCTAAAAAAATAATAGAATACCCATTTCTCTCATAACCATCAATAGTAAAAATCTTGCCCAGAGCAATAACTTTGGGATCAACCGCTGCCGAAACATAACTTCCTAAATAATACCCTTGTAAAGTACGTAAAGGTATTCCCCGGCGATCAAATCCGCCACCTTCTCTTTTTGCTTCTTCTTCTGTTTTATATCCTTCTGGTGGCGGTGGCCAATAACCTGTTGTGACCACATCTTTAATAACTATTCTTTCACTTTCATCATACAACTCATACTGAAAATCTTGGGCTACTACAACCGTAGTAACGATAAATGCTAATAACACAATTATTTTCCATTTACCCATCTTGTCCTCCAGCTGTTTATATTTTTAATAATAATTTTTTCTTGAATATTCCAGCATATATTATCTATTAAAAAAAGTCAAGGAAACAAAAATAGACAGGTTTTAAACTTGTCTCTACCATCATACATTATTTATACCCCATTATATAATTTTACTGTCCGCCTCCACTCAACACCGTTTTAATAGTCTTTAGAACAATAGATAAATCTAAAAGCATTGATCTGTTTTTAATATAATACAAATCATATTGTAATTTTTCTAAGGCATCTGCTTCGCTTGAGCCGTAAGGAAAATTAATTTGTGCCCAACCAGTAAGCCCAGGTTTAATCAGTAATCTTTCGTTATAATAAGGAATTTTATTTTCTAGTTTTTCCACAAATTCTGGCCGCTCTGGCCGTGGCCCAATAAAACTCATTTCGCCACGCAAGATATTAATTAATTGAGGAATTTCATCAATTCGTGTTTTTCTAAAAAATTTACCACTTTTAGTAACTCGGGGGTCATTTTTAGTGGCCCACTGCGGTCCGTTAACTTCTGCATTTCTATGCATGGTGCGAATTTTAATAGCTAAAAATTTTTTACCAAGCTTGCCAGTTCTGGTTTGCATAAATAAAAAAGGTCCATGACTATTTAATTTAACAATTAAATATAACAACGGTAAAAAAGGAATAGCCACAATTAAAATTATGAGAGCCAAAATAAGATCTAGACTTCTTTTACCTATTTCATAAACAGTTTTTTGACTTTCTTTTAAATTTTCTAAAAACCAAATTTGCCCAATAGAATTAACCGGAATTTTACCAGTAAATTTTTCGATAAAACTTGGTAAATCAAAAAAATATATTTTTAAAGGAATACATTCATACAAACTATTGACTAATTCGGGATTGTGATGAGGATTTAAAGCTGTGATGATGGTTTTAATTTTTTTAATTTTTACTAAACCAGGCAAAGAATGTGGCGGGTTTAGAATTTCTATATCTAAAATTTTTTCCAGATCCATGTTTGTTCCACCTTCATTAATAATGCCCACAACTTTTAAGCCCAATTGCGGATTATCATTAATTTCTCTGGCCAAAGACAAAGTTTCTTGATTTAAGCCAATAATTAAAACATTATTTTGCCAAGGTTTAATTTTGACTAATAAATTAAAAATTTGTCGCCAAGCAAGAAACAAGATAGTTAAAAGCGCGAATTCCAGTAATAAATTGGTTTTAGGAGTAATACCTGGTCTGATAACATAGAAAAAAGCCATGGAGACTCCTGCGCACCAAGCCAAACTTTTCATTAAAATAGTATAAAAAATTAAATTAGTTCTAGCAATTTGTAAACTGTAGATACCAGAGATGTAAAAAATAAGCATCCAAATGACAAAAATAAAACTAAAGGGCCAAAAATGTTGGGCCCATCTTTCTTCTATTTCTAAACTCTGATAACGAATTAACAGAGTTAAATAAAGCGAAAGATATAAAATACCAAGATCACCTAAAATCAAAATTACTTTTTTTATTTTAGTGAGAATATCAGACATAAATCAAGATGCTTTTATTATACTTATTTTTAACAAATTTGGCAAATTGTGTTAATATCTAAGATGGATTATAATAAATACTATAATAAATAATTAAAATATGACCAACAAAAAAGTTCCTCTCTATTTTGCTTATGCCCTTAAAACAGTTTTATATTTAATTTTAATAACTCCGATTTTAATTTCTTCAAAATATCTTTTTCCTTTTATTACCACTAAAACTATTTATTTTAGATTGATGGTGGAAATTGCTTTGGTTTTATATTTAATTTTACTTTTTATAACTAATGAGTTTAAGCCCAAAATGAACAAACTTTCTTGGAGCGTGGTTATTTTTGGTGGTGTAATTTTTTTAACAGGTATTACCGGAATGGATTTTTATCGGACTTTTTGGGGCACAATTGAAAGGGGAGAAGGCTTTTTAACTATTAGCCATTTGATGATTTATTTTTTGTTATTAACTTGGGTTTTTAAAAGTAAAAAAGATTGGCTTAATTATATAAGCGCTTTAATTGGCGTGGGCTTAATGGTTGATTTATACGCGATTTTACAAAAAGCTCAAGTAGAAAATTTTTTCTTGTTTGGCCGGGTTATTAATTCTGGCGGTCGTTTGACAGCTACTTTGGGTAACGCGGCTTTCTTGGGCGCTTTTACTTTAGCCCAATTCTTTTTATCTCTTTTAATTGTTTTAAAAAGGAATCATTGGGGCTGGAAAATTTTAGGCGCCTCGGGGGCTTTAATAAATTTATACGTACTTTTTCAAACTCAAACCAGAGGTGCGGGCATTGCTCTGGCTATAGTTTTAATTATTGGTAGCCTATTTTTTGCTCTTAAGATTAGAGAGAAAAAATTAAAATTTATGGCTCTTGGTTTTTTTATTTTAATAATTGCCTCGATTATTTTGATTTTTACTTTTAAAAACAGTTCTTTGGTGCAAAATAATCCCATGCTTTATCGTTTGGTTAGTATTTCCAAAACAGATATTACCACTGAATCGCGTTTATTAGCCTGGGACACCTCTTGGAAGGGTTGGCAAGATAGATTTATTTTTGGTTATGGCTGGGAAAATTACAATATAGCTTTTAATAAATATTTTCACGCGGAAATTTTTAAAGACGCTGGTTCGCAATTATGGTTTGATCGAGCCCACAATACAATTTTTGATGTGGCTGTGGCTACTGGTTTAATTGGTTTAATTAATTATTTAACAATTTTTGGTTTAGCTCTTTATTATTTATATAAAAAATTGGCTAAAGATTTTTATTTAAGTTTTATTTTAATGTGTTCGCTGGTGGCGCATTTTATACAAAATATTTTTGTTTTTGATGTCTTATCAACCTATGTGATTTTATATACTGTTTTGGCTTTAATAACATTTATAAATTTTGAAGAGGAAGAAAATCCCAATAAAAATAATCCTAAAAAAGATTTTAATATTATTTTATTAATCGGCCTTATTTTGATCATAACTTTTCTGGCTTATATTTTTAATTGCAAACCTTTGCAAGCCAATAAAATTGGTATTCAAGCACTTTCTTTGGCTGGCAGTGATGAAAAACAAACAGTTAAATTGTTTGAAGAAGGTATTGCTTTAAATACTTATCAAACCATGGAATTAAGACAAAAATTAGCTGATAACATCTTGGCTGTTAACAGGACAAAAAATGGTTTAACCCAAGATGATGTCAATAATAATTATCAAATTAGCATTAAAGAAATTAAAAAAAATATTGAAGAGCACCCCAATGATGTGCAAAATCATTTATATTTAATGGCTTTAAATAATCAATATGGTTCTTCCAATAAACAAGCTTATGGCGAAGTTTTGATTTGGGGGGAGAAGGCTTTAAGACTTTCTCCAACTAGACCGCAAATTTATTTTGAAATGGGACAGGCTAGCATTAATTTAGGTAATTTTACAGACGGCATCACTTATTTTAAAAAAGCTTTAGCTCTTAATGAAGAAGCTCAAGAATCTCATTGGAATCTGTTTGCTGCTTATTCCTTAATTAAAAAAAATGAATTAGCTGATGCTGAAATAAAATGGCTAGAAAATAATGGTTTTGACTTTACTTCTTCACAAAATTTAAATCGTTTGTATACTATTTATATGTTGTCTGATCGCAAAGAAAAAATGGTGGAAACTTTAGAAAAACTTATTGATCTTGAACCAAACGCAGATAATTATGCTAAAATAGCCGCTGCCTATAAAGAAGTGGGACAATTTGATAAAGCGCGCGCTGCAGTTAATAAAGCCGTGGAATTAAATCCAGAACTGCAAGCCGAAGCAGTTAAATTTTTACAACTCTTAAAGTAGCGCGAATTGTGCGAATTAAAATTGCGAATTAATTGCGAATAATTTAAAGTGCGAATCCCTATAGGGACAAATGTCTAAATTATGAAAATAAAAAAAATAAAATTTTTATTACCCTATTGCCTGATTATAATATTACTAATTTTAGGTAATTTTTTTTCTATTCCTGTAAAAGCAATTTCTGCCAGCAATATTTTACCTCCGCATCAATCCGGTGAACTTCTTATTAAACTTAAAAATAGCCAACAAATTTATAAATTTAAATTTCAAAACGATAATGAATTACAAGAATTAATAAAATTTTATCAAGAACAAAAAGATGTTGAATTAGTAGAACCCAATTATCTCTATCAAGCTGCACTCATTCCCAATGATCAATATTATGATGAACAATGGTATTTGGAAAAAATTCAAGCGCCCAATGCTTGGAATATAACTACTGGCACCAATCTGCCAATCATTGCTATTATAGATTCTGGGGTGGATATTGATCATCCAGATTTAAAAAATAATATTTGGACAAATTCTAAAGAAATTGCTAATAACGGTATTGACGATGATCAAAATGGTTTTACAGATGATTTTTACGGTTGGGATTTTGTAGACAATAACAACAATGTTAAACCAACTATTAAAGAACCATATTCTGATATAGGTTTAAAACACGGCACGGTTGTAGCTGGAGTGGTGGCTGCTGAAGGTGGTAATAAGGAAGGTGTTGCTGGAATATCTTGGCATGCCAAAATTATGGTTATTAAAGCTTTGGACAATGCCGGCGTTGGTGACACATTAACTGTATCCAAAGCTATTGATTATGCCAGAGTTATGGGTGCTAATATTATTAATTTAAGTTTTGTGGGTGAAGGTAATAGTCAAACTTTAGAAACAGCTATTAAACAAGCTTATGAAGCAGACATTATGGTTGTAGCAGCGGCCGGTAACGAAGTTAAGGATGGTGTTAATATGAATACCAGCCCCAGATATCCAGCTTGTCATAATGGACCCAATGGTGACAATTGGGTTATAGCTGTGGGCTCTTTAGATGCCAATGATGTTAAAGCCAGTTTTTCTAATTATGGTTCCAACTGTTTAGATATTTCAGCGCCTGGAGTAGGAATTTTTAGTACAGTATATTATAATAACAATAATGATAAATATAAAAAATATTATGAACGCGGTTGGACAGGTACTTCTGTCTCAGCGCCACAAATTGCTGGAGCGGCTGCATTAATTAAATCCTTAAGACCAGAATTGCCTTTTAATCAAATCAAAAAAATAATTTTACAAAATACTGATAATATTGATGAGACTAATAAAAATTTAAAAGGATTTTTGGGTAATGGCCGTTTAAATTTAATTAAAAGTATTTCTAATGCTTTAATGGCCACACCAGAAACTTCCATTCAACCGAAAAGAATTATCACTTCGCCTGTCTCGGCTGGAGGCCCACATATTAAAATTTTTAGAAAAGGAATTTTGGAACAGCAATTTTTTGCTCATGATGAAAAATTTCGTGGTGGTTTAAGTTTAGCTGGTTATACTACTAATGAACAACTAAAAATTGTGGTTGGTTTGGGCAAAGGCACATACCCGTGGATAAAGATATTTTCTAATACCAATACTTTAATAGAAAAGATGTCCGCATTTGCAGAAAATTTTCGTGGCGGTGTTGAAGTGACGGCGGGTCAAGTAAACGCGGACAAAGAAATAGAAATAGTGGCAACAGCAGGAGTAAGTGGCGGACCACAAATAAGAATTTTTAATGAATTGGGGTTAGTTAAAAGCAGTTGGTTTGCTTTTGATAAAAAAGAAAGAACTGGTTTAAATTTAACTTTGAGCGATATGGATCGGGATGGCTTGGAGGAAATAATTGTGGTTAGAAAATCTGGTTTAAGCGAAATAAAAATTTTTGATTTTTGGGGTAATCTTAAAAAAAGTTTTTATCCCTATGGTAATAAATTTTATGGCAGTCTTAATATCGCCAGTGGCGATTTAGATAATGATGGTTTCGGAGAAATAGTGACTGTGAAAAGTACTGGAGTTAATCCAGAAATTAAAATTTTTGATCATGAAGGCAAACTTAAAAGTAGTTTTTTCCCTTTTGTTAAAAAAACCGGCAATGGAGCCAACATAGCTCTTGGTGATGTTAATGGTGACGGGCTTAAAGATATTGTGGTTGGTTCAGGTATAGGTATGGAACCTCAAGTAAAAGTTTTTAATATGAATGGTGTTTTGGAGTTAAACTTTTTGGCCTATGACAAAAGATTTCGGGGTGGAGTTAAAGTTGCTGTTGAAAAATAAAAATCTGAAATTTTAAATTAAAAATTTGAAACAATATTTAAATTCTAAATTTTAATATTTAATCATCATTTTAATTATTTTATGTTAAAATGTTAAAATGCTAATATGTTTTATGACTACGATTCTTCCCTCGGATAAACCCAATGCTTTAATTACTGGCGCTGCTGGTTTTATTGGCACTCATCTTATTAAAGATTTATTAGAAAAAGATTATCATGTCATTGCTGTGGATAATTTTATTACTGGCTCAGAAAAAAATATTGATCCTTATTTGCAAAACCCAAATTTTGAATTTATTCGTCATGACATGACTGAGCCTTTGGATTTTACTAAATTTCCAGAATTAAAAAAATTTAAAGCCGAATTGCAAGGAGTGCAAGAAATCTATCATCTTTCTTGCCCCACCTCACCCAAAGAATATAATAAATTTCCCATCGAAACTCTCAAAGCTAATTCTCATGCCACCTTTAATGTCTTGGAATTGGCCAGACAATATCAAGCCAAATTATTATTTTTTTCTTCAGCTTCTGTTTATGGAGATATTAATAGTAAAGACCCCGTTAAAGAAGACAATCACGGCAATGTTAATCCCATTGGTCCTAGATCTTGTTATAATGAAGGCAAAAGATTTGCCGAATCATTGGTCATGAATTATCATTTGGTTTATGGTTTAGATACTAAAATTGTTAGAGTTTTTAATACCTTTGGACCCAATATGAAATTAGATGATGGCCGGATGATCCCAGATTTTATTCTTTCAGCTTTAAACAATAAGCCTTTAACAATTTATGGCACTGAAGAAGATGCTGGCAGTTATTGTTATATTGATGATATGATCGAGGCTTTTTTAAGATTAATAAAAAGTGAGATTAATACTCCGGTAAATTTGGGTTCTATGCACGAAGTTAGGTTAGTTGATATTGCCAAATTAATTATAGAATTAACTGGTTCTACTTCTGAAATTAAATTTTCCCCACCTTTAGCTTATAGCGCTAATCAATTAATTCCAGATATTACTTTGGCTAAAGAACAATTAGATTGGTTTCCTATTGTATCTTTGGAAGAAGGCTTACAAAAGACTATTGAATATATGAAGGTTAATGCTAGGGAATATCAAGCATAGAAAAAATATCTAATTTCTAATTACCAATGTCAAAAAGAATGAAGTATGTTATTTCATTCTTTTTTAAATTTTAGATTTGATTTGTCATTAGAAATTAGGCATTATACATTATATTTTTAGCTAATTTTAGCTAAAAATATAACTTATCCACAGATTTGCTCTTGACAAAATTTTAAATCCATGCTATACTGCAGTTATCGAAAATAAAAGATAAAAAATCTTTGAAAATTTATTTCAAATATTTTGCTGGCAGCCAGCTTATTATTCCTTAATAAATAGGGAATAGCAAGCTGGTTTCGTCCATGATCCCCCTTGACGGATAGACGTCGAGGTGGCAGATTTGATCTGAAACCAGCATTTACGGCAAGGTGTCGGGGAATTGTAGGGTTGCCCAATGGTGGGCCTACTCCCGTTCGCGTAAATCGAAAACGCGAGCCTTCGAAAGGGGGTATGCTCCTCTTTCCCCGACACTGTTTATTTTCTTGCGCGTAGTTTGAGGCAATATGTGCAAGTAGCTTTATGCCTCCTCATCGCGCGCCGGCAGGGCTCTGCTGAGCGAGACACCGCCCTCTTCGGAGGAGTAGGTAGTCATATCGGCCAGCCCGCCGGCTGCGATGAGCTTATCTTGGGCTAAACCGTTCTCCCACGGTTTAGCTAGGAATGATAAACAGAGCAGGGTGGGGGCGTTAAGAGACGCACTGTGCGCGTCTGTCGCCCACCCAACCTCCCCTCGGCGGCCCGTGAAATCGCGCCGCTATTCTATATCCGTGTCTGCAGCACGGATTTCAGGGAGGATTCCAGGGAGAAGGGGTGGGGGCACATCGATCGCAACATTGTGCTTCCCTCCCAAAATTTTTTCAAAACAAGAGGTAGATACCACCTCACAATGCAAGCCATTCTTGGCTTGTTGGATAAAAAAGGGTCTTGTTTACTCCGCAACAACGAAAAAGCTGGGTAAACAAAAAAAGCACCAAAAGGTGGGGTCCCGCTCAGACTTGTCCAGTCGCCCGTAGCAACGCTACGGTTCGGATTAACCCCACCTTTATTTTTCCAAGCCTAGAAATTAAGTTTTGTAGGTTTAGAAAAAATATTTAAAAATATTCGTATGAATTCGGATGATTTTTATTTCATTCGGATTAATTCGTAATTTAAGAGAAGAGATTAATTTTATTTTCTATAAATAAAACTCTTCTTAATTTGAGAAGAGTTTTATTTTTTCTGGATCCCGCATCAAGCCTGCCCGCCGGCAGGCAGGTACGGGATGACAAAGAAAATTAATCATCAAAAAGTTGGCGTTTGGGGAGCTTTTATAAGTCTTTCTCAAGCGCGAACCTTTGGGTGATCAAACAATTTTAAATTTTTAATTTTGAACTGCCAAACTTCTAGAGAAGAGAGACAATCTAACTGGATTAAAACCACATATTTTATATCCAGTCACTGCTCAATATTCTCTAGAAATTTGACTCTTTAATTTTATTTTATGAATCTGTATTTATCTGTTATCAAATCTGTGAAAATGTTTTTTTCATAAAAATGGGGAATAGTCGTAATTTGTTTAAAGTTTAATCCGGTCTAACTTGATTAAATCTTTAAATATTTTACTTGTCGATAGGATATTTATATTCAATTATCGACTAATCTATTGAGCATGGGTTATTTGGCGCTACTTCTCTAGAAGCGTCAAAACTATTCCCCAGCTTTGTGGAAAAAAGCCAGCCGTAATAAGGCTATTTCGGCGCGAAACTCTGAATTTAGAAAGCTACAAAAAATGGTTTGGCCTCAGATGTAATTGCCAACCGTATTTGTAGTCGGTCTGTCCTTGCAAAATATGACCGGGCAACTTTCTAAAACTAAGGGGCAACTTTTTTCCTTTTTTTTAGGGATTAAAAACACGCATTCACTTAATCCCTTTCATTTTTTAACTTTTAATATAAAAGAATTAAAATTTAAAAAATGAAAATAAAATAATTTAAGTGTTATAATATATTTACCAAAATATTTTGGCGCCAAAAAGCTGCTTGTCAAATATAAGCTTTGGAGACAAAAATCTCTCTTCTCAAATTGCTTTGATAACTATCAGAGCAAACCGTCTTTAAAGTTTATGATAAGCAGCTTTTTGGTTTTTAAAATGAAAAACCCTCTTGTGATTTGTTAATCTTAAGAGGGTTTTTGTTTTGGCCCTAAAAGTCTATCCATAACTTGCATCCTTTTCGTTAAGGGCTGAGTTCATTTGTTGCCTCTAAACCGATAGTTTAGAAATTTTTGGGCATAAGTGCCATTGTAGGCCGCTGCAAACTTACCTGTAACATTTTTTTTCTTGCGTTTATGCGGAGGCACCCAGCCATTGATGTAGCACTCCAGCATTTCCCGCCGGATTTGGCCTGAAGTTTTTTTCTTATTCATGATAAACCTCCTTTCTTGAAGTTGAATAAGAAATGTTTAATTTAATTTTACAATAACTATTCTAATTCGTCCAGTTAAATCTTTTTTAAATTCTATTTTTGCCTGAGGTAAATTTATTTTAATTATTTTTTTAATGCCATTCTTTTGTTCTGGATTTATCTCCAAAAAACAAGTAATGTGCAATGTGCAATGTGCCTGCCTGCCGGCGAGGCAGGTCATCTGTAAAATGTTTTTTATTTGAATTAATAGTCTATGATAATACTTCAATCCATCATCCCCAGCCAGCAAAGCATTTTTTGGTTCAAATTTTAAATTTTGATAATTCTTTTTATAAATATTCTCTGATAAGTAGGGAAGATTGGCAGTGATAATGATCAGATGATTGTCATCCTGAGCGAGTCCCGAGAATACGGGACGAGTCGAAGGATCCCGTGAATCAAGGAAACACGACATCAAATCACTCTTCACAAATTTTATTTTTTTCTCCACCCCCTGTAACTTCGCATTCTTTTTCGCCATTATTAATGCATTTTCAGAAATATCTATTCCATAATACTTTATACTTACACCATTATAATTTTTTTTTGCCAGGGTAATTGGAATACACCCACTGCCTGTCCCCACATCAATAACATATATTTTTCTACCCGGCTTCCTGCCTGACGGTAGGCACGGTAGCCGAGGGTCAACGGACTTTAATCCGCAATTATTTTCTTTAATATTTTTTAAACATTCTTCCACCATCATCTCCGTCTCTGGCCTGGGAATCAAAACATTTTTATTAACTAAAAATTTTAAACTATAGAATTCTTTGTAACCCAAAATATAGGCTACTGGTTGGCCTTTAAGCCGACGTTTAACATCTGTCTTAAATTTTGTTTCTTGTTTTTTAGTTATTAGATATTCGGGGTGGGTATATAAAAATTCTTTAGGTTTTTTAATTGCCAATGATAACAAAATTTCAGCTTCCAATGCTGGATTTTTTATTTTAGCTTTTTTAAATTGTTGTTTAGTCTCAAACAAAATTTTCTTAATATTTATATATTTTAAATCTTGCATAATCTATTATTAAATGTTATTGTAAATTTACAAACAATTTAGTTTATTTACAAAAAAACAGGAGGAAGTATGTCAGAAACAAAATCCGGAAAGTCTCGGGAAGAAAGAATGGATTTGTGTTCTCTCTTTGATTTTTTCTATAATAGAAGAATTATACCAAGCACGCCCCGTGGTGGCTGTTTTAGGAACACACATTTGGCGGTTAATTAATTATGAAAAATATTAAATTATTTTAATGTTTGATTGGGAGTTTTTCCGTTTAAAGCACAATGTTGCAAATCATTG
>DAOOOW010000004.1:0-58162 GCA_035387885.1 bacterium
TGAAATATTTAAATCAAAAACCTAATGTTGCACTTTGGAATAGAATTCAGATTAACCAAAACCCCAGAGGGATTGGCTTTCGAGTTTCATTTAAATCAAAAACCTTCTCTAATTTAGAGAAGGGTTTTGAAAAACGGGTAACGGCCCCGACATAAAGTCGGGGTCTTCGTTAATCTCTAAAGGGACTCACTTCGAGAATTTATCACAAATTTTTCTTCTAAACTAAGAGCGGGTAACGGGAATCGCACCCCATTCAAAAGACACTTAGGTGTCTTTTGAACTCTACCTTGGCAAGGTAGCATTAAAAACAAAAAATCCCTTAACAAAAAAGTTAAAGGATCTTTTGGAGCGGGTAACGGGAATCGCACCCGTTTCTCTACCTTGGCAAGGTAGCATAATAACTATTATACGATACCCGCAAATATAATTTTCAATTTAAAAACAAATTACCAGTTACCAATTACAAATTACTCCCCTATTTACTTTTCTATTTTAACCAACTTTTTCTTCCAGGTCAAGCCACTAACAATCGTCAATCTACTTTTGGGCACAGCTAATTCTTTAGCTAAAAGTTCAATAACTTTTTCATTGGCTTTACCATGTTCTGGCGCTTCAGTAGTACGCAGACGATAAATTCCAGACTCTTCATCTTTAATTATCTGATTAGAACTCGCTTTGGTTGTAACATGGACTTCAATAAACATATTAACATTTTAACATATTAACATATTAACACCAAACAATTGCCAAAAAACCAAATAACTGCTATAATTGGAGAGAAAATAAACTCAAATTTAATTTCTTAATATATGTTTAAATCCAAGAAAAAAATTATTACTATTGCTCTTATAATTATTGCCATTTTAGCAGTTATTTTTTTAACTCGTGGCAAAAATAATCAAGCAGTTTATACCACAGTTAAAGCTGAGATCATGGATCTTCAGCAAACCGTGGACGCCACCGGCCAAGTAGAATCGGCCGAAACCATTAAATTAAATTTTAAAAATTACGGTCGTTTAGAAAAAGTTTTTGTAGAAGAAGGCGCGCAAGTTAAACAGGGTGATAAATTGGCAGCGCTTGATTCAAAAGCTCTAAATAGCCAAGTGGCTGATGCTCGGGCCAGATTAACTCAAGCGACAGCTGATTATGAAAAACTTTTAGCTGGCGCTTCGAGTGAAGATTTACAAATTTCTATTGATACTGTAGCTCAAAGAGAACAATCTTGGAGCGCTGCCCAAAATTCTCTAATAGTTAACTTAAATAAGCGAGATGCTGATTTAAATAATCTTAAAGAAACTGCTCTAGATACTTTAAAAAGTGAAATCACCGTGGCTGATGGAGCCCTCGAAGAGATTAATAATACTTTAAATGATGCCGATGCCAAAGATACTTTGGCTATAAAAAATAGTTCTATATTAAAAATAACTCAAGAAAATTATAACCAAACGGTGATAACTCTTGAAGAAAACAAAACGGAAATTGATTGGCTAAATTCTTTAAAAGAAAATGAAGTAATTTTTACAGCTCTAGACAATTTAAAAACATCTTTAACAAAAATTTCTACTGTTCTTACCAACTCTCTTAACGTTTTAGAAGCGACCCTAACTTCGAGTAATTTAACTGAAGCAGAATTAGACTCTTTAAAAAACAATATCAAAACTCAACAAATTAAAATCAACACTTCTCTGGCCAGCGTCCAAGCAGCTAAAGCTAATTGGAATAATAAAATTATCTATTATCTTGACGCTATTGCTTCTTATGAAAATGCTGTTAAAGAGGCAGAAAGTGCTTTAAGTATTGCCCGTTCACAATTGGATTTAAAAAAATCACCGCCCAGATCCTTTGAAATTCAAGCGGGCAAAGCCAGAGTTGATCAGGCTCGAGCTAATTTAGATTTAGCTTTAGCCAACTTAAATGATGCCCAAATAATAGCGCCAGTTGATGGCACTATTACTAAAAAGAATTTCCAAGTGGGTGAACAAACCTCTCTCTCCACTCCAGTTTTAGAAATGATTGGCAAAAGTAATTTACAAGTTAAAGTTAATATCCCAGAATCTGATATCGCCAAAATTAAACTGGCCCAAAACGTGGATATGACATTGGATGCTTTTGGAGCTGATAAAAAATTTGCCGGCCAAGTAGTTATGATTGACCCAGCGGAAACTAAAATTCAAGACGTGGTTTATTATCAAGTCAAAGTTCAGTTTAATAATAATTTTGAAGAAGTAAAGCCTGGCATGACCGCCAATTTGATTATTTTAATTGAACAAAGAAATCAGGTTTTAGTTGTGCCATCAAGAGCTATCAAATCTCGTAATGATGAAAAATATGTAGAAATTTTAGAAAATCTTAAAGAAGTTAAAGAAAAAACTGTAACTGTGGGTATTAAAGGTGATGAAGGCACAGAAATAATTTCGGGATTAAGTGTTGGTGAAGAAGTAATTACGTTTGTAAAAAATTAAAATAAGGGTTTGTAATAAGTAATAAGTAATCTGTAATTTGTAAATTTAATATAAAATTTTCAAAAATTATTTTTATCTATTACGAATTACTTTTATGCTGATTGAAATAAAAAATTTATCAAAAGATTATGTTAATGATGAAGTGGTCACCCCGGTTTTGTATGACCTTAATTTTAAAATTGAAGCTGGGGAATTTTTAGCCATCATGGGCAAATCTGGCTCTGGCAAATCAACGCTCATGCATATTTTGGGTTTTCTTGATCGTTTAACTAAGGGGCAATATATTTTTAAAAATGAAGATGTGTCTGAATTTGATGATGAAAAATTAGCTAATTTACGCAACAAAGAAGTGGGTTTTGTATTTCAGCAATTTAATCTTTTAGCCAAGACATCGGTTTTGGAAAATGTTAAACTGCCTTTGACTTACAGCTCAAAAATGACTAATGAAGAAAAAAATAACAAAGCCTTAGCGGCGGTCAAATCTGTAGGCATTGAACACCGAGTTAATAATTTATCTAATCAATTATCTGGCGGAGAAAAACAAAGAGTGGCTATTGCCAGAGCTTTAGTTAATGAGCCCTCAATTATTTTTGCTGATGAACCAACTGGCAATTTGGATTCCAAATCTGGCGAGCAAGTCATGCAAATTTTAAATAAATTACATGAAGAAGGTAAAACTATTGTTTTAGTAACTCATGAACAATATACAGCCGAATATGCCGAGCGAATTATTAAATTAAAAGACGGGGAAATTGTTTCTAATGAAGCAGTACATGAGAGAAGGACAGCGGGGTTGGTTAAGTAAAAATAACTGTTGTGTTCACTCCAGTCTCCTGACTGGAGTGTTAATGCTCATTAATGTACAAAAAGCCTCCAGTCGGGAGACATGGAAGCAACATAATCTAATATATCTTCAATGAAATGGCTTATTTTAGCCATTTTTTATATTTATTAACAGGTTTACTGTTGATATTTTAAAAATTAGCCGCGCGAGAGGTTTCTCGCGCGGTTGTTTTATTTTTAAAAAATATTTAATTTTTCTACCCGGCTTTAGCCGAGGGTTTATCCCGCTTTAGCGGGATGGAAAATTAAATAAAATAATTAGCGGGCTAAAGCCCGCTCACCCTCACCTAAAGGTGGGTAGAAAAACTCTACTCTTGTCTCAGGGCCTCGACTGGATCCATGGCTGCGGCTTTACGCGCTGGATAAACACCAAAAATTAAACCAACCACGACAGAAAAACCCACGCCTAAAATAAATCCCATTGGCGTAAAAGTCAAACCCAAATCAAAACCAGCCGACTTGGCAATAATGGCTCCCAAAAAACTAAAAAGCGTACCAAAAATCACCCCAATTAAGCCGCCGATAAAAGTTAAAAAAATAGCTTCCCATAAAAATTGCCACAAAATATTTTTACTAGTCGCGCCTAATGCTTTTCTTAAACCAATTTCATAAGTTCTTTCAGTGACTGAAACATACATAATATTCATAATGCCCACTCCACCAACTAAAAGTGAGATGGCCGCAATGGCAGCCAAAAGTAATGACAAACCGCCAGTGATGGTATCAATCATACCCATAGCTTCATCCATAGTAGTCACAGCAAAATCATCTTTTTTGGGATCAGTAATTTTGTGTTCCTCACGCAAAATACTTTCAATGTCTGAGGCGGTGGAGTAAGCCTGACTTTGATCTTTTAAATAAGCAGTAAAAAATTGAATATAATCCACACCTAAAATTTGTTTTTGCAAAGTTTTCAAGGGTAGATAAACAATTGAGTCAACGTCAAAAAACATACTACTGCCCTGAGCCTCCATAACGCCAATCACCCGAAAATTTTTATTGCCAATTTTAATATATTTTTCTAAAGCTGAATCAGCACCAAAAAGTTTTTCTTTTAAAGATGCCCCAATAACCGCCACGCGCGCTTCAGAATTATCTTCTTCAACTTCATAAGCTCTGCCTTCAGCTATAGCCATTTTGGAAAGATCAAAAAAACTTGCAGAGACACCCCAAAGCATAACTGTTTTTGTTTCATCTTGATAAGAAGCCACGGCTTGACCCATTTGGCCAGCATAATAACCTTTAATATTTGGATGTTTACCAACCTCTTCGGCATCTGCCAGTTTTAATGTAGTAACGGTGACACCAGTAGCCATACTCATAGCGCTGTCTGAAGAATTTCTGGCGGTCGATGGAACTTTAGTTTCTGTTTGAATATAATCTGAACCAAAAATTTCTACGTAATCTAAAATTAAGCCTTTTAAACCTTGTCCGACATTCATGACCACAATAATAGACATAACACCAATAAAAAGACCGAGCACAGTTAAAGCTGAACGCACTTTGTGAAGTTTGATGGAATTATAGGCGATGTGGAGAGTGGAAAAGAAAGACATAAGAGAAATTAAGAAATATAGAAATTAAAAAATTGAGGGTAAGGAAAATTATTTATCTTCTACCCCCCCCCTCCTGCCAGAGGAGGGGCATCACGACTATTAGTCGGAGGGGTGGTGGGAGATATAAAATTATAATTTACTTATAGCTATAACCACCCCCTTAGCCTATCGGCTTAAGACCCCTCCTTTAAAAGGAGAGGATAAAAAAATAATTCTCGCCTTTACTCATAACGTAGTGCTTCCACTGGCTCGAGTTTGGCGGCTCTCCTGGCTGGATACCAACCAAAAACAATACCCACAATAGTGGAAACAATTAAACCCAATAATATGGATGATAAAGAAATAACAAAATCCCATTCATAGCCCAGATATTGAGCCACAAGGGCAATTAAGCCAGAAATCAAAAAGCCTAAAATAATACCAATGATGCCACCGAGCAAAGTCACCACCACAGCTTCAATTAAAAATTGATTCTGAATCAAATTTTCAGTGGCCCCAATAGCTTTTCTTAAGCCGATTTCTCTGGTGCGTTCGGTCACAGAAGCGAGCATGATATTCATAATACCAATACCGCCAACCAATAGTGAGATAGCGGCAATACCAGAAAGAAAAAATTTTAGAGCATCGGTAATTTGTTTCAAAGCATCAAGTGCTTGGCTAGCGGCTCTGACAGAAAAATCTTCTTCGCCAACTTTTTTGATATCATGACGATCGAATAAAATTTGTTTGGCTTGTTCAATAACAGCCGGTACTTCTAAATCAGAAATAGCCCGTAAACGGATAATGTTTATATAGTTAATACCTAAAAGAATTTTTTGGGCAGTAGAAATTGGCACAAAAACTAAATTATCTTGATTTTGAAAATTTTCCACTCCCCTCTTTTCTACCACACCAATAACTCGAAAACTTTCTCTTTTAATTTTAATATTCTCCCCTATAGGGTTTTGATTACCAAATAAATCCTCAGCCACTTGATAACCTAAAACTGCCACGCGCGCCAAACTTTTTTCTTCTGTTTCATCAAAAAAAGCACCTTTAGCTATTTTAACATCTTCAACTTTTAAGTAATCAACATTAGTGCCTAAAAAAGTTATATCAGTTTCTTGGTTTTGCCAAGTGGCGCTATCAACTCCGCGCACATAACTGGCCACTGCCTCAACACCAGGAATTTTTTTCAATTCATCAGCATCTTCTTGTTTTAAAGTAGTAATGGTAATCCCCATGACAGAAGCTGGCGGTCCTTTTTCATCACTATAACCTGGTGTAATACCAATTAAAGTCGAGCCAGCCGAAGAAATCTGATTAAAAATCAAACTCTGAGCGCCAGCGCCTACAGCCATAATGACAATCACGGCGCACACGCCAATAACAATTCCAAGCACAGTTAAAATAGTACGATTTTTATTGCGCTTTAATAATTTTAGAGCTGATTTTAATAAAATAAAAAAAGGCATAAACTTAAACTTTATAGCCTTAATTTAACATTTTTTAACTAAGAAGTAAAATTTTTTACTAAGCTCTGGGGGGAGGAATCGGTCACAACTCTTACTCGCTTCCGCTTGTAAGGTTGCGACCCCGCCTCGCGGTCTGGCTCGCCATTATGCTCGCCAAACATCGCTCCGGCTTTCGAATCCTTGGCGCAAGCCAAGCAGTTGGCTTGCTCCCCTCTCAAAAATAAAACCAGCCTTGTGGGCTGATTTTATTTTCTCTGGGGGCAGGGATCGAACCTGCGACAGCCACGTTAACAGCGTGGTGTTCTACCGCTGAACTACCCCAGAGATTAATAAAAAAGATTTAAAAAAACCGTCTTTATAAACGGCCTTTATGTTTCTTTTTAATCTATTGAAAATCAGGCCGTTATTAAAAGCGGTTATTAGAATTATTATTTAAATTATTTTTCTGGCTGATTTGTTTCATAGATAAATATAGTTTATCAAGAAAAAATAAAAAAGTCAAATAAAAATGCCCCATCGCGATGGATGGGGCAAAACGGCAAAATGTGTTGCAAATTATTTATTTCAAAAGTATCAGCCGTTTGACACTTTTGAATTCCCCAGCGATCAATTCGCAAATATATTGACCACTGGGCATGCCCGTCGCATCCCAGACAACGCGATGCATGCCGGGCTGTTGTTGCCCATTGGCGAGCGTGGCCACCTGCCGCCCCATAAGATCATAGACTGCCAGCCGCACCAATGATTCCTGCGGCAGCGCATATTCAATGGTGGTTTCGGCGTTGAACGGATTGGGATAGTTTTGATTCAGTTTGAATTGATCTGGCAACACTTCTGTCAACATCAATTCTTCGCTCACCGGCACAGCGCCAGTTTTGTCTTTGGTACTGACGCCGAATTCCACAATCTGTCGCCAGCCACCGCGCCCAAATTTAGGATCAACAATAACGAGTTTGATATACTTGGCCTGAAACATTTGGCCAAGATTATACCAAGTCATTTCCGGATTTTTAACCCAAATATTTTTCGCCAACACAAAACTGCTGGCGCTGGTGTCTGTTTGCGACACTAGCACATCAACATATTCTGCTTGACGATTTTTTACTTTGTCATCAGCCGTGCCATTATCGGTCTGGATGATGACATAATCGAACTGATAGGTACCCTGGTCGGCAAATTCAAATATCGCCCAGGCATCTTCAGTCTGATCACCTTTTGGCTTAACCGTGGCCGTTCCATCCCAGCCTTCCAGATCTCCGTCCACGGCATTGGTCCAGTTTTGCTCGGAATTGCAGGGAGAGCCAGAGATAAAAACTAATGAATCTGATTTGATATCTTGCACGGCATCACAGGCATCGCCAGAAGGAATGGGAATTTGATCTTTTTGCTGGTTAAAAATATCAATCAGCTCAAATACCCAATCTGTGTACCATTCCGGATAGTTTGGAATGATATTAACATGCCCTTCAGAATCAAAACCCGGCACACCAACAGCAAAACGGATCATTCTGGTGTATCTGTTTTTACTATTTATAACAAAAAGCATGCCTTCCGGTGCTGTAAAATCAAACACCACCGGCCTTGTTGGGCGATGATCTTTATCGTTTTCCCAACATGGTAATGCTTTGACTACCAGATTTCCACTACCACCCCAACGATTGTACCAGTCAGCGGTTGAACGAGTTTGTCCGTGGATATAATCACCCTGATTTTCACCCACATATTGACTGGTGAATGTGCCGTCACTGTTGAATGTTAGTTTATAATCACCAGTATTTGGAGCAACTGGCAAATACAAATCTAACGTAGTGTTGATAACAAGTTGGTTGTCTTTTTTAAAGACACTCAGCACATTAAAATCGTCTGGATCACATTCTGTGAACTCTTTCGAGTTATACACAAAATGTTCCCCATTTAACAGGACGATCTGGCCCAACCCGCCAGAATTAACCCAGCCAACTGGCTGGTTTTCTTCAATAACGTTGATCGTCGAAGCATTAATATACTTCAACTTGTTACGAAGATTGCCTTGTGCATCTCTCCAAGCGAGAATACCAGCGATTTTGGAATAGATCAGCTGGTCAATATCGCTCGTGGCTACTATTCGAAAATTTTCCGGCACATCTGACGGGGGCACGCCCTCTTGATCATTAAGAAGCCAAACCTTAAAAAGTTCAACTTCTTTTTCATCTGGGCACTCTTTGATTATAAAAGAGTGCATGGCTTCGCCACTCTGTCCATCACTCGTGCGAAAATAGTTTTTAAAACTATATTCGCCTGGCTGATCATAGGTCACGGTTGAGTCGACATCAAACATTTTGGGCAATTGATCAGTATAACAGACCTGGCCCAATAATGTTTCTTCTGACTGTCCTTCCCAACGATGGTACACCTGTATGTAGCCATTTTCCACGACTGGAGCGGGCAAATCATATTCCTGTTCAAAACGAACTGATTGTCCTTCGCCATAATAGGCAACATCAACCTTTTTTAATTTGGTCATACCTATCTGATAATTGAATTGGTAACCAAAATTATCAGACCAAGTTTGACCGCAGGCGATGGTCATACCATTAAAAGTCATTTGACCCAAAAGCTGCCAGACACCATTGATCTTGGCAAAAAGACTATCATAGACAACAAAAGCCATCGGTGGATATTCCCCACTACATTCACGGGTCACAACCACTTGGCCGGAAACGTCGTATTTTAAAATACTCTGTCCAGCTGTGGTGTCGATGACCACCTGACCTTTTGCTTGGTAAGTTCCGGGACAACCTTCATCTTGGCTACCGGTTTTGTAGTCGGCCCAAGCAAAGGTTTTTTGCCCCAACCAATGATCGTCCTTGATGCTCACTGTAAATTTACCAGTAGGTGTGCAGATCATACAAAATTCATAATGTGAGATCTGCGGAATATTGCCACCGAGATTAAGCGGACAGCGTAAACCAACATCACCGCTAGTCGGAGTGGTGTAGTTATAAAGAAAAGCGCTGGGACCGCCCTTCATTATAACCGTTCCCGCCAGAGGAACATCTGACGACCAATCAAGGTATTTTCCATCAATGGAAAGGGTGATAGTCACCTTCGCCCCACATTCAAGAGTGACAACAGTTGAAATTGGCGGATCAATTTTGATTCCGCCACATTTGGGATTGCCACCCACGGAATCTGGGACAACCGAAGTAGCAAAAAGACTTGACGAAACAATTAGCATCAAAACCAAAACAATTAAAAATCTTTTCATGTTCATGGCTTTTTCCTTTCTTTTTTTGGCCATGTTAAAAAACACTGACAGAACAATCAACCAGATTGCCTGTCGTTATTTAAAACTCTTTATTTTTATTTTTCCTCCTTATTCTACATTTTCAAAAAACGGCCAACTTTTGGTAAGCCGCATCTCTTTTAAAAGAACTATATACTATTTTATTTTTTCTGTCAAGAGCTATTTAATTAAAATTACAGGCAATTTTAAAAAATCATCATTTTGTTTTAAACCAGAAGGATTATCCTTTTTTAATAATAAATAGCCGGTAGTTGAGGCTGTTTTTAGGGAAAAATTAAGTTCAGCCTGAAAAGGCACAAAATCTTCAGTCATCCAATCTCCCTCAGCGGTGGCCAAACCACTAGCCAAAATATTATTATTCTCATCAACTAAAGAAACTGGGAAAGAAGCTTCAAAAAACCAATTACCTCTAGCTTGTCCAGAAATATTTAAAGGACTACTAACTTCAGCATTAGGCCGCGGACTAGCAATTTGGATTAAATCACTTTTTTCTAGTTCATTACCAATATCCTCTGTAAAAATTTGTCCGCTCTTATCTACACATTGCCGTGGATAAATTTCTCTAATAATATTATTGCCAGCCAAACATTCTTTAAAATTTTTCGGCTGCACCGTGTTATCTACTAAAAACTTTTTATCTAAAAAAACAATTTTAATTAACAAAAAAATAATTATTAGAATTAAAATAATTTTAATAAGCTTAAAAATTTTTCTTGACTTTTCATTCATAAAAAATTAATTCAAAACCACAATGGCAAAGTTTAAAATTGTGGCAAAAGTTACCCACAAAACATATGGTGCTAGAAACCAAGCAGCTACTTTTTCTATTTTATAAAAATGATACATGGTCAAAAGAATCAACAACCACAAAGTCATTATTTCCAATAAGGCCATGAATGGACTTTGCATAAAAAAGAAAAAGAAAGACCACAAAACATTTAAGATCCATTGCAAAACAAAAATTACCACCGCTGTTTTATAGTGTTTATTTTTTTGACCTTTAATTAAAACCAAATAAAAAGCAATGGCCATCAACAAAAAAAGAAAAACCCAAACTGGGCCAAAAACATAACTCGGAGGATTAAAGCTGGGCTTATTAAGAGTGCTATACCAACTATTAAGAGAACTATTGGTAAAGAGCATGCCAATTAGACTAGCCAATTGGCAAAAGATGAAAGAAAAAACAAAAAGCATGGGATTTGTTTTTTTTATAAATTAAAATTAATTGTTAAAAAATATTTATAATGTTTATATTATAACACATTTTTTATAAAAATAAAAAATCTGCTATGTTAAATAATAAATTTTTTAAAAAATATTATTAAATAGTCACCCCAAAATTATTCTGTAACTTGTTGTGACACTTGCCCTAATTGTTTTAAAATATTTAATGTGGAAACAAAAGCTTCCAATTTTTGTTTAAGTTCGGGCTTAAGATTTTTCAAGGCAACTAACTCTTTTTGTTGAACTTCCAAAGATTCAATTAATTTTAAATATATCTTTTGTTCAATAGCCGTAATCTGGCCTTCGGGATCGTAATTCATTTCATTCAATAATTTTTCCAATTCACTTTGCAACAAGCCTAAATAAAATACGGGCAAATTTTCTAATTTACTTCTCTTGAGTAAACCTTGCTCTAGGCTCAAGCCATAATCAATACGCGCTCCGCCATGAACTGCTTTTTCTCTAATCTTTTTAATTTTGTCTGCCAAACGTTTGCCGTCAACATCTTGATTAACATCATCAAATGCGCCAACCACTGCTCCACTTTCTAAATCAATGACCAAATTATCCACACCATTATAATCATCAATATTTGTGGTGCGCACAACTAAAAATTTATCTTTTAAAAATTTGTGTAGCAAAATGGTCATGGCCATTTCCATTTGGCCACTAATACTTTCCTGTTTGTTTCTTTTCCATTGATCAACTCTTTGTTCGGCAGTTAAGTTTAAAGATTTTAAAATTTGTGGATCATCAGCACTGCTAAAAGATAGTTCTCTTTTTTTAATCTCTGCTAAATCAGTTAAAATTTTTTCGTCACCATGTAATTGACGATAGTCCATTTGATAAATAGAGCCATCAAAATTTAATAAATTTTTTAAAGCATATTTTTCTAAAACTTGAGCATTAATTTTTTTGGACATCAAAACTAAAGCTCCTTTTAATTTTTCTACTGGCTTTTCGGGGTGCACTGGCTGAGATTCCGGGAGATTTTGTTTTAATTCTGGGTTGGACATAGGAATAAATTTAATTTTGCAATTCAGACATTGTAATTGTTCTTTTGCTTGTTTTTATCAGATCTTCGTCATGGGTAACGCAAATAATAGTAGTATCGATATATTTTTCATGTAATTCGCTAATAACTTTTATAACTTCGGTTATTGATTGCGAATCAAGACTAGCCGTTGGCTCATCAAGTAACATTATTTTTGCGCCTTTAATTAAAGTTCTAGCTAAACCTATTCTAACTTTTTCACCACCAGATAAATTTTTTGTTTCTTCATCAAGTTTATCAACCAAATTATCCAAATGTAGATTTTTCAAAATTTTTTTTATTTTTTGATCAGAGACTTCTTTTTTTGACCACAACAAAAGATTCTCTCTCAAATTCATGCCCTCAAAAATTTGCGAATTCTGATTGCAATAGGACATGGCAGAATAAATAGATTCTGGTCCGTATTTTTTAATTTGATCGTTTTTAACCCCACCGATCTTAATTTCACCACTGTTAGGTTTATAAAGTCCAACCAAATTTTTAATTAATGTTGACTTACCAGCACCTGACACACCTGCAATAGTGATAAATTCCCCCTGTTTAATATTCAAATTTACCCCGCGCAAAATTTCTTTATATTTTAAGTTTTTTATGGAAATATCAAAATTTTTCAATTCGGAAATAGGTAAACGATCTTTTTCTCTTTCACCTTCTGGCCGATCTAATTGCTCGTATTTGCCAAAAACTTCTTCCATGCGCTGGATATCTTGGATATAACGGGAAAATCTATTAAAATATAAATTTACCAGATTTTGAACTGGTCCATTTAGTCTTTCAGAATAAATAATATTTGACAATACGGCCCCTCCAGAAATCATGCCAGCTTCTTGAAGCGCGCCACCAACGCCAGCCGCTACAACTGTGGAAACATTAAAAGGAATCATACGCAATAAACGCATTTTTGTTTCCGCAATAATTCTTTGCAAAGAAATTTTGTCACGCGCATCCATTTGTTCTTTGGCATGGCTAGCCACCATAGTTATTTCTGGGGAAGTTTTTATTTCTTCAAAACCGCTTTTTATGGCGCCAAGACGGGTGGTTATTTTTTCTCCAGCTCGCCATTCTTTTTCGTATATTTGATTTATTTTTTCATTTTGTTCTTTGGCAATCTTGTACATTATTGGCAGACCGCCAACACCAATCGCGCCGAGGGCGGGATTAATTTTAGATAAAAAAGCAATTGACATTATAATACCAACTAAAGTTGGAGCAAATTGCGAAATTGTTTCCTCTAAAATTTGTTTGGTGGCTTTTTTACCTCTTTCCAAGGTAGAAAAAATTTCTCCCATTTTCTTTTCGTGAATAAATTCAAATTCTTGAAAAAATAATGAATTGGTCATTCTCTCGTTAATTTGTTGATTAATTTCATTCATTACTTTTGCCAATTCAATCTCTGTCTTTGTATTAATAATATCGGAGGTGATATTTAAGCCGAAATATTCTAAAAATACTGCCACATTAAATTTATCACCACCTATTATGTTTTGAAATAAATATGGCGCAAAACTTTCCGCACCTTTAGACATTAAATAACCAAGAGAAATTTTAGCTATGCCACCCTTTTTATCGCCTAAATTATATTCATGCCAAAGACTGGCAATTGTTTCCACGAGAATTCTTAGTGAATAGTTTTTATCTAAGCCTTTTTCCGCTTTTATTAAATCAACCAAAATTTCAATTTCTGTTTTATCCAACGGATAGCGGTCTTGTAATTGTTTTATTAATTTTGTTTTTTGCTTTGCTGTTTCTTTTTCGTCAACTTCTTCGGTTTTGTCTTTGTAAAATTCTCCAATATCTCTTTCTAAAGATTTTGTATTCATTACATTGCCCATTGAATCAAAGAATAACCAGCACTGAGCGCGCAATTCTTCGACATCGTTTTCATCAAAACCGGTTTCTTTTTTATTTTTTACTTCATCAATTAAATTTTCAATCCAATTTTCAATACTCGCCGAAAATTCTTCATTGTTTATATCAATGAATTCTCTTTGCGGATGTTCTTCGGTTTTTTTAACTTTAACATTAAAATCTCTTAATATCTGCTTATATTCTGTCATCAATTTAGGAGTGATAAGTTCGCTTAACAATTTTGTTCTTTCCTGTTCTTCTTCGGTAGGCTCTCCGGTTGTTATTTTTTCTTGAACTGATTGACGTAAAGACAGCCAATGATCTTTTAGTGTCAGTGGCTTTTGTTCTGTCTCTTCTTGTCCATCGGCAGTAAGCGGTTTTACTTCAACTGTCTCTTTATTTCTCTTGACTTCTTCTTTTATTGATTCAAAAAAAAATCGCTTCATAATTTTTTATATCTATATTTTTTCACTTTTCTGTTATTTTGGCAAATTACCCCGCTCTGTTGCTAAAAAATATTTTAGTGTATAATCTAAAAGTATGCATATTCTAGACGAAATAAAATTAGATTACCAAGATGTTCTGCTCCGCCCCAAAAGGAGTACTCTTAAATCTAGAAAAGACGTTATATTGGAACGCTCTTTTGCTTTTTATCATTCTCCTAAAATCTGGACTGGCGTTCCAATTATGGCGGCCAATATGGCCACTTGTGGTACTTTTACCATGGCTAAAATTTTTTCTGAATATAAAATGATTACTGCTTTTCATAAATATTATACTCTAGCAGATTATGAAAATTTCTTTAAAACTTTCAACAATCCAGATTATATTTGTTACACCTTGGGTATTAGAGAACAAGATTTGGCCCAATTAAAACTTATGAAAGATAGAGGCTTATTAGAAAAATTTTCTTTTATCTGTTTGGATGTGCCCAATGGCTATTTACAATCTTTTATTGAAGTTATAAAAAACATTAGAGCTCTTTGTCCAGAACATATTATTATTGCTGGCAATGTAGTGACCAACGAAATTACCGAAGAGATTATATTAGAAGGTGCTGATATTGTTAAAATTGGCATTGGTCCCGGCTCTGTTTGCACCACCAGAAAAATGACTGGCGTGGGTTACCCACAACTTTCAGCAGTTATTGAGTGTGCCGATGCTGCTCACGGCATAGCCAATGAACAAGGTGTGGGTAGAATTATTGCTGATGGTGGGCAACAATATCCTTCAGATATTGCCAAAGCTTTTTGCGCTGGTGCTGATTTTAATATGTGTGGTTCTATGTTTTCTGGTTTTAAACAAAGTGCTGGAGAAACTATTATTAAAAATGGTCAAAAATTTAAAGAATATTTTGGTTCTTCGTCCAATAAAGCCATAACAGAATATTATGGACAAAAAGATGCTCACCGGGCCAGCGAAGGCCTCTACACCCTTATTCCCCATAAAGGCGATATTCATAATTTTATCCAAGACTTAATGGGCTCTCTTCGAAGTACGGCCACCTATATTGGCGCCAGACAACTTAAAGAATTTCCCAAACGTGCTACTTTTTTAAAAGTCAATCGTCAGCTAACTACTTATTTGGAAAAATATGATGCAGAAAAATAATTTATTTAATAGTTAAAAACTTAAAAAATCCGTTTCTTAACGGATTTTTAAAAACTTCTAAATATATATCATAAAATTTTATATTTCTTTATTAAAAACCTGAAGTAAATAGCTGGCCAAAACTTCGCCACCCAAAATATTTTTCTTTGGCGGTATGGCATATTGGCCACTGACTCTTTTGGGGTCGACACTCACTCCCACCCCATAAGTCAACATTTCTTTATCATTTAAATTGTTGCCAGTAGTAATCATTTGACTGGGTTTAATTTTTAATTCTTTGGCTAAAAATTTTAAAGCATTAACTTTACTGGTATTTTTATGACCAATATCATAGCCTTCGTTAGTCCACAAACAATACAGTTCTCCTTCTTTGTCGTGTTTTTTAACAATCTTCTCAATAGCGGGAACTTTTTTAGCAGTGTAAACCGTAATAATTAAATGTTTGGGTTCAAAACCATGAATAGCATCTACTTGATTAATTTTTAATTTTTCTATCTCATTTCTAATGTTAGTAATTTTTTGAAAATAACTAACCTTATAGCTCACCAATTGTTTTACTGTGCCATTAATTAAAATAAAATTACCATTTTCAGCGCACAAAGAAACTTTATCCCAAAGTATATCCTCAAGCATATGTTGCATATATAGCAAAGCCTTGCCGCTGGCAAAATTAAGCCAAACATTTTTTTTTAATTCTTTAATCATGGCAAACATTTCTGGGCTTAATTTTTTGGTCTTAATTGACAACTCAGTGCCATCAGCATTTTCTTTAACTAGAGTACCTTTGGGCACAATAACTCCATCTAAATCAAAAGTTATAGCTTTAATATTTTGTCTTATTACGCTTGGTTTAAATTCTTTTAATGGTTGGTTTAAGATTTTCATATTTTTATTATAACATGACTTAAATTTTATTGTAAATATTTTTGCCAATCAACTAGCAAATATTTTTTTGACTATTTTATTAAATCAAGTTAAAATTAAGGTATTATCTTATAAAAAAAATAAAGCAAAATTATGTTAAAAGTAAAAAAACTTGGAGTCATTTTGCAACCAACCAAAAAATCTTTTGAAAGCCGAGCGGTTTTAAACCCAGGCATTTACCAGGACGGTAAAAATATCCATGTTTTTTATCGCGCCGTTAATCATCTTAACGAATCAAGCGTTGGTTATGCTCGCCTTTCTGGACCAACCAAAGTTGTGGAACGTGACAATGTTCCTTTGATTAATCGCGAACATCTCTACGAGACCAAAGGTATTGAGGATCCGCGTCTGGTTAAAATTGGGGATATTTTTTATCTCACTTATGTTGCTTTTGACGGTAAAAATGCATTGACGGCTTTAGCTACTAGCAAAAATTTAAAACAATTTGAAAAAAAAGGCATCATTGCCCCACTCATTACTTATGATAAAGCAGAGGACTTTTTTCGTAAATCAAAACTCAAAGACCAATATGCTTTTTTTGAAAGTTTTTTTAAAGATAAGGTGGCTTATGATATGCTGCTTTGGGAAAAAGACATTTTTCTTTTCCCCGAAAAAATTAAAGGCAAATTCGCTTTAGTACACCGAATTTTACCAGAAATTCAAATCGTTTATTTTCGTGATTTTAAAGAATTAACTTTGTCTTTTTGGCACAAATATTTAAAACAATTAAGCCGTTTTATTTTATTAGAAAAAAAACACTGGTATGAATCAAGAAATATTGGCGGTGGGGCTCCCCCTATCAAAACAAAAAAGGGCTGGCTTTTAATCTATCATGGGGTAGAAGAATCCAATCAAAAAAAAGTTTATCACGCCGGAGCAGCCTTATTAGATCTAAAAAATCCACAAAAAGTTTTGGGGCGTCTTAGAGATCCACTTTTTTCTCCAACCGAAAACTATGAAAAAAAGGGAGAAATTTCTAATGTTGTTTTTCCGACTGGCACGGCCATTTTTGGCAAAGATTTGTATATTTATTATGGCTGCGCCGACAAAAGAATAGCCGTGGCTAAAGTTAACCTTAATAATTTAATTAAAGAACTTTTAAAAAGTGGCGATTAATTTTTTAAAAATTATTGTCCGATATTTTTTATGCTTGCTGATCAGTGCGATTTAATTTCAAAAAATTTTTATCAAGACACAAATAATTCTGAATCAAAGAAAAAACCAGTTCCTGTTTCTGTTTTATACATGAGCAGTTATCCCCCGCGTGAATGTGGCATTGCCACCTTTACTCGTGATTTAGTTAAAGCTATAGACAAAAAATTTTCACCTTGTTTAGAATCAAAAATATTGGCCATAAATGAAAATGGCAGTAGTATTTATAATTATGGTTCTAAAGTCAAATATCAAATTAATCAGACAGATGTTGAAGACTATATTAATGTTGCCAAAAAAATCAACAAAGATGATTCTATTAAATTGATTAACATCCAGCATGAATTTGGTTTATTTGGCGGTGAATGGGGTGATTACTTATTAGCTTTTTTAGAAATGGTTAAAAAACCAGTGATCGTTACTTTTCATAGTTTAATCCCCAATCCAGAACCAAAATTAAAAAAAGTTGTTCAAGCTATTGCTAGCCGTTGTGAAAAAATTATCGTCATGGCCGAAACGGCTGTAACTATTTATGAAAACGACTATGCTTTAAAAAAGAATAAATTAATAGTTATCCCCCATGGCACGCCAGAGATTGAACCTTCTAACAGCGCATTTTTAAAAAAGAAATTAGGTTTTGAAGGCAAAACACTCTTGTCTACTTTTGGTTTATTAAGCAAAGGCAAAGGTCTTGAGTATGTTATTAAAGCCTTGCCACAAATTATTGCCAAGCATCCTGAGGTTATCTATTTAATCATTGGCGAAACACATCCTGTAGTGCGTAAATATGAAGGAGAAAAATATCGCAATAAATTAATCAAATTGGCTCTCGAGCTGGGGCTAAAAGACCAAGTAAAATTTTATAATAAATATTTGAGTCTGGAAGAAATTATTGAATATTTAAAAGCAACCGATATTTATCTCTGCACGCCCATTGAACCAAACCAAGTAACCTCTGGTACACTGGCCTATGCTCTTTCAGCTGGCAAAGTGGTTATTGCTAGTTCTTTTTTGCACGCCAAAGAAGTTTTAGCAGACGGCCGAGGAGAATTAGTTGGTTTTAAGGATTCAACTGGTATTACTAGAACGATTAATAATATTATTAGTAATCCGAATAAAAAAAATGAGTTAGAAAAAAAAGCCTATCAATATGGTCAAACCACAATCTGGCCCAAGGTAGCAGAAAAACATCTGACAGTCTTTAAAAAAATTATTAATTTAAAAAATAAAGTTAAACCTTTCCGCTTGCCACCACTTAAATTAAATCATCTTTATAATTTAAGCGATGAGGTTGGGATTATTCAACACGCTAAGCACTCAATTAATGATCGCAGTAGCGGTTATACTACTGATGATAATGCGCGCGCTTTAATTGTTGTGACTATGTATTATCAAAAATGTCCTTCTCCAGACAGCTTGAAATATATTAACATTTATTTAAGTTATCTCTATCATGCTTTAACCGAAGATGGTTGGTTTCATAATTTTATGAATTATGATCGCAGATTTTTGGATAAAAGGGGCAGTGAAGATTGCTTTGGTAGAACACTGTGGGCAGCTGGTTTTATGTTAAACAGTAATTTACAAGATAACATTAAAAAAACAGCCAAATTTATTTTTGATAAAGCAATAAAAAATATTACCAAGCTAAAAAGTCCCCGAGGACAAGCTTTTAGTTTAATTGGCTTATATCACTATTATCAAGCTTGTCCTGAAACGGCTATTAAAGAAAAAATATCTTTTTTAACCCAAAAATTAATTAATCTTTATCAAGGTGAAAAAACCAATGACTGGCATTGGTTTGAAGATGATATTACTTATGACAATGGACGTCTATCTGAAGCTTTATTTTTAGCTTATGAAATTACTCAGGATAAACTTTGTTTAAAAATTGCCAAAGAAAGTCTAGATTTTTTAGCATCTTTAGTAATTCTTAATAATAAATTAGTACTTATTGGCCAGCATGGTTGGTATAAACATAAAGGCCAACGCGCTTTTTTTGATCAACAACCAGTGGATGCCGCTGCCATGACTCAAGCTTTTTTAACTGCCTACCGCACGACTAAAGAAAAAAAATATTATGATAAGGCGCATATTTCTTTTTGTTGGTTTTTAGGTTTTAATTCTATTAATCAACTCGTTTATGATGAAACTACAGGTGGTTGCTTTGACGGACTCTTACCTGATTGTGTTAATCTTAATCAAGGCGCGGAAAGCACCATTTCTTATCTATTGGCTAGAATGAGCTTTGAATAATATTTTTAATTTCCAATTTTTAAACATTAGAAATTCAAATTTATTTATAAAATTACAAAATTAAAAATTTAAAAATTATGATAAATAAAAATCTATTAGGTGAAGCATATCAACAGGCTATCGATGCTCTCAAACACTGCATTAATCAGAATAGTCTTTATGCTTCTGGTACACCTAACGGCTATTTAGCCACCTGGTCTAGAGATTTAAACATCGCCATGCTTGGTGGCAGCTTGGTTGCTAAAGATTTTCAAGAAGTATTTAAAAAAAGTTTATGCCTCTTGACCGATAACCAACCCATAAGCGGGCAAATTCCTAACTGTGTGGGCGATTTTAATACTGATCGTAATTCCATTGTCACTTTTACGACCATTGATTCTAGTTTATGGTTTATAATTGGTGAATATGTTTATAAACAGGCTTACCATGATGCCACTTTATTCAAAAAGCACGAATCTGCAATTAATAAAACTTGGTTTTGGTTAACTTGCCAAGATACGGGCGAAGATCATTTGCCAGAACAACACCCCACGAGCGATTGGCAGGATGCTTTCCCACACAAATATGGCCACTGCCTTAGCACTCAAGCCCTTTATTACGCGGCCCTAAAGATGGCTGGAAAAAATAATGAAGCTTTATTAGTTAAAAAAATCGTTAATGGTCAAGGTCGACCAGATTTAAAAATGTTTGATGATGAACGTGGATATTATTTGCCTTATGTTTGGAAAAATCATGATGGTGATCATGAAAAAGGTCATTGGTTTGATACCCAAGGAAATTTACTGGCGATTATGACCGGACTGGCTGATAAACATCAGACTGAGAAAATTTTAAATTACATTGAAAAAAACAAAATCAATAAACCTTACCCTGTTAAAGCTATTTATCCAGCTTTAAAAAAAGGAGACAAAGAATGGTTTTCTTATTTTGAAAAATGTAATGCTAAAGACCCGTATCAATATTTAAATGGCGGTATCTGGCCATATTTAGGCGCGTTTTATGTGGCGGCTTTGATTAAAGCTAAAAAAAATGCCAAAGCACAAAAAGAATTAGCCAATTTAACCCTAGCAAATCAAATTGGCAGAGAAAGAGAATGGGAATTTAATGAATGGCTCGATGGTCTTACTGGTAAGCCTAAGGGCGCGGTTTATCAAGCCTGGTCTGCTGGAGCCTACATTTTTGCTAACGCCTGTGTGCAAAGAAAAAAAATAATTTATTTTTAAAACAAAAAAACCGTCTCTCATAACAATTCTTTTCTTGAAGAGACGTTTTTTGTTTACTTAAGATTTAATTTTTCTTGTAAAATATTTAAACAATGAGCTGCTAATTTTTTATAATCAAATTTTGCCAAGGCATGCGCAGCTGCTTTCTCCCCCATTTCAGCTGCCAATTTTTCATCAGTTAAAAGTTTTAAAGTATAAGTGGCAAGCTCGTCAATATCAGCTCGATAACCAAAAATTTTGGGCTGCTGAAATTTAACTTTAAATTCTTCACCAAAACCCATCTCTGGATACACCCACTCTTCGGTCAACTCTACAGTTTCACCGACTTTAGCCAAAAATCCAGTTTCACCCTGAATAATGGTATCTTTTGGCCCCATGGCGTCAATTGAGATAACTGGCTTACCACAAGCCATGGCTTCCACTTGGATCATGCCAAAACCTTCAAGACGAGAAGGTGCGGCATAGATGTCGCAAGCATTTAAAAGAAACGGCATAAATTCACGAGAAAAATCTTCGGTATAATAAATAACTTTATTTCTATCTAAACCAACTTTACCCATCATGGCCAGTTCTTCTTCATGATGATTACGCGCGCATTCACTGGTGGTTGATTTACAAACATATTTCCAATTTTTAAATTGTTGATCAACCTTAGCCAAGGCCTGAATCATTTCTTGAGCACCCTTTGAGGTGGTGTCTCCTCCTACAGTTAAAATCATTTTTTCATGATCTTTAATATTAAACATACGTCGGATTTCTTGCACACCCGGATTGTCTTTGGGTAATGGTTTAAACAATTTAGGATCATAACCAACATGCAAAACTTCAAAATTTCTGACGTCTACCCCATCTCTTTTATATGTTTCTCTAACCCAGGAGGAAGTCACCAAAACTAAAGGTAAACTATTTAGGTCAGCATGATAGTTAGCCACCCAACCATCAGATAAAAGCCACGGCACTGGTGTTAAATCAAATTTTTTAGGATGTCGAATGATAGAGGGTGTATCTACCCACCAACCCAAGCCAATCACAGCATCAGGTTTGATGGCGCGATAATAAAATTCTTTTTCTGCCACTCGATCCTGATAATGTGAAGGATAACATTCAACACCGAGTTCTTTTAAACCCTGATAAAGCAATTGCCCTTGAATGGAAAGACTGCCAAACGTAGTCGGATGTTCAAAAAGAATAAGTAGTTTCATAAAAAATTAAGTATTAATAGTTAAGATATGTTTCTTTTTTTAGACAACTTTGATATTCAAAAGATTTTTTTGAAAAACCATACAGCTCAAAAACCAAATCTCTTTTTTGTTGCCAAATTATTTCTTTTAAAATTATTTCATGACTGGCTTTTTGATTATCATTAAATATTTTTTTATTTTTATTTACTCGATAACAGAAAAAATATTTTCTCTTGGCTAGCATTTTTTTTTCTTTAATCAGTTCTTTAATGGCTAAGTGGGCTCCAATGTGTCGTTCGTGGCCATATTCCCCATTTAAATTGTGGCTGAAAATATAATCAAATTCTTTATTTTTTATTTTTTGCAAAATTATTTTTTTAATAACTGGTATAGATTGTTTGACTGTCATAAAGCCTTCATCTTCCAAATTGGTTATTATGCCTTTAGCGCCATATTTTTTCATCACTTTTAAAAATTTAGGATAACGATCAGTGTCATGTCGACGACACAGCGAAAGAACGGTCCAGTTAACTTGAGGATAACTAAGCATGGTGCCTCCCATCCAAATTGTTTCATCATCTGGATGAGCCACAACAACCAATGCTTTGCTTGAAGCAGGTAATTTTAATTTTGTCATAAATTATTTATTAATTCAATAACTTAACCCTTAAATTTACCAGAAGCTGTAGACACCAATTCTCTTACTTCTAAATTAGAGGCCAGACCTAAAAAATAAGCTAGGTATTGGGCTAATAAAAGAGTGGAAAAAAACTTTTTAAAAAAATCAGCCTGTTCCATTTTTATGACAACCAGCTGGCTATTTTTATTTTGTTTACCTAAAATTTTGACTAAATATTTTATTTTATCTTTGGTATATTGATCATCGCTTTTATCTGCCAAAATAACAGCCCCCAATTTATTTTTGGCTGAAGAAAAAACAGCGATTTCACAATGAGTAAATTCATGGAAAGAATTTATGTGAGCCGACACTAGGGCTAACTCATTCAAATGCATCACAATAACTTTTAAAAGCATTAGGTACCATTTGGGTGTGGCCAGAAAAATAAGCTCTCTGTCTTTTAACTTTTTGGCTATTTGTCTAACTTGAGTAATTTTTTGCCCAGTAAATTCTTTTTTTATGTCTGCTACTGTCTTAATTAACTCTGCTTGATAATTACTCTTAATAATTTTTAACTCATAAAAAATATCAAGTAGTATAACAAAAAATTGAGGCACGTGCAGGACAGAATAAATTTCATTAGGATTTTGCAACTGCCAGCTAATTAGAGACACCTTGTCTGTTTGAGCAATTTTTGCCATTTCGCCTCCAGTAGTTAAAAAAATAATATTTTTTGTCACTTTTTTTATCTGTTCATAAACTTTAAGCGGTTCCACAGAATTGCCACTGAAAGAATTCAAGATAAACAAAGTTTGCTGATTTTTTAAGTTTTCATTATCAAGTACATAATTAAGATCATAATCATTAATAACTTCAATTGGCAGGGCAACTTTTTGTTCAATAAAAAAACCCTTCAGCATTTCAGCAACAATAGCCGAGGCTCCCATGCCTATAAAAACAATTCGTTTAAAGCTCCCCTGTTCAACTTTTTGTCTTAGTTCTGGTTTGAGATTAGCTAAGGAATAGTCTTTATTTTTGATTAGGCTAGCAAGATATTCTTTTTCAATAAATTGTTGATATTTTTGTAATCTTGGTTGCATACTTTCTTGTTTTTATCTTACCATAAGACAAATCAATAAACAAATATAAAAAACACCAAGTATTGTTAAATCATCACAACCCTTTAAATATACTAAAATTCAAATATACCAATTAAACAATTATAAAAAAATTCTAATCAAAAAAATTCCGACGTTAGTCAGAATTTTTTCTTAAAAAAAGCTCAAACCCACAAAATCCATATTACCAGTTTGACACCACCACACTCAACTACATAAAAATAAAAATTACCACCTAAACCAAAATCACTTGAATTAATTTTCTATCCAAACATCAACCATTCTGGCTTAAATAATAAAAGTAAACCAATAATTAACATCAAAGCACCACCAATTAATTTTGAATAACGAGAGTATTTGGTGGTAATACCCGTCATCCGTAAAGTAGTCATGGCCACAAAAAAGACAAATAAATCATCTAGCATGAAAAAGAAAATATAAAGCAAAATATAAAGATAATATTGCCATTTGGCCAAATCACTTAAAGCCAACACCTGTGTATAGACCGCCGGTAATCCTGCCGAACAAATCAACTCAACTAAATTGACTGCAAAAGCCAAAAGAATAATGCCACCCAAAGCCAACCAGAAGCTATGCTGTCCAATTATCTTTTTTAATTTTTCAAAAACCTTCTGACGTTTTTCATCATTCGTAACCTTACAACCACTATTTTTATTAAATAAAAATTCCTTAATATTATACCCACCGCCAAATAAGGCTAGCCCGCCAATTATCACCCGTACCCAAACCACAAAACCTAAAAATAAAATCAAATTCAGCCAAGCGGCCATAAAAACGAAATAAACCAAAGCCGAAATAATAATAAAAGCGGTGCCAAGTATCCACATTCTTTTTCTGTCTTGAATGCCCAAAAGTAAACTTATTAAAAATAAAAGTGTCCACATGGCGCAAGGATTAAAACCATCTAAAGCTCCCATAGCAACGGTCAAAACAGGTAAAGAAATTTTTTTAATCTCAATATCACCCAATAAAGGCAAATTAATTTTTTGTGGTAAGTGGTTGATATTTTCTTCTTGCTCACAGCTTTCTTCACTTAAATTACTATCAATCTGATTAACAATATTCTTAGGGTCTTGTATTTCTTTAACCACATCACGACAACTACTGACGATTGCTTGCTCAACCGCTTTAGTAATACCTAAGCCAGTAGTTTGTTCATCATACCAACCAATAAAATAATTTTCTCCAACTAAAGTAAAAGGCACACCGGAAACATTAATATCTAATTTTTTACCAATAGCAATCAAGAGATTCAAACTGTCTTTATTTGAACTAATGTCAAAAGCCTGCAATTCAACAGCCGGATTTTGCTTGATTAAATTTTCCAGAAAAGGCCTCTCGCTAGCACAATGCGGACAACCTTGTTGCCAAAAAAAATAAATATTAATCTTGTTTTGTTCTTGCGCTTTTGCCACGTTTAAAAGCAAAAAACAAGAAAAAAATAAAATTAAAAAAAATAATAAAAATCTTTTCATATCATTTAGCGCGATTTTGCTCAAGGATCTCTATAATTTTTTTCTTATCTATCTCGCCATTTAAACGCAAAAACTCTTTATCTTGATTGTCCAGAAAAATAAAGGTAGGCAAAGTCTTAGTAATTTTATATTTTTCCACCATTATTTTGTCATTATCAAAATCATAATACTCTGTTTTAAGCCAAGCATTTTCTTTTTCAATTTCCTGCCATCTGGGTTTCATAACCAAACACCCCGAACACCAGACAGCGCCAAATTTTAATACTTTCATATGATTAAAATTAATTATTCTCCAACTTCTTTTTTAACCTCTTCTCTACCAGCTGCTAATTCTTCAATTTGCTGTCTATCTCTGTTTAATAATAAAGCTTGAAATTCTCCCACGTGAGTCTTTTCCTCCTTAGCAATATCTAAAAGAATATTTTTAATTTTTTCATCTTGCGCCATGGCCGCCATTTGTTCATAAAGATTAATTGCGTCCAATTCAGCAATTACTCCGGCCCTCAATATTTCTAAATCAATATTATTTGAATCAATTTTATCTAAATTAATTGGAATTTGTGATAACATAAATTATAAATTATAAAAAATTAATTATTTATAGTTCGACCTTTTGTTTTTATATAATTTTTTTACCAATAAACTGCACTGCCAAAAAAGTAGCAATTGGTACTGCTAAAACTAAACCAATACTACCAGTAATGGTTCTAACAATTTCTGTGGCGATCATTTCATTTTCTATGACCTGATTGAAAGTCAAAAACGGCGGTTGTTTAACGCTAAACAAAATAAGCAAAGGCAAAGAGGCGCCAGCATAAGCTAAAAACAATGTGTTAACCATAGAGCTTAAATGAGAAACGCCCACTCTCATGGCCTGACTATATATTTGACCTTTAGTTAGCTTAGGATTTGATATTTTTAATTCTTGCACTAAAGCCACTTGAGAAATAATTACATCATCCAAAACACCAAGAGCACCAATAATAATACCAGCGAGCAATAGACCTCTAATATTTATATTACCGCCTTCCATCCCGATTAAATACATTGCTTCCTCGCTGGCAAAACCAGTCAATTTTGTGATGGACGAGAACCAAACAGATAAAAGACCAGTAACTATCAAAGAAATTAGGATAGAAAAAATAGCGATGGTAGAAGTTCGTTTGAATCCCTCAGTGATATAAACGGCCAAAATTAAAATAAAAAATGAACCAATAATACTAATTGAAAGTGGATTACTACCAGCTAATATTTTAGGAATAATAAATTTTAAAATAGTTAAAAAAGTTAACAACAAAACAATTAACGCTCGAAAACCTTTAAAACGACCAACAACTATAACAATTAAAGCAAATAAAAATGCTAACCAAAAAATAGGATTAGCACGAGAATAACCAATCACATAAAAATTATCTTCCCCTTCTGGTCCCGGGCTATAATTAACTAAAACTTTTTCTCCAACCGCATATTCACTGGCAGACAAAACATCAAATTCCGTACCATCAAAAATAATTTCTTTATCTTTCCAATCATCCTCTAATCCTTTGAGTTTTAGCTTCTGCTGTATTGGCGTTGAACCATCTTCACGTGTCGAGCTTTTTTGTTCCAAAACTTCAATCACTTTAGCTTTAAATATTTCTTCATCAGTAATATCAAAAATCTGACCAAATGCTGAAATTGGCAATAAAAATAAAAATAAAAAAATAAATATAAAAAAATTTATTTTCATTTTTTGATTATTTTTTGTTCAATTTCTTCTTGGCTTATTTTTTTAGTACAGAAAAACCAGTCATAACAATGCATCTCCTCTTTGCTCTCCATGCGATCTTTGGCCACACCGCAAGAACCAGCCGTAGGCACAATAACATCATCACCTGGCCGCCAATCAGCAGGCAAAGCCACTAAAAATTCATCAGCAGTCTGCATGGCAATTAAAGCACGATACAGTTCATCAAAATTTCTACCTAAACTAAGTGGATAATAAATGATCGCCCTAATAATACCCTTAGGGTCGATAAAAAATACCGCCCGGACAGCTTTAGTGTTGCTTTCGCCAGGTTGAATCATGCCGTATTTTTGAGCCACTTCCATGGTGATATCTTCAATAAGGGGAAATTTAACCTCTACGTCCTTCATGCCCTTATATTCAATCTTTTCTTTGATAGTCCTGAGCCAAGCGATATGGCTGTACAAACCATCAACCGACAAACCAACCAACTTACAATTAGCGACATTGAATTTTTCTTCCATACTAGCAAATGTCATGAACTCTGAAGTACAAACCGGAGTAAAATCAGCCGGGTGGCTGAAAAGAATTACCCAACTTCCCTCATATTGTTTAGGAAAATCTATTTCTCCCTGGGTCGTAACGGCTTTAAAAAAGGGGGCTTTATCGCCAATACGTGGCATAGATACTATTGTTGAATTTTCTTGTGTGTTTGTGTTCATAAATTTATTTTAATTAATAATTAATTTACTTTTTAATTTATTATTTTATCAATTATTGATTGGAATACTTGGTTAATATCACAATCTTCGTCTTCTGTTAACGGATAACCCCTGTCGCCGAAAATAACAATTTGGGGATCTATCGGGATCATTCCTAAAAAAGGAATTTTATAATACTTGGCAATTTTTTCTCCACCGCCTTTCTTAAAAAGATTAGTTATTTCTCCACAACACGGACATTTAAAACCACTCATGTTTTCAATTAAACCATAAATCTTTAAATTTAATTTTTTAGCAAAATTTATCGCTTTTTTAGAATCTAATAAAGAGACTTCTTGTGGCGTGGTGACTATAATTGCTCCAGCTTTAGGTAATAATTGAGCGACTGAAAGTGGTTCATCGCCAGTTCCTGGTGGAGAATCAATTATCAACCAGTCTAAATTGCCCCATTCTACATCCTTAACAAATCTTTCAATCATCTTCATTTTGGCTGGACCGCGCCAAATAATCGGAGTATCTAAATTTGGTATAAAATAAGCAACTGAAACCAGGGACAAATTTTTATTTATTTCTATTGGTAAAATACGATTTTCATCATAAGAAAAAATTGCCTTGTCCTGTGCCCCAAGCATTAAAGCTAAATTAGGACCATGCATATCAGCATCAAGTAATCCGACTTTCAATCCTTTTTTAGTCAAAGCAATGGCTAAATTAACAGCCACAGTTGATTTACCAACTCCACCCTTACCTGAAAAAATTAATAAATAATTTTTTATTTCATCTTGCTTCATTTAATTATTTTTATTACCTTGTCATTTATCATAGTGTCTGCATTTTTTTCTAATTAGAATATTAAACAATAATCCATAATTATAATCTATTCGGATATATTATATCTTAAACTAATTAATTCTTCAACTTCTTTTTTAATTTCTTCGTATTCATCTGCCTGCTCTTTATCTTCATTAAAAAGCAAGATTTGAAATTCCCCTACGTGTTCTTTTTCTTCTTTAACCACAGCTAACAATACTTTTTTAATATTTTCATTTTGTGTCAAAGTTACCATTTGTTCATAAAAAATTAATAGCATCTAATTCTGCAATAATACTGGCTCTCAAAATTTCTTTGTCCAAATTTTCTTTATTAATTTTATCTAAATTTATTGGTAATTATGATAATATGTTTTTAATTTTAATTTTAATAAAAATTTGCAAAAACCTTTAATATTTTTACCCGAACATTAAAATTTCGGGTTTAAAAATTAATAATAATCCAATAATTAACATTAATATTCCACCAATTAAATATGACCATTTTGTATATTTAGAAGTTATGCCAGTTACTTTTAAAGTAATCATGGCTATTACAAAAACAATCAAATCATCAAGCATGAATATTAAAATATATAAAAAAATATATAAATAATACTGAAATTTAGACAAACCAGTTAAAGTTAAAATTTGTGTGTAAACTGCTGGTAATCCAGCTGAACAAATTAACTCTACTAAATTAACTGCAAAAGCTAATAATATTATTCCCACTAATGCAATTCCAAAACTTTTTTGAGTAGTGATTTGTTTTAATTTAGCAAATATTTTTTGCTTCTTTTCTCCGCCAGTCACCTGACATACTCCTGCTTTGTTTATAAAATATTCTTTCAGATTATGCCAGCTACATCCAAGTGCAACTATACCAATAATTATTCTAATCCAAAAAACAAAACCAAGAAATAATAACAGATCCAACCAAGCTGACATGAAAATAAAATATACAGCAGAAGAAGCGACAATAAATACACTACCCAAAATCCACATTCTTTTTCTGTCTTGCATACCAAGCAATAAAGTAATTAAAAATAACAATACCCACATGGCACACGGATTAAAACCATCTAATGCCCCAAAAATTATAGTTAAAATTGGCAAGGAAAAATTCTTTACTTCAATTTCACCAAATAATGGTAAATCTATTTTTTGAAAAGAATTATCATTATTCTCTTCTTGTCTACATTCATCTTGATTTAAAATATTATTATTTGTGGACGTAAGGCCAGATATATTGTTTGGATTATTAATTTCTTCAACCACATCTCGACAAACGCCAACCAAAGATTGCTTAAGTTCTTTTTCAATAGCGCTCCCTGTTGTTTCTTCACTATACCAACCAATAAAGTATTTTTCTCCAATTAAAGTAAACGGCACACCCTGAATATCTATATTTAATTTTTTACCAATATTAATTAATAAATTTAAACCTTCTTTGTCTGAACTAATATCAAAATCATATAATTCAACTTGTGAATTATTTTTAGCTAAATTTTCTAAAAATGGTTTTTCTTTAGCGCAATGCGGACAACCTTGTTGCCAAAAAAAATAAATATTAATCTTGTTTTGTTCTTGCGCTTTTGCCACGTTTAAAAGCAAAAAACAAGAAAAAAATAAAATTAATAAAAAATATACAATTTTTTTCATACAATTATATTTTTTAAATTAATTTAACCAGCATCATAATAACAATGCCGACGATAAATATTAAAAATGTTGTAATCGATCTTTTTATTTTTTCCTGCCTAATTATTTCGGGCATAAGATCAGAAGCAGCAATATAAATAAATCCACCAGCAGCAAAAGGCAATAAATAAGGAATTATTTGATAAAGTGGTTGGGCAATAAAATAACCAACCACACCACCCAAAACAACCGTTAAAGCAACTAAATAATTAATTAATAATGCTTTTTTCTTTTCAAAACCAGCATAAATTAAAACCCCAAAATCGCCAATTTCTTGTGGTATCTCATGCAAAGCAATAGCTAATGTTGTTACTACACCAAGTTTAACATCTATAAAAAAAAATACTGGCAATCACAAGTCCATCAATAAAATTGTGTAAAGCATCACCCACTAAATTCATATAACCAAAAGTATGAACTTTACATTCACCCTTATGGCAGTGTCGCCAATATAACACCTTTTCCATAAAAAAGAAAAAAATAAAAGCAATTAAAACAACTAAATATAAATTATCTGAATTAATTTTACTTGAAGCCTCGGGCAGTAAATGCAAAAAAGCACCACCCATTAAAGCTCCAGCTGATAGAGCCACTAAAAATAAAGCGATTTTATTAAGCAATTCTTTTTTTAAATATAAAAAAATAACTGCTACCCAAACACAAAAAGTAATTAAAAAAGTAGCAATTATAATATTTAATAAAATATTCATATTTTATTTGATAATTTTTATTGCCTTGCCTTCAATTATGGCTTGACTAATCTTTTTATATGCTGAAGTTAAAATTCTTTGCAAAGTGCTTTGTGAGGTGTTCATTTTTTTAGCACATTCTATTTGTTCTAATTCTTCAATATTTTTTAATCGCAAAGCCTCCACTTCTTCATGTGTTAATTCTACTTCTTCCAACATCATTATTGGAATACCTTGAGGTTTAAAATAAGTAATATTGGGATTAAATTTAATTCTTCTATTTAATTTTGGCCTAGACATATAACTATTTGTTTAATAATATTTTGAAATATTTTTTTATATTTTTCATCAATTTCTGTGACTGGTTTCATTTCAAGAGTTGCTTTAACAAAATCTTTATGATAAGGAATTTTGCCAATAATTTGAATGCTATTATCCTTAGCAAAATTTTCTATTTTTTTACAAAAATTATCTGATAAACTATACTTATTAATCACAATACCATATTTAATTTGAAAATGTTTGGCTAAATATAATACTCGTTTTAAATCATGCAAGGCGGAAGGAGTAGGTTCGGTAACAGCGACAATATAGTCAGTACCAACCAATGAAGCGATCACCGGACAGCCGATTCCAGCAGCCGAATCTATCAAAATAATCTCGGATTTTAATTTTTTAATAATTTCCTCGGAATGTTTTCTAACTTCAGCCACTACTTCACCAGAAGCTAATTCGCCTAATTTAAGCTCTCCCAAAATTAAATCTACGCCGTAATTATTACCAGTATAAATTGTGCCTATTTCTTTTTGACTTTCTGAAATAGCGCCATATGGACAAGACACAATGCAGGCCTTACAGCCAATGCAAATATCTTTGACAAAAACCGGATATTTATTTTTCACAAAAACAATCGCGTTCTGCTTGCAAACAGAAGCGCATTTGCCACATTTTACACATTTATCAAAATCCCACTTTGGGATAACTTGATAAATTGTAATAAATTTTTTCCTTTTAGCGGAAAGCAAGAGATGATCGTTGGGACATTCAACGTCTAAATCCAATAAAACGGTCTTTTTGCTTTTCGCAAACTCAACTGCGAGCGAAGTGGCGACCATTGATTTGCCCGTGCCGCCCTTTCCGCTGGTGACTGCAATTTTCATAATTATAACAAGTTAAATAATTAAAATAAATTTTTATTTCCCAACTAATAAAATTATATCAATAAGATAATCTAATTTTTATGTTGTTCACAAGCGTCTTTTATGCCCGCTTTCTTGAATTTATTGTTTTGCCAAAGTTGAAAAAATTCTTTCACATTATTAGCTCCATAAACATAAACATCAATTCCTAAATTTTGGCATAAATCAATCGCTCGTGGCCCAATATCCCGACACAATAAAATATTTGCTCCGTGTTTTTTCATTAACTCCGGTGGCAAACCAGCTCCACCCATATGTTCGCTGGTGTTATCTATAATTTCAACTATTTCACCTTTTTCATTAAGAAAAGTATAAGTAAAACAACGACCAAAATGATCGGCTATTTTAGCATCTAAGCCCTCTTTGTCATTTGTCGGTATAACTAATTTCATAATTAAAATAAATAAAAAATTAAAATGTATTTTCAATTTCCCAACGAATGAAATTAGATCTTTTGTCAGACTAATTTATTTTTTTGAGCTTTTTGTCTATAAACGCCCGCAAAACATCTTTGACAATTCCTTCGCCGGAATAAATTTCAATATTAAATTGATTTAAAACATCCAAAGCCCTTGGACCAACATTATTGGTTATTACTGCGTTAACATTATTTTCCGCCATTAATTGAGCGGCGGAAATTCCAGCTCCACTAGCTTGATCCGTAGTATCGTTTTTCAAAATTTCTATTTTGTCAACTTTGTTATCTTTTATTTCAACCATAATAAAACACGGACAACGACCAAAAGTTTCATCAATTTGTCCATCTATTTTTTCACTTGTTGAACTAATTGCAATTTTCATATTTTTATTTTTTAATTAATATATGATATGGCAAAATCGCTCTACAAATATTTACAAAATGCAGAGCGTTATTTGCTTATTTATTATTACTTTGAAAATCCTTTAAATACTCATTGACGTCCTGTAATTCAGCTTCTAAATCTGAAATATATGTTTTGATATTGATGGTTTCTTCATCTTTAGTAAGTTGACGATAACCAACACTGACGCCTCTGCCTAAACCTAAACCACGCTTTAAACCTTTACCTAATCCTCTACCAATTCCACGACTATAAGTTTGGCCTCTTTCGCAAGGACCTAAACCCCTACCTGTCATCGGCCCAATACCCTTAGGACCTGTTCCATTAAATGCAGGCATATAATTACCTTTTAATTACCCATCACAAAATTTACTTATTATAATGGATAAATTTTAATTTATTTGATACGACCTTTGCCTAAGGTTAGTGGATAAATGAATAAATATTCATAATTATCCACACCCTTATTATAATTATATACCCATAATTATATTTTGTCAATTTTGCATAGGTTTTTCTAAATTAAAAAAAAGCAAATAAAAAATACCTTTACAAAATGATATCTTTACTACCTGCTGTAGACTTCTAATAAAAAATAATTTTCGAAGCAGACATCGTGCTAGCTCGCTTTTTTAATCTATCTTCATCTTCAATCATCATAGCCCCACAACGACCGTCATATCTTTTATACATTTTTTTCATCATACCCTTTCTAACAAAAACATCATTAACACCCAAAAAATCAATTAAAAAACCAGCAATTAAAAGTGAAATTATAAATCCAATCACAATTATTAAAAAATTTTTTTTATAAGAAAAATCATATTTCTTAAACATACCAACGCCTAATAGTATCCCCAAAACAGCCAAAATAATCGCCCACCAAGGAAAACTAGCCACAATTTGATCATATCTATAGCCACGCATATAACCATTAGTCCTCAAAGAAAAAAAAGCAAAGTTGACTAAAAAAATAGTTACCACCAAAATACTAACCAAACCAACAACTGAAGCTACAGAACCAAATATAAAATACCACTTTGGCTTCATTTTTATTTGTCCAGATTTAATTCTCTCCATTATTTTTTCTTTAAGGTCTATTTCTTTATTTGACATATTTTTTTCATAAAAATTTTAGCTCGATTAATCCTGGTCCCGACTGTACCCAAGGGAAGCCTCAAAATATCGGCTATTTCATTATAGGATTTTTCTTCCAAAAAATATAAAGATAATGGTTCCCTGTACAAAATAGGTATTTTATCCAAACAGCTTCTTACTTTTTGAATCATCTCCTGCCGATCAAAATCGGGTTCCGTGCCACCTTCACTTCTAATATCAAAGCCTTCCGGCATTTCAACATGTTGCTTATTTTTTTTAATTTCATTAATTGCCTCATTGTGTACAATTCTATAAATCCAGGTCGAAAATTTCATCTCTGTTTTAAAACTTTTTAAATTTATAAAAGCCTTAATAAAAGAATTTTGCACAATATCAGCCGCCTTGTCACTATCTTTGGATAAAGAATTGGCATATCTAAACAATTTTTTCTGATATCTCAAAACTATTTCCGAAAACAATTCCTGGTCTTCTTTGGCGATATATTCAACCAATTGTTCGTCTGATAACTGCACAGTATTTTGCATATATAAATATTACCAATCTAAAAAATAAAAAGCAACAAACTCCGGCTTGAGATTACAAGCCGGGTTTGTTTTATTAATAATTATCTTGAATAACGCTCATATCCTTGAACTTGACCTTTGCCTTGACTGTGACCAGGCCCAGCTTTTTGCCCACCAACCCTTAAGCCCAATTCTTGTCTTATTTTGTTGGCCTCTTCATATTTTCCCTGCATAGCCAAATCGTGGGCTTCAGTAAATTTGGCAAAGTTTTCTTGGTTGACAACCTGGTTTACTCGCCCACCCTTGCCGGCCATCAATTCTTTCCAGGCGGAATAATCTCTGTTTTGAAAGGCACTGGTCATCAAGACGTGTCTTTCTTCTGAATAATTTGGCCCTTTTTGAGTATAATCTCCCTGATAGGCCAAAACCTGACTCGCGCCCAGAGCCCCGAACAAGACCGCGAATCCGAGGAACGAAGGCATTAATATTTTTTTATTAATTTTCATATATTTATATTATTTAGCTAATATATATTCTAATAATTAACGACCTTTCACTATTAATACAACTCAAAGGCGTCTTTTCTTTCATTTTTATATTTTATTCATAAATTAAAAATCCACCAGCATAAAGTTGATGAGTTTTTTAATTCTCCCAACCTCGGTCTAGTACTACCAGATTGGGGTCTTTTGGGGGTTCTTTGGGCGACTTGTACTGTGGTAAACAACGGGAACGGGTCGAGGTCTTTATATTAAAATTTTAACACAAATGGGACAAATGGGACAGTATAAAAAAGAGTGTCTAATTTAATATAATTCAAACAATAAAAAATCACTTCTTCTCGCTGGCTTTTAAAAACAGCGAGGCCGATATTATAAACAATGTGGCGAAAAATCCGCTAAGGACAAATACTCCGGGAACGCTGGGCGACCATGAGATAACGCTGGGGGGCCAAATAAAAAACGCAATCACAGGAACCAACATTTGAGCGAACGCTGTTATATACAACGCAATCGCCATTCCTTTCGGATTTAAGCGAGCGATAGAAACACCGCTAACGCCAATTAACAAGACTCCGCCATACAACAGATTAGCTGGGTTGTCTTCATTTCCGATAATACCAACAGCCCCGTTTATCCAAATAAGAAGCAAAGCTGTCGCTATTGCCACGCCCACCCCTGCTTTATAGGAAATATATCGCTGGATCTTCTTGAAATCAATTCGTAAGCAATGCCCGAGCCAAATAAGAAAACACCGACCATAATAAAATCGCCTAAGCTCCAATCCCAGCCACCGCCTTGACCTCCGTTAATAGTCGCGTTTGGGTTTATCAAAGTTAATACCAAAGGTATCAAAAGTATAATTCCCGTTCCGATCGCAAAATAAATTATTCTTTTGTTTTTCTTCTCCATATCTTTTTTCTAATTATCAATTTCCAAAAGCCGATTAAAGTTATTAAAAGTCCGATCCCTTGAGCGCCGGGGCTGTCGTCATATCCGCCGAATATGATTATAGAAACGCCTAATATTAACACGGGCAAAAATAAAAGCATTCTTCGCCATTTATGATCTTTTTCCTCTTGGTCTGATTGTATTTTTATTTCGTTCTTCATAAATTTATTCAGTAGTCATTCTAATCTCACCACATTTATCTTTATACTCGTTTATAATATCAAAAATATCATCTATTACAGGTTCTTGGGCTGTTATTTCTCTACCATCTTTAAAAACAGCTGTTACTTCTAAAGCATGGGTTTGCATAATAGATGCTATTTCACAATTTGCAATAGCCTGTTTTATCAAATTCCAATTAGAAATATTAGTAAAAGCGTATTCTTCGGCTTTTGCAATTAAATCTTCTACATCATGTTCTAATATTTTTTGCTGAACATCATCTGGAAATATTCTTTTAATATCTTTTGAATAATTAGACCCATCCCCTGGAGCTTCGTAAGAAAATTTATTCAAATCATAATATGATAATTCATTTGGATAATCTATTTTAGCCGGGCCAGACGAACCGCTTACTGTTTTTAATTCATTGTCTTCAATCACATATTCCCCACAATAAGCCCAAATGTATAATGGAAATAATTCTTGATCAGGTTTTAGGTTTTTAATCGTACAAAAACTATGACTGTCCTCCCTGTTTTTCCAGCTGAAATGTTTTTCAGTCAAAAGATAATTAGATATCGCTTTTTCAATTTTGTCATTGCTAAAATTATTTTCTATTAAATTTTTATCAATCTCATATCCGTAAGTCAGCCAAACTCTATCCTCTTCACCACCCAAACAACTTAAATGGATATCAGCTTGATGTTTGTCATTTTCCAGCCTAACTATAGTATTGCCCATCGCCCCTCCCTGTATATCAGACGCAAACTCCAAAGTTAGTTCATTATTCTCGCCGTCTAATGACCGCAAAATTCCATACTTAAGATCATACTCAACTACCTTGAGCGGATCATGTCGCCAAGTCACCAAGCCTTCTTGATAAAGTGAGTGATAAACATTTAACAATTCACGACGTTCAGCCGGAGTTGATATTTTTGTTACCAAATTATAGCTAGCTAGCTCTTCTATTTTCATTTGTGATATTTTAGCACCAAAGTTATTAATCCTAATCGGAAAATATATTAGTAAAAAAATAATCAGCAATGACAAAATAACATTTCTAAATCCCATTTTTCCGACTTGCTTATCTTTTTTATAATAAACCCATAAAAAAATTGATATTACCAAAAAGAAAAGCGTAAAATACAAAAGTGGGAAAAAGAAAAACCACGAATAATTATTTTCAAAATTTTCTAGAAAAATACTGCCAAAATTATTGTGAAATATGTTGCCAGACCGACCGCCACCCATCCACAAATCAGGGATGGAAATAAAAGTTGAAAATAAAAGCAACGTTCCCCCAACCAGCGCTACACTAAAAAATCGGGACAAATATTCACTGATAATTACTAAAACATTTTTCATAAATATATTTTTAAAATTTATAATTAATCATAATAATTCACGATGCCAGAATTTTTGCCTGACACAACTTCCATATTGCCTGTAACATATACATTTAATCTGCTCGTATTTATCGCGTTAATTGCCGCTTGCTCCGTTGTAAATTTATCCATTTCAATCCAGCAATCACCTGAATTTATTATTAAATTTTTAGCTGAACCAGTCAGATTGATTATACCACCTTCAGCTTCTAATTTTAACGTATTAGCAACTTCTATATTACCTTTTATATTATTAAATCTATGAGTAAGTTTTATTTCCAAATTATTAATTTCCAAATCTTCTAATATAATATTAGCGGCTTCATTCTCTATTTTTTCAATATCGGGCATTGTTATTTCTATTGTTAAACGCTTAGTGCCGGCTGCAAATGGTATTTTATCATTCTCCATCGTCCAAGTATTGGTATTATAATATGTCTCCAATTCCGATCTTTTGATATTTAAAGTATCGCCGACTTTGGCAAATTCTAATCCAATCTGGTCATACTCGCTGCCTATGACTTTAATATCAAAATATTCACCTTGCTTAATTATTATGTCGTCAAACTTAACGTAGCGTGGAATATAAATACTATCAAAATCTTTAATATCAATACTGACTTCTTGCATTTTTTCTTTGAGCTCAGTCTTTTTATTTTGAAATTCGGTATTCAGGTGACAAGACTGCAAGATAAAAATTCCCAAGCATAATATGAATAATAAAATTAATTTTAAAAATAATTTTAAATTAAAAATATTTTTCTTACTGGAAAACAGCATTAACCCCAATATTCCTACAAAAAACAATGGTATTGTAATAATGGCCAGCAAAGATAAAAGCGATAAATAATAGTTAAAAAATCCAACAACGTCTATTATCCTAAAATCAACCATTACGTGCTGAAGCCAAGAACATGAGGGATTAAAAAATAAAATCAAAAATATAATTACAGATGTCAATATTCCCAACGACCCCACGCCCAAAAATATTCCTCCAAATATTTTTCTCAAAGTTATGGTTATTTTTGAATTTGGATATTTCTTAAATTGCTCCGATATGCCTCTGATAACCAAACCAATCAACCCGCCAGCCAGACTTAAAACAACAAAAGGGAAAAACATATCTAAAAACATATAGAAGTCAAAAGGTGGTTTGTACAAATACAAATGACGTGAATATTCAACAAAATAAGCGACCAAGACAATAGCTATATTGTTAACCAAAGTGCCAATAAAAAGAATCGGCAAAAATTCATAACTTCTATTTTTATTTTGTAGCAATATAAACAAAATACCACTAACAAGTGGTATGAGTAGATATATAAGAATTACGGGGATGTAACCAAATACCATACCATCCAAACTGCGTGGCGATAACATAATAAGCAAGTTGATAATTACAGTGCCAATAAAAATAAAGGATATTTTTTTCATAATATATTTAAATTACCAATAAATCACATTTTCATTATCTGACCAAAAAACATTTTCATATCTGTTTTTAGATAGCCTGTTGTTTTGTTTAATAATTTCGCCTTTTTCTGGGTCAAAAATAAATAAAGTCCAATATTCGTTTACTGTATCATAATCAACTGATTTAATCTTTGCTTCAATCGCTATCCGACTACTATCAGGAGAAAAAACCACATGGTTAAAATCAAGCAATTTCATTTCTTTAAAATGAGTAATAAAATACCCATCATTTATAAAAGATAAATTAATCAGTCTTAAGCTTAAGTTCTGATTGTTGCAACTGTGATCTATTTCCATAACAGGTGGATTTTTATCACACTCACTTTCTAGAAAAACAACCTTTCTACCATCTTGCGATTTAGCAACTAATTTACCTTTAGTCGGTAATTCTACAGTTTTTCTGGTTTTAAAATTTAAATAATAATTAGTAAATGGACCATTATATAATTTACTATCTTGAGGCCATTGCCAAGCCGAGCCAATTAAAGTGTCTTTTGTTAAAGGTGTAAGTATTGGATCTATATAATTAGTATAAAAACCCAAGGAATCTTTAATCTCTCCATTTTTCGTGATTCTAGTCCGACCAACACCAAAATCAGCATCTTCTCCTATATGATTAAAAGAAAACATACCTTCATATTTATCAATATTGAAAATAGACGGCTCATTTAAACTTAAAATTTGTCCTGATAAATTGTTGATTTCATTATCAATATCATCAAGCTTATTTTGAGTATGACAATTGAAATACGGGGGTTGTGTCAAACAAGCATCACCGCGTTTAAACCAATAAATAAAAATAGCAACTATTGCTAATATTATTAGCGCTAAAACAATACAAATTTTTCTTTTCATGTTGTTTATTATACCTTATTTAAGAAAAAAAAACACCTGTTAAAACAGGTGTTTTTAAAATTCATTGGCCCAGAAGGGATTACTTTCGGCTTTGGATGGTTAATAATGATTAATAGTTTTACCTATTGAACCTGTCTTAAGCTACTACCATCCCATTCAATCACTGGTTCATCACCATATTTCGCCTTTATTTCTACTGAATGATTTTGCCAAGTTCCATATTCAATGGTCTTGTTTTTTGGCCCCTCAAAAGGAGCTATGGCAAAATAAACCGTTATTCTATAACTATCGGCTAGCATTTCCGCTGATTGACTATTCTTTTTTAGATCAGATGGACGGAAACCATGTTTGAAGCTTTCTCCCTGACCATAGACTTTCCCCATTGTATAGATGCCGCCGACATCTCTATCCTCGGCCGGATTAGCCGCCAGATCATCCCAACAAGTTGGATTAAAACAAACATCCATCATATAAGATTCTCCGCTGACATTCACAATTTTAAAAATCTGATTAGAATTAATATCAGAATTAGTTTTTGGAGTTTCCGTGCTAACTTCTTCTTTTAGAACTTCTGTTGGCTTTACTTCTTGCTTGATTTCTTCTTTAATTTCTTCTTCAATTTGTTTCATTATTTCCTCAACTTTTTCTCCGCTTTTAACGATATTATTTTCTTTCATCCACTCAGGCACTTCCTCCTCAGTCAACCCAGCCACACTAGCTTTAGTTTCACCCTTTTCATCAGTTTTAATGCTAATTCCCAATATTTTTTCGTCTTGAATGGCTGATCTGATTTGATCGGCAGCAAAATAGCCAGCACTAACTTTTTCCATCGCCTTTGACATATTTCCCGGCAAATTGGCAATTGTCAAAATACTAGCTGCTGGTTCAGTCACTGCTCTCGCCTTATTTACCATTTCCGATACCTTATTTTTATCTCCCAGAGCTATTCTGGCTTCATCATCCGCCACCTCCAAAACCAAATCCGCACCGCCTACCACTGTCGCTGTCGTTGCCAAAACCCCAGTAGCACCTCCGGTCAGCACTACCCCTCCCACAAACACCGTCACCTTGGCTCCGTTTTTAATTCTCATTGAATTTTGTTCGCAAGTTTCAAAGACATCTCCTTCCTCCCCATAAGCCTCTCGGGTAATTTGATCTTGAGTTTGGTTCAAAATTAAGTGAGCCATTTTGACATCAACTCCCAGGTGTTTAGCCAGGGTTCTTACAGTTTTACCAGCTGGAGCACTTTCAATTACTTTTTGAATTTCAACTGAAGTATAAGCAGAAGCACCTTTTACTAAATTAAATGCTGTTTTTTTATTAGCCATTTTGTCAGCTTCTTTTTCTAACTCCGCTACTTCGCCTTCCAGCGCTTTCCACCCATCAATAACAGCACTCATTTCAGTATTCCATTTATCATAATCTCCGTACTCTTTGGCTTTTTCTAAAACATTTTCAGTCCGATATCTAAGTAGAGTATATTCTTTTGAAACGGATAGGGTTTTTCTATAAACCGTCTGGTCTAAAGTTGGAGTTTTGTCTCCTTTTTTTAAGGCCAAAAAACCGACGACCATGACTATTATTACAGTAACAATTGCGATTGGCAAGATTTTTTTTATCGACATAGGCTATTTTATTAAAAATTAATAAGACATATTTATCCCTATAAAAATAGAAAAGTTCTGACAAAAATAAATATTAATATTTATTTAATCGACAATATAGTTTCTTTCAGCTTTGAAAGTTTCGATTAGGTTTTCTTGAAAATCTTTGATTAACACCGTTACCTCGACTCTAAGTTTACCCACTTTTTCAATAAATGTAGAAGTAAAAGCACATGTATTATCTCCACCAGCGCTCAACACTGTCCGAACTGTCTGTTCTTTATAAAGCACTTCTTCATTGTTTTCGTTAAGGTAAAATCTCCATTCACAAAAACCAAATTTTCCGTATTCATCCTCAAAATTATCAATCTTAGCCGACCACATTCGAGCTTGTCTGGCTTGGAACATTTCTTCCTCTGGGCTAATTATTATTACCTCAATTGGTTTTTTCTCTTTTTCTTCAACAGGGGCAATTTCGGCACTTTTCTCGCTAATGTTTATTTCTTGTTTTGTCGTTTGTTTTGGTTGTTTTAATTTAATAAACACTGTTCCCGAAATTATTAAAATTAACAAGACAAGGATTATCCATCTATTATTTTTCATTTTTTCATAATTTAATTATAAATTTGGCTATTTTTTAATTGTTTTCCTAGCCCAAGACATGTTTGCCCAGCGCCAATATTATTATGAGTTTACTTAAAAATTAAAAAATCCACCAGCATAAAGTTGATGAGTTTTTTAATTCTCGGGGACAGGGATTCGAACCCTGGACCCACTGGTTAACAGCCAGTTGCTCTACCACTGAGCTATCCCCGAATATATGGACAATAAAAAAAGAACGATTTTAATTAGACGAGCATAGCGCAACTGGCTGAACAGCCGCCAGAAGTGACATTAAGTCACTTCTTGACCTCCACCGCTGTCTGTCCCGCTCAAAGTTCTTGGTAACACTTAAATATCGTAGGACGAGAGCCGTAGGCGCTTCCTTGCCACCAATCTCTCACCGTTAATTTCGTCTCTAAACTTTGGGCGGGGAGCTATCCCCGAACAATTCCAATTTTAAATTTTAAAATAATTTTAAATATCTGAATTTTAAAAATTAATAAAAAACACATCCCAAATAGTGCAAACTTATTTTAACAAATATAAAAAATATGTAAAGAAATTATGAAAAATCCACGATATCTCTCGAGCCCAAGTAATCGAGACTCTGGATAAACTTATTATTAATAATCCAATAACTTGCGCATACCCACATGATCTTTAATGCGCTCTAAAGCTTTGGCTTCAATTTGACGAATACGTTCACGAGTTACCCCAAATTCTTGCCCGACTTCTTCTAAGGTGTGGAAAACTCCATCTTCTAAACCAAAACGCATTTCTAAAATTTTCTGCTCACGTGGTGTTAATTCAAATATAATATCTTTAATATGTCCTTTTAATAATTGCAAAGCCGTGGCTCTATCTGGTGAAATTGTTTTATAATCTTGCATAAAATCTACCAATTTAGAATCATCATCACCTTCATCACCAACCGAAGCTTCCAAAGAAATTGTTTCTTGAGAAATTTTAATGACGTGACGAATTTTTTCTACATCTTCACCCATTTCAGCTGCAATTTCTTCTGGTAATGGCTCACGACCCAAATCTTGAATCAAACGTCTTTGCACTTGCTGAAACTTATTAATAGTTTCGACCATGTGAACAGGAATTCTAATAGTCCTCGATTGATCAGCTAAAGATCTGGTAATAGCTTGACGAATCCACCAAGTGGCATAAGTAGAAAATTTATAACCCTTGCGATAATCAAATTTTTCTACTGCCCGGAAAAGACCGACATTGCCTTCTTGAATCAAATCTAATAAAGTTAAGCCGCCACGGCCAGCAAATTTTTTAGCAATAGAAACCACTAAACGTAAATTAGATTCAATAAGTTTTTTGGAGGCTTCTTTATCACCTCTTTCTTTTCTTTTAGCCAATTGCATTTCTTCTTCAGTATTTAATAAAGGTACTTTGCCAATTTCACGCAAATACATTTGAATCGAATCAGCAAAAATTTCTGTTAAATCGGCTCTTTTTTGATCACCCAAAAGACCCATGCCGCTCAAAATTTTCTTACGATCTTCGGTTTTGGTCAACAGACCCACTTCACCTTCCACCAACTGCACGCTAATTCTTTCCAAGCGCGCTAAAAATTTTTCATATTCTTCTAGATATTCTTCCACTTCGGGAAAAGCCATAATTAATTCTTGTTCAGTAATAAACCCGCGGGCTTTGCCTTTAAGAAATAAATTATCAACAGCCTTTTGATTGGGTAAAATTTTCTCAGCAATTTTTACTTTTTTATTCCTAATCCCGAATGTTCGAAACTTTTTATTTTTCTGTCCAGCAATTTGTTTTTTATTTTTAAGAACCTTGCTGGCTTTATTTTTTTTAACAACCTTAAAAACCTTGGCTTTTTTGATGGGCTTAGTTTTAAAAACTTTTTTAGGTTTAGCTTTCTTACGTAAAACTTTCTTGTTTTTTAAAGTTTTTTTAATATGTTTAATAATGGCCACTTTTTTGTGTGATTTGGATTTTTTACTGAATTGTCTGAGTTTCTTGGGGATTTTTTTAGCCATAAAAATAGAATTATATATTATGGAAAATATTTTATCAATTACATATTACAAATTACAGGATACTAATTGTTTATTTCCCGAGATAATTCCGAAAACTCTTGCATTAAGGAATCGGCCAATTCTCTTTGGCTCTCTCTTTCTGCTATACGTAATTCCGCTTCAATTTCTTTCAAACGCTTAGAAATCTTTTCTTTTTTTAAATAATTGACTGCATCAGTAAACTCTTTATTTATCTCTTTGGGCGTTAAAACACTAAATTCTGTCTCGTAAAACAGTTTTAAACTTTCTAAGACAAAAATTAAAGCCTTTTTATCAGCAGTCTTAAGGATATTTTCAAATTCTTGAATAGCAAATGAATTATTTTTAGTATAACAGAAAATTAGCTCTTTGTAAAACTCTTCATAATCTTTATAAAGCATCTCTGGTAATAATTTATTAATAGCTTGAATTAAATATTCGCCCTGGCCCAAAATTATGGCTAAAAACCTTTCAGTCATTATTTTTTCTTTATTAATTTGGACTGCTTGAGTTGGGCTTTTGGCGCTCATGGTAGATTGAGTGCTGGTTTTTAAAACATTTTTTTGCATAACTTCTTTTAAAGTTGCTTCGGTCACATTTATTTTATTGGCTAAAATTTTTAAATAATGTTCTTTATCAATCGGATTAGTTAACTTGTTTATCCAAGGCAAAATTTTCCCGGCCACAATTTTTTTGGCATCGATGAGAGACAAATTTTTCTGAGACAAATTAAGATAAAGCAAATAATCCATAAAATTAATAAACTTGTGGCTGACTTCAACCCAAACCGTAGGATTTTTTTTAACTAATTCATCTGGATCTTTAAAACTTTTCGGCAAAATTATGACTTTAACATTTAAGCCTTCGGCCCAAATTAAATCCACGCCACGCTCGGCGGCTTTAATGCCAGCAGAATCGGCGTCAAAACAAAGAGCTAAATTTTCTGTATGTCTTTTAAGAATTTTTAATTGATCAATAGTGAGTGAAGTGCCAGAAGAAGCCACCACATTTTTTACGCCGGCAATATGGGAAGCAATAACATCCATATTACCTTCAACTAAAATTACATAGCCGCGCTCACGAATGGCCTGCTTGGCTTTATCTAAACCATAAAGCACTTGCGATTTGTTATAGATTAAAGTTTGTGGAGTATTAATATATTTAGCGCTTTCTTCTTTGTTCATAGCTCTGGCGGTAAAACCAACCACGTTTTGATGATAATCTAAAATCGGAAACATAATTCTATTTCTAAAACGATCATAATAGTTTAAGCCGCCGGCATTATTATTTTTTTCAACCACGAGGCCAGATTGCATAATTTCTGAATCGGTAAAACCTTTGGTTTTTAAAAATTTGGAGAGAACGTCCCAAGATTCTGGGGCATAACCAATTTGAAAATCTTTTAAAATATTATCTGGCAAGCCACGCTCGGTTTTTAAATAACTTAAAGCCGGATAGCCAATGGGCGAGTTGAATTGAGTTTGATAAAATTCCACAGCGATTTCGTGTAAATCATAAAGCCGAGTTTTTAAATTTTCAAAAGTGGGATTATAGTTTTGTTTAATAAGTTTAACACCAGCTTTTTCTGCTAAAATTTTTAAAGCTTCTGGAAATTCTAGATTTTCTATTTTTTGTAAAAATGTAAAAATATCGCCACCTTCACCACAACCAAAACATTTGAAAAATTGCTTTTCGCGCGAGACCATGAAAGAAGGAGTTTTTTCATTATGAAAAGGGCATAGACCTTTAAGGTTTATACCTGATTGTTTAAGTGGCGTATATTCTTGAATTAAATCAACAATATCCAGTTTGGATTTTATTTCTTCTGGTTGGGTCATGAATTTCGAGTTGCCTGGTGGGCCCTGTAGGGACAGGTTTCAAACCTGTCCCTACGAACACAAAACAAATTTTATCTATCTTAATTTATACCACCAAAAAAGAAATTTATCCAGCATTAACTTTTTGCCTGTTTTGACTTTAATCAAAACAAAAAATAAAGCAAAAAGTTAGTGCTGGAAATAAAAAGCCCCGTGGGTTTGATGACCACACGGGGACAAATTGTTATATTACAACGGAAGTTCGATTTGAACACCGTCCCTTTTTCCGTCGACTTCTGGCTTCGTCAACATCACATCAACAAAACCTTCTCTTCTGTATGTCAAAACATCCAATAATAAATCTTCAGCGAACCGCCGAAAATTCATTAGACTAATGTTATATGTTAACATAAGTCTTTTTTGCTCGTCATCCTCGACGAACCAAGCAATTATCTTTTTTTGGAACCAATTTAAGTTCTTTACTTTCTCCACGATGTTCCTCCTTTAAAATTATTTTGTCAACCACTTAAAAATATAAAAATATGTTATCGCACCTACTGCGATTGCGAACCCGATAACTAATACGGCTGTAACGATGTCAGAAAATTTTTTATCTCGCCGTAAAATTTCTGTTCGGCCTGGCAAGCCCAATTCGACACATTCGTGACAACGGCCGTCGTCATGGTTTTTAACATATCACACTTTGCCGCAATGAATGCATGGCTCTTTTTTTCATCACCTATCGCATCCATGGTGTTAAAAAACATTTCTGATAATTGATTAACAAATTCCTCCTTAATATTTTTTATTGTTATTTAAAAATTCCTGCTTAATGTTCTCCAAGAGAAGAAAATTCTTCATAGGAATTTTCGAGGCCCTAAAGGGTCCAGAAAAAACCTAACAAAGAATCCCCATGCTCGTCGTCTCTCGGAGGACGCTAAACAGGAACAAAAGTTTGGCTAAATTTTACACTCTTCTCGTAATAAAACATATTATCACGAGTAAAAATTTTTGTCAATAGCCAAATCATTTTAACATTTTAGCATTTTAACATAAGAACATAAAAACACAGAAAAAAGGGCATTTAATGTTAAAATGTTAATATGCTAAAATGCTCCTATGACAAGCCCCTTGACAGCATTTTTTATAACCTATATAATAAAACCACAGTAAATAAATTTTAGGAATGATCCCAAAAGATAACCAAATTATCTAAGTGGATATCGCTCAAAATATTGGCAAATTTATGTAAAACTTAACTGCCAAAAGTTCCTTAAATTCTCTTAAGCAAAAGCAGTAATATTTATTTTATATAGATGTTGCTGTTTTTTCTTAACTATGCTATTATTAGCTAGCTCTTTAACAATTAAAATGTGGTAGGAAATCATTTTTGCTAATTTAATAAAATTAGCACAACAAATATTTTTTAAAATATTTATATATATATTTGAAAGTTTTACTTTCAACTATTTTTTTGAGAGTTTTGACCCCGCATCTTGCGGGGTGAACGCTGATATTTCGCATCTTGCGAAACAGCGAAAATTTTCAATCTATTTTTTTTGAGAGTTTGATCCTAGCTCAGGATGAACGCTGGCGACGTGATTAAGGCATGCAAGTCGAACGGTCCCGCAGCAATGCGGGATAGTGGCAGACGGGTGAGTAACACATTGGAACCTACCTCCGAGACGGGTATAGCCGCGCGAAAGCGTGGATAATTCCCGATGGTCCCCGGTTGCGCAAGCAATCGTGGTAAAGTCGCAAGACACTCGGAGAGGGGCCTATGTTCTATCAGCTTGTTGGTGAGGTAATGGCTCACCAAGGCAATGACGGATAGCGGGTGTGAGAGCACGACCCGCCTCACGGGGACTGAGACACTGCCCCGACTCCTACGGGAGGCTGCAGTCATGAATATTCCTCAATGGCCGAAAGGCTGAAGGAGCGACGTCGCGTGATTGATGAAGTCCTTCGGGATGTAAAGATCTTTTCTTAGGGACGAATTTTGACGGTACCTAAGGAATAAGAGGTTGCTAACTCTGTGCCAGCAGCAGCGGTAATACAGAGACCTCAAGCGTTATCCGGATTTATTGGGCGTAAAGCGTCCGCAGGTGGTTTGTTAAGTTTCGTTTCAAATCCAAGTGCTTAACATTTGGACCGGACGGAAAACTAACAAGCTAGAGGACGGGAGAGGCAAGCGGAATGGCCGGTGTAGGGGTAAAATCCGTTAATATCGGCTAGAACACCAAAGGCGAAGGCAGCTTGCTAGAACGTTCCTGACACTAATGGACGAAAGCGTGGGTAGCGAACAGGATTAGATACCCTGGTAGTCCACGCCGTAAACGATGGTTACTAGTCATTGGTAGTATCGACCCTATCAGTGACGCTTCTAAAATAGCTAACGCGTTAAGTAACCCGCCTGGGTAGTACGGCCGCAAGGCTAAAACTCAAAGGAATAGACGGGGACCCGCACAAGCGGTGGAGCATGTGGTTTAATTCGATGATAAGCGAGGAACCTCACCAAGGCTTGACATTATGCCTATGTTTTTCTGGAAACAGGAAAACTTAGTGGCATGACAGGTGCTGCATGGTTGTCGTCAGCATGTGCTGTGAAGTGCACCCTTAACTGGGGTAACATGCGCAACCCTCATCTGGTGTTAAATGTACACCCGAAACTGCCCCCTCACTAACTTTTGATAATTAATCGAAAGTTGTTGAGGGGGAGGAAGGAGAGGATGACGTCAAATCAGCATGGCTCTTACACCTTGGGCTACACGCGTGATACAATGGGAAGGAACAATGGGTCGCTAAGCGGTAACGCGGAGCCAATCCCAACAAAACTTCCCTCAGTTCGGATTGAGGGCTGCAACTCGCCCTCATGAAGCCGGAATCGCTAGTAAACGCGTATCAGCCATGGCGCGTTGAATACGTTCTCGGGTCTTGTACTCACTGCCCGTCAAGTCAAGGAAGTTGGCAATGCCTGAACATCGGTTGTACCGGTGTAGGGCAGGGCTAATAACAGGGACTAAGTCGTAACAAGGCATCCGTAGCGGAAGCTGTGGATGGATTTTCTCCTTTTATGGAGTCATGTTCCAATGTAATGTTGGAACAAACCACCTCTTTGATGCAAATCAAAGAATGTCGTATCCCGATTTATCGGGATGGTGGCTCTTTTCCTACCACATTTTAATTGTGAAATAAAAATCTTGAATATTTTTCTAATTAAATAAGACTTCTCGAATAACAAAAAATCTCCTTATAGGGAGATTTTTTGGTGCGCTTTTTGGGAAAAAACTGTTATTCTTTCCTGTTATTTTATCATCTTTTGCAACTAATTCATCATGACCGACGTTTACATTTCCAATGTCTATTACATAGGCACCTTACCAGTCTATATTTTCTCTATTATGCAGAATCCATCGAAAAATTCCCATGCTGGTTGTGCAACGTTATTTAATCCTCCAAAAGAATCATAATATTTTGTCAGTCTAACATTACTTTCATTCACGAAATACTCCTCTGATATCTTTCTTAATTTGTATCCCCGCGCCCGAAGTACTTCTTGAACATCTGAGTTTACAGCAAATCTATTGCTATCAAAAACCAGTGATAATTCTGGATCAGCTGATAATCTATCAAGCATATGCAACATCATTTCATTAGAGAATTGATAAGTAAAATTTTGATATTGTGGGTTTACATATTGCCTATCAATCAAAACTGCCAATCTTGCCTGATCTTCTCCCGTAAGCTTCACCTTAGATAACTCAATAAAACTTCTACTTAATCTATTTTTCTCGCCATTTCTCATCTCATAAATATCTATCATTTCATTAGAGCCATCTAATAAACGAGAGTAGGCAGCATGATTAAGACCTGTTACTTCTGTCAACCTCTGGCAGCTTTGAGTCATCTCGGGTGCTTTTGCAAGATCGTTGAAATTAACTGTGGATTCTGTTTCGAAAACTATTTGTCCTGACGCATTTTCCTCCGCCATTGCGCCTTTTAATTTACCAAAATCTAGCAAAACCTCTTCTTCAAGTGCTCTAGTATTTACATCTGTTGATCTGCTATCAGGGTCTAGTATTTTTAATCGTTTCAAAGCTCCCGAGAACTCGCCAATATGTTTTTCAATTTCTTTTAGATAGTTTCTTCTGGCTTCATATCTTTTTTCACTAATTGTTCCTAATCTATACAAAGCTTTTAGGCTGTCTGATACTGCTTCGTATGTTCCGAGAATCTTGCCCAATTTCCCCTTTTCTTCCTTTGGTGTTTCTGGATTTTTAAGAGCTTCTTGGGCATTACGGATAAACTTCTCAACTGAACGATACATCATTAGAATATCTTTTCGCATTAATCCTTCAGGAGTCATCAAATATTTTTTATATATAGCAAATTGTTCAGCTCTTGACCCATTAGTTTCTTCTCTCTCAATTGCTGCCTCTAGTTCTTTTACTTTTGTTATAAAAAGTTCTTGAAGATGTACTGAAAGATCTGTATGTAAAATATCTCTAATTCTATTGAGGCGGCTTAATGTAGCTTCCTCTACTGTAATTACATCGCCACTTACTCTTAATCTTCGTCTTGGTGATAAATCAAGCCAAATCTTCATCACTCTTTCTCTTGCATCATCTGGCATACCTTCAAAGATTCGATCAAACTGATGAGATGAAAGTTCTGCTCTCTTTTGCGCATAAACTTTGGGATTACGTTCTAAATTTAATTCAAGTGACTGTCTAATGGCGCCCATTAAAATATCGAAATCTTGTCCTTTGTTGGAATATTTCTGTCCAAAAACTCCAACAGAACGACATGCGATCTCAAGTATATCATCAAACTCTTTCTCTTTACCCGCAAGCTCAATTAATTTATTCTTTTTTGCGTCCAATTCTTCGTCTTGTAATCCAGAGTAAACCACTGGAATTGCAAGATCAATCATCATGCTTGTCATTGCCTCATTAGCCTCTTGGAAATTATTTGTTTGAAGTAATGGACCGTACCAATCTACATTTTGCGCAACTCTTGCTATTTCTGCAGTTATACCATATTTCAAAGCTATTCTATCTAGTTCTGTTGCTTTTCCTGAAACTGAAAATATTTTAACTAATACTTCTTCAGGAATCGCTTCACTTAACATTCTATTGTTAAATTGCGCCAATCGGTTTTGTGCATCCCTTATATTTCTAAAATAAACATCTGAGAGAAATTTTCTTGCGTGGTTATAAAGTCCTGCATCTGCTCTTAAAGCAACAAACAATTTAAAATTATTTTCTTGCATTAAATCTTCTTTTACTATTGAAGCTCTAGCTTCTCTCAATTTATCTTCAATGTCTGGAATTTGTGCCAACTTTACATAATACTGGGAAATGTTAGGGTTATAAGCAAAAGAAAAATTATCTCGTAAAATATCTAACGTTTGTAATATAACTTCCTTGTTAGGGGATTCTAAAAGACTTCGCAATTGTGGCGCATGTTGTAGGCGAAATTTATAGTTGTAACTTTCCAATCGAGCAATTGTATCTTCATTATCTTGAATAAATTCTAAATTTCGAATTGAATTAATATTACACTCATCTGAATCTTGATCTTTATATTTATCATGAATCTGCTTCAAACCCGCTAATTGTTCTTTTGTATATCCACCTGCAATAATAAATGCTAACTGATCACTATCTCTAACATTAAACTTGTATTCCATTACTTCACCTAAAGTAGTAACAATTGCAGGCAACCTATCAATAAATGCTTCAAGCTGTAATAGATATGGTATGTCCCACACATTGAAAACATACTGTTCAGCCACCTTAGAACCTTCCAAATAAATTTCTTCACTCGACAAAATTTGATTAACAGTAGAGAAAAGAATAGGTAACTTTTGGGCATATGGAATTAATTGTGAAATATATGTGATATCTTCAATTCCGAACTGATATCCATGATTACATAACATATCTAAAAGATCATTAAACCCTTCTTTATTTGCTGCGAGTTGGAGTAACGGCATTAAGTCCTTGCTTTTAAAACTATATCTATATTTCTTTTCCAATTCTCCAATAAAATCAGGAAAATCACTAGGCGCACGCACAATAGTATCAATATCACGTATTTCGAGCCGATAATAACCAAAATCTGTCTTAAGCCTATTAAAAACCCCCTGCGTTTGCTTAGAAAACAACTTTCTTCTCAAATTATCATTTTGTACTAATCTATCAAGCATTTCTTGTTGTTCTGTACTTCTCAAAAAAGAAAAATCAAGAGAAAAACTAAATTGGCCTACCAACTTTACAATTAAGTCTCGACGAGCAGAATCTAAATCCAAGATCGATCTCACATCAGAGAGAGCTAATCCGTGTGGTCGAACTTTCTTTATATAATCCACATTTTCAGGGTTAAATAACTTTTGTTGCAACCCCTTATCATCATATAATGCGAGTAAGTTGCTTGTTTCAGAGTGACTTGCTACCCACTTAAATTCTTTAGTTAATCGAATAGCAAGACTTTTTAATTCTGGAGATTTTAACTTAGTAATAGCACTAGGATCGTTTGCAATCGCTTCTAAAGTCTCTGCGCTTGGTAAACTAAAATAATCAAACAATTTGCAACCCATATCGCGTAAAGCATTAATAGTTTGTACCATATTTGGATTATTGCCCAGTCGGATATAATACTCTGGGTTATGTAGATTTATTTGACCACCGAGTGCCTTTATAACTTTAGTTGTAGCATCCTGAACTAGACCAGCACGGACTGTTGGGTTATTAAACACCTCTGCTAATATGCTCGAACCCTGAAAGTAAATGTCATCTTTACTAGGTCTATATCCGGCCCTAGATTCAAGAGCTTCCACAAACTTTGGAAATTCCTCATTAGTAAATGCTTCCATGACGCGAGCATCTGAAGTAACAGCGGAAAGAGTATTCAAATCAAGATTGTATTCCTGGCCATCTTGATTACTTCCCCGTAAGCATTTCAATACAACTATTGCCTCTTCTCCCCTTGCCAAGCCTTCTCCAAACATTTTATCAAGACTTGAAAGTTCCTCCACAATTAAGGGATAACCTCTTAACTCTCCCAATAATCTAACAAATTCTCGTCTTGGAGCATCATTTAAAAATGCTTTTACTTTGGGTTGAGCTAATATTTCTTGTAAATATTGCACTACTTCTCGTCTTACTTCTTGCGGTTTAGATGTGGCCTCGTAGCTATCAAATAGTTTCCTTAATGATGGGTGACTAAATAAATAATAATATCTATCTGTAGATTCTAAAGAAACACCAGAACGATATAGTTCAACTACCGGTTTCAGCAAACCAGCTTGATCCAGAGCTATGATATTTTCAAAGACAGGTATTCTTTCTCTATAACTTGAATCTGAACCGCCTAGATTATTTAAATATGCAACAAATTCTAAATAATCTGGATTATTCATAATTGTCTGAAGTTGGCCAATTTCTGCAACTCCTACTCTCATATTTAATGCAGCAGCCAATGTATTTACTCTTTTTATTACTTCAAGTGGAAATACTGTTTTTGGATCAGGATTTTGCGCGAGTTTAGCTAGAAATTCTATTTGCCCAACCTCAACAGTTTTGCCATATGAACCATCGTTTGCAAACCAATCACTACCCCATCTAGAAATATCTTGCGCAAGTTCCAGTGCTTCTTTTGCATGAGGTGCTGTAAAAAATTTACCCAATTGTCTCATCTCATCGGGAGACTTTAACATAAAGTCACTAAACTCGAAACCAATTTTTCGCAATCCTTCAGCCAATTCTCTGGGGTTATTATCAACAGAGACTAAGTCTTTCATTAACCTGACATGCTCCCTTCCAAGGCGCAAAGGTACACTTCTTGTTAAAGTTAGACCTGCGTACTTACTATCTGTATTTTCGTAAAAATCGTCTACTTCACCATTCCATCCTTTTGCTTTCCAATCTTCGATAACTTTCTTTTTTTGCTCATCAGATAATCCAATTGGGACATTAACATCCTTACTTTCCCTTTCATAAACAGTTGACTCCAAATAATCAGCTAATTCTTGAAAACGATCTAAATTTCTCATTCCTTCAATACGAGCTTGCATAAATAAAGTTTGTCTGTGGATTTTATCCATTATTAAGCGAGGTGTTATTGGTCGTTCTTCTTCTTGAAGATGAGGGTTTTTTCTATTTGCAGCTGCTTTTTCTATTTTACTCCATACATTTTGATCTAGTAAGGTTTTTATCCCCTGACTTTCTATTATCGTTACTTTTTTAACAGGTAACACTTCCCTTAGTTTTTGTTCACATATATTCATAGATTTATACTTCTTTATTTTTTAAAAATTTAATTTTGTATAGATTCTCAACAAAATCAGCCCCAGAGTAATTCACCAAGAAAAAATTGCCATTCAACATCAGCTAATGCTCCAGTTGCAACACAGATAACTCCAGAATTTAGGATAATTACAACAAAAAACACGAGAACTTGAAGTGATCAATTTTTTCAATAATATCTCAATTTTATTATACATTTTTTTATTGATTTTTAGAAGGTCAACTTTTTTTAAAATAAGTTTTGATTTGGTTTAATAAATGCACCAAAAAATCTCCCTCAAGGGAGATTTTTTGGTGCGCGTACATGGGCTCGAACCATGGACCTCGACATTATCAGTGTCGCGCTCTAACCAGCTGAGCTATACGCGCTAAATAAATTTTGGTGGGCGACACAGGAATTGAACCTGTGACCTTTACAATGTCAATGTAACGCTCTAACCAACTGAGCTAGCCGCCCATAATTATTTGGTCAAATTTTACTGCCCATTTATTTTTTATTATAAACATTTTTAAAAATTTTGGCAAGGATAAATAAATTAGCCAAACAATTTAAAAAATGCTAGACTAAAATTATAATTTTATGCCTGAAGAAAGACTTATCTCCAACATTGCTAGAGATGAAGATCAAAAAATTGATCTAACTTTACGTCCGCAAAATTTAGATGATTTTATTGGTCAAAACAAGATTAAGCAAGGTTTAAAAATTTTCATGCAAGCTGCTAAAAATCGTGGCGAAGCTTTAGAACATACTTTATTATACGGCTCACCAGGACTCGGCAAAACCACTCTGGCTCATATTATTGCCAAAGAAATGAACGCCAACATCCGAGTAACTTCTGGTCCGGCCATTGAAAGAGCTGGTGACTTGGCAGCAATCTTAACTAACTTAGAAGCTAATAATATTTTATTTATTGATGAAATTCACCGTTTAAATAAAACTATTGAAGAAGTCCTCTACCCAGCTATGGAAGATTATGCTCTAGATTTAATTATTGGCAAAGGACCCTCAGCTCGAACTTTAAGAATTGATTTGCCCAAATTTACTCTCATTGGCGCCACCACCCGTTTAAGTTTGCTGTCTTCACCGCTCCGCGATCGCTTTGGCACCACCTATCGTTTGGATTATTACAATTTTGAAGAAATGGGTCAAATTATTAGTCGCTCAGCTAAAATTTTAAATTGCCAAATAGATTCAACCTCAGCCGAAAAAATTGCTACGCGTAGTCGTAAAACTCCTCGCATTGCTAATCGTCTCTTAAAAAGAGTTAGAGATTTTGCTGAAGTCAAACAAAATGGTATAATTGATGAGAATACTTGTGAAGAAACATTTAAAATGCTAATGGTTGATGAATTGGGTCTGGACGAAATTGATCGTGAAATTTTAAAAATTATTATCGAAAAATTTAATGGCGGTCCAGTTGGTTTAAATACTATTGCTGCTTCCACTGGCGAAGAAATGTCTACTATTGAAGATATTTATGAACCTTTTCTAATGCAACTCGGTTTTTTAGACAGAACCCCGAGAGGAAGAAGTGTCACAGATTTGGGCAAAAAACACTTAGGATACACAAAATAAAAATCCGAAATCCTAAATTTGAAATTCGAAACAAATTCGAATATTTAATATTTAAATATTAAAAAATAAAATTTTATAATTTTGAATTTATAATTTAATTATTTTTCGAATTTCGATATTCGAATTTCGAATTTAAATCCAATGTCTTTCCCTTTAATTATTATTTTAATTTTTTATTTAATTGTTACTTTATGTTTTTTAGTTTTTACTTTTTTTAATCTCTATCATGCCTGGCGTTTCGGTATGAATAGTTTTACTAATTTTTTTACCATTTTTTTATATGTTTTCAGTTTAATTATTCTGTTTATCTGGAGTTTAAGTTTCTTAACTGCCTTTGATTGGTCCACGGCCATAAACTTTTTTTAATAAAATTTTTAATTTCTAATTTAGAATTTATTTGAAATTTATTATTTGGATTTTGGAATTTATTTTTCCGCTTTTAGCGGATCCGCTAAAAGCGGAAAAATCTTATGCCCTACCCTACCCTTTTCCCAGGTCAAGAACCAGATGAAAAAATAATCCTCGTACTCCGTAGGCACGCTTGGCATCTTTTTAAGATGATTTTTATCTATGCTGTTTTATTAATTTTGCCTTTCTTGTTACATTACATATTAATCATAGACACTGAAGCATTGGCCACAGCACTTGGTTTGCTATTTTATAAAATGTTTTTAAGTTTATATTATTTTGCTTTAATCACATTTTTCTATCGCTCTTGGATAGATTATTATTTAGATATTTGGGTGATTACTTCTGAGCGTATTGTCAACATAGAACAACAAGGACTTTTTTCTCGTGAAATTTCTTCTTTCAGACTTTTTCGTATCCAAGACGTTTCAGCTGATGTTAAAGGTTTATTATCAACTTTTTTTCATTTTGGTGATGTGCATGTACAGACAGCCGGCGCCGAATCCAATTTTATTTTTAAACAAGTGCCAGATCCCTATCGGGTTACTAAACAAATTATGGAATTGGTGGATTGGAAAAAAAAGCATATGTCAGAACAAGAAATAACTACTGAAGGGATAGAATAAAAAATCATAATTCGTAAACCGTAATCTGTAATCTGTAAAAGGAATATATAATTAATTTTGAAGTCTTATTACGAGTTACAAATTACCAGTTACGAGTTACTTTTATCTTATGCTAACTTCTCTATTTAATTACCACCTACCCCAAGATTTGATTGCTCAGACCCCTATTACTCCCCGCGATCATTCGCGGCTTTTTGTTTATGACAGAAAAAATAATAAAATTAAACATGATTTTTTTTATAATTTAAATAAATATTTAAAAACTGGCGATTGTTTGGTTTTTAATAATAGCCAAGTTTTTCCAGCCAGATTAATTATGCAAAAAAAGACTGGGGGCAAAGTGGAAGTGTTTTTATTACGGGATTTGGGCAAGGGAAAATGGGAATGTTTGATTAGAGGAAAAGTAAAATTGAATTATGAATTAAAAATTATGAATTATGGGAAAAAATCAATCACTTCTGTAAATTTTTTGGGAAAAATTTTAAAAAAAACAGAAAATGGTAACTGGATAATAAAATTTAACATCACAGGTAAAAATTTTTTAAATTTCCTAGATAAACATGCTGCCACTCCCCTGCCTCCATATATTAAAACTGCTGACTCTAAAAAAATAAGACAACAATACCAAACTGTATATGCCAAAATCTCTGGCTCTGCAGCTGCCCCAACCGCTGGCTTGCATTTTACTAAAAAACTTTTGACTACTCTGGAAAAAACTGGCATAAGAACAGAATTTATAACTCTGCATGTCGGGCTGGGCACTTTCCGACCAGTCAAAACTAAAAATATTGAAGAACATCAGATGCATGCTGAATATGCTTGCCTAGATCATGCCACAGCCAAGCATTTAAACGAAGTTAAAAAATCTGGTGGTAGAATTATTGCTGTAGGCACCACCACTGCCAGAGTCTTGGAAACCGCCACCAATAACCTGGGTAAAATTAAACCACTTAATGATTTTATCAATCCTTTTTTTTATCCAAGTTATAAATTTAAATGCCTTGATGGCCTAATCAGCAATTTTCATTTACCAGAATCTACTTTGATAATGCTCTTGGCAGCATTTTTGTCTAACAATAAAACAAAAACTTGGGGTATTAAAAAAATTCAAGAACTTTACAAGGAAGCTATCCAGAAAAAGTATCGTTTTTATTCTTTTGGCGATGCCATGCTGATATTATGAACTTCAAAAATTATCCCCAACCATGTTTTAGGAACACACATTTGGCGGTTAATTAATTATGAAAAATATTAAATTCTT
>DAOOOW010000005.1:0-53820 GCA_035387885.1 bacterium
TTTAAGCTTGCCAAAATAAACTTGACCATTACTTAAAAAAACTGCTTGCCAATCAGACATCATCGCCATTCACGTTAAGCGAGGCCACACGCAAAGCTGTAGTGGTTGCTCCACCAGTGATATACGCGCCACCCACCACGGTCAATTTCTCACCATAGGTGCCACCGGGGGTGGTGGTGGCGATACCAACATTACCATTAACCAACAATTTTCCTGTGGCGCCAGTCAAATCAGTGTAACCTCCAATCCCAATAGCGTCTGCGCTGCCATCAACAAAAAACAAGTGCGTGTCATTATCCCCTTCTATTCTTGTATTCGAATCATTCCCACCTTCATTTATAACAGCTCCATAATTAAAGGTTAATGGTGAAGTGAATGTCGAATTGCCATAAACGGTCATCCCGCCCATGGTTGCATTAATACGTAACTCTCCTGTATTGGTTACATACAAATTTGTATATGTTGAATCGTTATATCCAAGCCGTAACCCCGAATAACTTGTATCCATAATATGTAATGGCGTTGCCGGATTCGCCGTCCCGATCCCCACTCTGCCCTCATTGGCATTCACGACCAAAGTAGTCGTATCCACTACCAAGCTATGCGCCATAGTCGATGACGCACTCGTGGAAGTCGCGGTAAAGTATTGACCCGAGATAGCCCCAGCGACTTGGAGTTTAGCCGAAGGATTGGTGTCGCCGATGCCAACTTTGCCGTCAGCCGATATCACCATTCTCGTTGTAGCATTTTCCACATTGGCATAAGATGTGCCAAATTCTAAATTTCCCCAAGGTGAAAGATTTGATTGATTTTGCGTCGCCCTAAATCTAATAAACGCACCAACTCCGGAATTAGTATAAGAAGAATCATTGCCTAAAAAATCAATTTGTCCAAGAATATCATTCTCTAAAACATTCGTATCATTACGGCTTAAGGTTAATATCGCCCCTGTTGAATTTTCAGCCTGTAATGTTGATGCTGGACTCGCCGTCCCAATTCCCACATTCCCATTACTCGCCACATACAAACTCGTAGCTGTAGAAGACCCCACCACAAACTTGGCTTGTTCCGCGGTATTGTTTTGAATATATGCCCCACCCACGACAGTGAGTTTTTCACCATAGTACCCACCTGGAGTGGTGGTGGCGATACCGACGTTGCCGTTTTTTATCCTCATCCATTCTGTGGCTAAAGAAGTACTTCCATTCCCGTTTCCAAAAATAATGTCGTAATTTGCAGTTGTTGACATTATGGTTAAATTTTCTGAAGCAAGATTTAAAAGTTTGCTTGATTTTAAATATGTATCAGCAACGACTTGTCCTGATGTTTCCAAATAGCCAGTAATGTTTACATTTCCATTTACATCCAGAGGATACGCTGGATTAGTTTTTCCTATCCCCACATTCCCATTACTCGCCACATACAAACTTGTGGCTGTACTTGAACCCACCACAAACTTCGCTTGTTCCGCCGTATTGTTTTGAATATACGCGCCGCCTTGGACTGTTAATTTCTCACCATAGTAGCCACCTGGAGTAGTTGTGGCAATACCAATCCCATTATCTCTGGTAATTCTCATTTTTTCACCATTAACAACAAAATTGATAAAAGCATTACCACCACCGCCACTTCTTCCTGATATATAAGTAAGTGCCTGGCTTGCATCAAAATATAAAGTTGCAGGTTCTCCGATTAATGATAAATTACCGTTCACTTCAAATTTTGTACTAGGGCTCGCTGTCCCCACCCCCACATTCCCATCCCCACCTCTCACCACCAAGGCATTGCTGCCAATCGTCGTCGTCGCCCCAGATGCCACAGTAAAATTACCATTGACTCCGAGCGTGGAATTAAATGTTGAACTGGCATTCACAAATATCCCCGCTGTGGTTGATGTTGGCGTTAAAGTATTGGTCCAGATATTTTCCCAGGCGCCGTTGGCACCGCTTAACGCAAAACCTTGAACGCTCAAAGCCCCATTGACTATAGCCAATCCAGTACCGGTGATATCCGAGATGTCATCGCCACCCACATTCAAAGAAGAAACTCGCAAAGCTGTCGTGGTTGCGCCACCAGTGATATACGCGCCACCTACGACTGTCAGTTTTTCACCATAGGTACCACCTGGGGTGGTGGTGGCGATACCAACATTGCCACCAGTTCTCACAAGTAATAAGTTTCCACCTAGCATTGCTCCGTGATACCCAATTTCTAAATCATAAGCACTATTTCCATAAGTATTATAGTTTTGTTGTTCTATTTTCCACTCTCTAGCAGCTATGCCTAAATATATTCCAGAATCCTTACCTGAATTATTTCCCGTAATGTTTACCCTTGCGTCACCACTACTTAATATATCTAAATTTACCGATGGACTCCCCGTCCCCACCCCCACATTCCCATTACTCGCCACATACAAAGCAGGAGTTGTAAATCCAGTCGAGGAAGCTACCATAAATTTTGGTAGATTATAATCATCAGACACCACGGAAAGTTTAGCGTAAGGAGTGGTGGTGGCGATACCGACATTGCCACCGTTAAAATAAGTAGAACCATTTGATGCTACATTAAACTTATCTACTCCAGAGGAATTATAACCAGTAATAGATATGCCAGTCGTCGGATTACCAGTATTATTTACAATTACGCTTGCATGATATAGTTCTCCTAACAATAATTGCGTGCCACTAATAGCATTATTTTGTATATGCAACTTCGCCGCAGGCGCCGCCGTCCCCACCCCCACATTCCCATTACTCGCCACATACAAACTTGGTGTTTTAAATCCAGTGGATGACGCCACCATAAATTTTGGTAAATTATAATCATCGCTCACGACAGAAAGTTTGGCGTATGGAGTGGTGGTGGCGATACCGACGTTTTGGGTATCTTTTTTAATTGCAATTGCCAAATTAGAATTTGTCATTATTTGGAAATCATCATACGTTTGAGAACCAAATTGAACAATATTACTTCCTGCTGTCATATAACCAGCAGCAGTTGAACTTCTGGCATAAATACTAGATGAATCAGTACTGTAAACATCTAAATTTGTAGTTGGATTTTCCACTCCTATTCCCACTCTCCCATCTCCACCTCTCACTACCAAAGCATTATTACCAATCGTCGTAGTTGCTCCAGAAGCCACAGTAAAGTTGCCATTGACTCCGAGCGTGGAATTAAACGTTGAACTCGCATTCACAAATATTCCCGCTGTTGTAGAAGTTGGTGTCAAAGTATTTGTCCAGATGTTTTCCCACGCGCCATTTGATCCGGAAAGAGCAAATCCTTGAACTGTCAGAGCTCCATCTACTACCGCCAAACCACTGCCGGTGATATCCGAGACATCATCGCCACCCACATTCAAAGAAGAAACTCGCAAAGCTGTGGTGGTAGCCCCACCAGTGATATACGCGCCACCCACGACTGTCAGTTTTTCACCGTAGTACCCACCTGGCGTGGTGGTGGCGATACCGACGTTGCCAGAAGAATTAATATGTAACACATCATCTACCTCATTAACCCTAAAACTCAAGCTATCATTAAAATTATTATATAGAATTGAACCAGCATTATAAGAGTCTTTATCACCAAAAGTTAGACCAGTTGATCCTTGCGACCCACCAATATATGTAACACGATTACCATAGGCGCTAGAATTATTTCTAATAAACAAGCTTGTAAGATAATTGGGCAAATTTGCTGGTAAGCCCTCACCAGCAGTAGAACCATAACGAGCTGTGAATGGCCTCGCGCTATCATTGCCAACGATGTCTAAAATTCCGCTCGGACTCGCTGTCCCCACCCCCACATTCCCATTACTCGCCACATACAAATTAGTTGCAGTAGAAGAACCAACCACAAACCTAGGAATTTCAAATTGATCAGATTGCACTCGAAAATTTGAATTGATAGTTGATGACGCATTCACAAATATCCCAGCAGTCGTTGATGTTGGTGTCAAAGTATTCGTCCAGATATTTTCCCAAGCACCATTTGATCCACTTAGAGCAAAACCTTGAACTGTTAGAGCGCCGTTGACTATAGCCAAACCACTACCCGTAATATCAGAAACATCATCGCCAGCTACATTGAGTGAAGCCACTCTGAGAGCGGTCGTCGTCGCTCCACCAGTGATATATGCCCCACCCACGACAGTGAGTTTTTCACCGTAGTACCCACCTGGAGTAGAAGTTGCTATTCCGATATTACCAGCGATTGAAGTACCAGAACCGGTCAGCCCAGTCCCAAACAAAATATTTCCAATATTTAAAGTATTAGTAGAATCAACAGCTGGCGTATCAATATCATAACCAATGACAATGTTTTTTGTGCCAGTGGTTAGACTTTCGCCTGATTGATAACCAAGGAGGATATTATTCGCGCCGGTTGTTAGATTTTTTCCTGCATTGTTTCCATATAAACTATTATTATCAGCAGTTGTTATATTATAACCAGCGCTATATCCAACTATTGTATTTGCGGATGCCGTTTCTACGTCACCAGTCGTCCTTCCCATAGCGAGTCCTCCGATAACAGTATTATTACTACCCGTCGTCAAATAAGCGGCATAAGCTCCCATACCAATATTATGTCCTTGCGTTGTTATGTTTCCCAAAGCCGCAAAACCTTGCGCTAAATTGTTTGAACCGGTTGTTAATTGAGTTAAAGAGTTGGCCCCCAAAGCCGCGTTATTGTCTCCGGTTGTCAAACCACCCAAGGCATAAGTGCCCAAAGCCACGTTGTTATCAGCGTCATCCATCACCGCATCCATAGCCTGATAGCCAAAAGCAGTATTATTAACACCCTCACTTGAAACATGATATTGGCCAGCGCCAATTCCAATATACATACTTCTAGATCCGCTTGGACCAGTTCTAAACTGTATTCCCGAAGTTCCATCCGGTTCCATTAATTCCAAAACCGCCAAGGTTCCGGTGGCCGGATATAATCTAGTCACCCCATCATTCCTTGCTTCAAAATATGTTCTACCAGTGCTATCAGCAATATTCAAACCATAAGTTGCACTAGTCGCGCCAGCGCCCTGGATTGTTAGACGAGATGTTGGCGTAGTGGTGGCGATACCGACCGAGCCAGAAGACAACAAACGCATTGCCTCAGAATTACCAGGGTTAAAAGAAATACTTCCACCACTATTTGTATTAGTAATATTAAAATCTGCTGCTGTGTTATACCTAATCTCTGCTGAAGTTAACCAACCAGACCCACCTCGCCAACCAACATCACTTGAAGCTTGCATTCCACCAGTAATATCTAAAGCATAACTCGGATTTGTTTTTCCTATCCCCACATTTCCACTATCCGCGATAAATATCGTTGACGTCGCTTCCGCGTAACCACCTTCACCTCTAAAGATATACCCTTCGGTCAATGCCAAATCATTAGCCGAAATAGATCCGGCTGGGAGATTGATCGCAGTATTGACTGTCAGGGTATCAATAGTTGAAGATGTTGCATTCAGAACTGTGATGCGAGCGTCACTGATCGTGGAAAGTCCATTCAAGGTAGCGGCGTTAATAGTTGCTCCGGTGTTAACCACCAAACTATCAATAACCGATGACGTCGCATTTAAAGTCGCCACTCTGGCATCAGCGATGGTCGTGAGATTGTTAAGTGTCGCTCCACTAATGGTTGGGCTAAGAGCAAAGACCAAAGAACCCGAACCAGTTTCATCAGTCACAATGTCACTGATCTTTAAGGAAGTATCAATATCATTCAAAGTGATTAAAGTTGAAGAAGCATTAGTATATTTATTCCATTCGCTTTCAAACCCACTCCAGGTGGAAGTATTGTTCCAAAAGTACTCTTCACTGGATGTTGCCCAGTACCAATTAAGTGAAGTGTAACTAAGAGCTCCAGCTGGTAAAGTAATGCTCGAATTAACAGTTAAGTTATCAACTTTAGTGGTGGTGGCGTTAAAACTAGTTACTCTAGCGTCAGCGATTGTAGTTAAGCCATTCAAAGTAGCGGCGTTAATAGTGGCGCCGGTGTTAACTGTTAAGTTATCAATATTTGTGGTCGTTGAATTAATGGTGTTAATTCTTAAACCACCATTTAAAAAAGTATCGCCTATGACAGTTAAATTTCCACCCAAGTATGCACTGTCAGTTGTCGTAATGGAATTAAAAGTAGAACCATTGGCAAAAACAGCATCACCAACAAAATAGGTGCTCGTAGCAATGGTTACCCCATATCCATCTTGATAATCACCGCCAACAGCAAAATGCCCCACTGGATCTGCTTGCACTAAATTATTACCATCAACATCTTTGATTTGAAATAAATTATAATTACCTTGATTGATGCCAGCTTTTACAGTAATGGTTGAAGAAGCTTGACCAGTTGTATCTGTGCCTTCCACCCAAATTGGAAAATTAAAATTTATATTATTTTCCGATGCGTCCCAACGCACAGCCGCGTTAGTTACTGGCGTACCTCTTTCAAAAACAACTGAAGCATCTTCTGTGTCGTCAGATACGTTGGAAGAATTAATAACAATTTCATTACTAGCAGTTCCCGAAATATTTGTGCCACCAGCATTTAATTCATTGACATTGATAGAATCAAAATAACCATAATTCCACCTGTTCACTGATGAACCAAGTGAACGCGCGTTATCTGCCGGAATAATATCAGACAAAACATAACCATTAAACACAATTCTATCAGTTCCCGAATCACCCAAAGTTACATCGCCGCCAATTGATAAATTGCCACCAGCCACTGTGCCAGTCGTAGTGGCATTACCAATCAAAGTCCAATCTCCATATTGCAAAGTTGAGGTGGCAATGGTTAAACCATAATCACGATTTGGCGTGGAAGTGGCAAAACCATATTTACCAGAAATTGTATCAATCACAAAATGAGTATTGCCCAAAGAATCTTGCACACTCAAAGCGGTTGTAGAATTAGTATTAATCAACATGCCACCCGCTGAAAAAATATCACCGTCGGAAGCCAATGAAAAATATCTGGTACCAGCCACTTGAAAATCCAACCAATTACCAGAAAAAATATCAGGATTGGCCGCAATAAAGGTGCCATTGGCTGCCCCAAAATTTAAAGGATTATCAGTGTATTGTAACAAAGCTACTGTACTGGAAGCTTGAACATTATTTAAAAATATAATCCCACCACCAGCGCCGGTTTGATTTAAAGTAATTAAGGGTTCGGTTGTGGAAGCTACAATTTTTATTATGCCTTTTGTCGTAGAAGCAGTAATATTAAAAATATCCACGTCTGTTGCAGTGGCTAAAGAAATATTAACTGGATTAACAAAATTAAATTCCGGAGTGTTGGTGGCCGAAATTAAACTAAAAAATATATTGCCTTTATTATCCACTGCAGAATTCCAAACATGATTACTATCATAACCAATTGTTAATTGTGGAGTTGTGGTTGATTCCACTGTCATTGATCCAGAATGAGTAGCCCAACCAACAGAAGAAATATTTCCCTCTGAATCAATTTTAAATTTAGAAACATCATTAACTTGAAAATTTAAAAAGTCGCCAGAAAAATCACTGACATTAGAACCAATCAAAGTTCCCACACTAGAACCATTAACAAGTTTAGATCCAAAAAGCAAAGCAGAATTTTCTGCACTGGCTACTGGATTACTAGTTAACCAAAGATATGGATCAGTAGTCGTGGTAGAATCAATTCTTAAACTACCATCGGTTTCAATATTACTGGTAAAATATCCTGAACCATTACCCAATGTCCAATCTGGTGTACCATTACCAATTTTTAAATAACCGCCACCCAAAATATTTCCCGAAGTTGTAAAGTTGCCACCAGAAGCAGTGGCTCCGCTTAAAGTTAAATTACCAGCAATGTTTACGGCATTATTAAAATCGGCTACGCCTGTGACTGTTAGAGTATTCAAAGTTGTTTTGTCACTAACTGATAAATTACCAGCACCCAAATATTTCACATCTAAAACCGTACCTGCGCCTTGACTGGCTGTGGAACCAGGTGTGCCCACTTGATAAATATTGGTCACTGAAGTATTACCCCCAATTCCCGAACCATCTTTGCCTGGCAAACCATTGGCACCAGCCTCTCCTGTCTCCCCTTTTTCACCTCTTTCACCAGTCTCCCCTTTCTCACCTTTTAAAACAATAACTTGTTTTTCTGAACCATTTAAATTATAAAAATTTGCATCATAAAAATTATTAACGCTTGATTCCCTGTCTCTTTTTATCAACCATACAAGTGTGTCTTGATTTTGTAATTCTCTTTCCAGCCAATCAGTTTGATAAATACCAATTTTCACACCAACGTTTTTAGCTCCAGTAATAATTGAACCGCCTAACATATTACCCAAACCAGCGATTGGTGTAAAAATATTATCATAAACAAAATCAGAAGTTTTTTTGCTACTCTTAAAAAATACTTTAGCAACTTTTTCTACCACACTTTCAGTGGAAGAATTTTTGGCCAAAAGTTTTTTGGAAGTAGCCACTTGCAAATTAGCCAAGAGTTTTAAAAATTTTTGTTGACTAGTTTGTTTCAAATCATTAGCACCCAAGACCAGCCCGCCAAAAATTTGATCACTGTTTTTTGGTAAACCCAAAAAGTTAAAAGCTATGCCTCCCAAAATATTTTTATCACTCAAAATTTTAATACCATTACCAACTAAACCACCCTTTTTGTCATTCCCCCCGGCCTCGTCCCGCAACTGCGGGAGCAGAGCGGGAATCCCGTCATTACTTACGTCGCCAGTTTTGTCATCCCGAGCGGAGCGGAGCGCAGTCGAGGGATCTGTGTTATTATTTTTTCCATCCCCCAACCCTGCCACCAAAATATTTTCCACAAACACTGTCACACTTTCAGAAATTTTTTCGGTAATATTTTTTGCTTGATTCAAAATACTTTCACCTGTTGTTGGTTCAAGGCTCTGTCTTGAACCATCTTGGTTTAAATTCTCAACTTTATTTTCTTTTGCCTTTTGTCCCAAGGTCTCTGGATTATCTTTTTCCATTTCTTCCCCTTTTCCGTTTTCCATTTGTACCCCTGCCACTTGTCCTGTTGTTGATTCAAGATTATTGGATGTTGTTGGTTCAAGGCTCTGTCTTGAATCATCTTGATTTAAAGACCCTAGCACATTTTCTTTTTTATCATTACCGTTACCGGCAATTTTTTTAATTTTATATTCTGCGGTGGCTGAAAAATTTTCTGAAGCCGTGGCGAATCTTTCTAAAACTCTATCAACCTCAATTTTTTCTTTAACCAAATTTATTCCATTTAAAATTTGTGTATTATTTTTTTCTGCCACACTCTCCATGGTGTCACCAAGCCGGGAGATCTCGGCGGCAAAAAATTGAGCGGAGGCTGTTGTTAAAAGCAAAGAAAAAATTACTGTGGAAATTATGACTCTTTGAAAAAGTAAATTTTTTGTCTGAACAAAAAATTTATCCTGAGTTCCGCTGTAAGCGGGACGAAGCCTGTCTGCCGGCGATGCAGGGACCCCGTCATTGATATGCAAATCATTTGCCATGTTTTTTTCCATTTCACTTTTGCCGTTTTCCTTTTCCCATTTGCCATTATTATTTTTACTATATATATTTTTATTTATTATATTTCTTACATTATATAGCAAATTATTTTTAAAGATATTTTTTTGAGCAATAAAAAAATTTTTCAGCCAAACTGAAAAATCTTGTCGCAAACTTTTTAAATTTTTATTAATGGGTATTTCAACAATGCGCTCTTTAAAAACTTTTTCCACTTTGAGCTCACCTTTGGTGTTACCTTTTTTTTCTGCCGGATGTTCTAGAATATATTTTTCTAACCATTCTTTTTTCGTAAACCAATTACGACCTATTTTTTCTCCCTGCAAAAGTTTTTTTCTAACCAGAAGAGAAATATATTCTTGAGAATAAGAACATAAATTCGCGGCCTCTAGTAAACTAATAAAACCCTGCGCTTTAGCCAGGTCCTTTTTTTTCACAATATTTTTTTTATTGTGATGAGCATGGGTTTTATTTTTTTTCGAGAGCATGGATTAACTTTTTGATTTTGATTTTTTATTTTTTTATTGTCATTCCCGACCGCCAAGCCGAGAATCAGGCGGACGGATCGGGAATCCAGTGCCTGCCAAACAAATCGTTTTGTTCTTTCGGACATAATATACAATATATAAAATATTATTTTTTATTTATATATTTTTACTATATATATATCACTTAACAAATGTTAAAAAATATGCTATAATTAATATACTCACATCAGAAAAAAAATAATTAATGCGCTTTCCTATTTTCCTTTTGATGTGGGTGCCGTTTCCTTTTAATTTCCCCCGAAAAACATCGGGGGATTTTTAATTGGAAAATATATTTTGTGGGTGCCGTTTGTTTAAGCGATATTATCTTTGTTCTCTTCAATCTTTCATTAATATTTTATCCACAGAAGTAATATCGGATTGTTATACATATATTATACACCTAAAAAACATTTTTGTCAAAGTTTTTTTTAATCCGATATAAGAATAAAAGGCTATTTGTGCTATTAGTAAAGGCTTATTTTCATTTAAAATATATTTTAAATATTCTAACAAAAGGTGAATTATTAAACGTAAATATGACCTTTTAAAACACGAAAATTATCCGATATTACTCTTATATTAGCCCACAATTGTCTTTAAATGCATTTAAATATTTATGACATAATTTTCTCCTTACTTTACTGCCAAGACATAAAAAAATATTAAAATAAACAAAAAAGGCCCCGATAATCATCAGAGCCTCCTATAAATTCCTTTTTTGTAAAGGCGAAAAATTTTTCGCCCCTACCATAATTCATTATTCATAATTCATTTTTTCCTTTTGCCATTTTATTTTTTTCATTACCTATTGCTTCAAATAATCTTTAATGGCCTTAACAATTCTCCCATCATTTTTCATGTCTTCTATAAATAATATTTGACTGCGATTAAATCTCATTTCATCTGTTGGTCCGTGGATTTCATTACCCAATTTAATTAAAGAAATATCATTATTTTGTTTAACAATTTGGGCGCCTTGTTGCAATGGATCTTTGGCTTGTAAATAAAAAATATTATTAACCACTATTTCATAAATATTTTGTTTAATTATTTTGCCAAAATATACTTCACCATTGCTTAAAAAAATTGCTTGCCATTCCTGATTGTTAGTAGATAGTTTTCTATCTTTAAACACTCCACTAAAAATTATACTCGCCGTAATTAATAAAATTATGATCACAATTACCACCCATTTTATTAAACCTTTATTATTATTTTTAGGCGGTATTTCAATTCTCTTAATTTCTGATTTCATTTTTTCTTGTTGCAAGTTTAGTGGTTGATTAAAATTGTTTGGTCTTTTAATTTCAGAAAAATTATTCATATTGTTTACAAATTATTACGAATTATTTACGAATTATACGAATTTAATATTCGCGCTATTTGCAACAAATTTGTAATAATTAGCAGATTATATTTTTACTAAACTTATTTTAACATAAACCAAATAAAAAAACAAAAACGTTCCCAAATATTTGAGAACGTTTTTATTGTTTATTATTTTGTCATCCCATACTTGTTGTCATTCCCGCGAAGGCGGGAATCCAGGCAAGTTGAACAAGTATTTTGATAAAACTTACAATCGTTGGTAATTCTCTTTTAAAAAGTTTCCTGGATTCCCGATCTGAGAGCCTAATCGGCAGTGCCGGTGGGAATGACATAAGTGGTCGAAAATAACAATACAAATATATTTTTATTTAACATTAAAAATTAGACATTAAAAATTTTTATTAATACCCCATTCCCCCGCCATAACCATGCTCATGTTTTTGTTCATCATCTTTTTTGGGTAATTCCCCCACCACTGCTTCAGTAGTTAAAATTAAAGCGGCAATTGAAGCTGCATTTTGCAAAGCCGATCTAGTTACTTTGGTTGGATCAATAATGCCCACCGTCATCAAATCTTCGTATCTATTTTTTTCAGCATTATACCCAAAACCAGCTTCATGTTTTTTAACTTCGGCAATAACAACTGCTCCATCTTTGCCCGCATTAAAAGCAATTTGCTTAAGTGGTTCTTCTAAAGCTTTAGCTAAAATTTTTAAACCAATTTTTTCTTCATCACTAACCACAACAGTTTCTAAAACCTTAAGCGCCCGAATTAAAGCCACGCCACCACCAACTACAATGCCTTCCTCCACTGCGGCTCTGGTTGCAGAAAGAGCATCTTCAATTCTGTGTTTTTTTTCTTTCATTTCTGTTTCTGTGGCCGCGCCAACTTTTAAAACTGCTACCCCACCAGCCAATTTAGCCAATCTTTCTTGCAACTTTTCTTTATCAAAACTAGAAGTGGCCAATTCTAATTGCTTTTTAATTTGTTCTATTCTGGCTTTAATTTCATTACTATTACCTTTGCCTTCAACCAAAGTGGTATGTTCTTTAGTAGCTACCACTTTTCTGGATTGACCCAAATCACTAATTTCCACTTTATCTAATTTTAAACCCACTTCCTCGGAAATTAATCTAGCCCCAACCACAGTAGCAATATCTTGGAGCATTTCTTTTTTACGATCACCAAAACCCGGTGCTTTAATGGCTAAAGCTGTAAAGACACCTTGTAATTTATTTAAAACTAAAGTGGTTAAAGCTACACCTTCCAATTGATCGGCAATAATCACAATTTCCTTTTTACCCATCTGTAAAATTTTTTCCAATAAAGGACGGATATCTTCTACTGAAGAAATTTTTTGATCAGTAACTAAAATTAATGGCTCTTCCAGTACAGCTTCCATTCTAGAAGTATCGGTAATCATGTATGGGGAAACATAGCCAGATTCAAATTGCATACCCTCAACCATTTCTTTTTTTAAACCAAATTCTTGTGATTCTTCAACCGTCACTACACCATCTTTACCCACTCCATTAACAACTTCGGCAATTAGTTCACCAATCTCTTTATCATTAGCCGAAATAGTAGCCACATGGGCAATATCTTCTCGGCCTTTAACTGGCATAGAAATTTTTTCTTTTAATTCTTTAACCACGGCCTCCACTCCTTTTTCAATGCCACGTCTAATGGCCAATGGATCAGCTCCGGCCGCCACATTTTTAACGCCTTCATGAATCATGGCCTGAGCCAAAATGGTGGCTGTGGTCGTGCCATCACCAGCCACATCATTGGTTTTGGAAGCCACTTCTTTAACCAATTCAGCGCCAATATTTTCATACATATCTTCTAATTCAATTTCCTTGGCTACCGAAACACCATCTTTAGTAATTGTCGGCGCGCCGTAACTTTGACCTAAAATAACATTACGGCCTTTAGGGCCAAGAGTTACTTTGACAGCATTGGCCAATTTATCCACGCCAGCCATAATGGCTTTGCGGGCTTCTTCATTATAAATAATTTGTTTAGACATATAAAATTGCTAATTACTACAAATTTTGTACGAATTATACTAACCTAAAATATTCGCACTATTCGCAAATAATTTGTAATAATTTGTGTTAATTAATTATTGCTAAGACATCAGATTCACTTAAAATTAAAAAAGTTTCTTCACCTTCTTTAATTTCATCTGGTGTATATTTTCTAAATAAAATTTTATCGCCGACTTTTACAGACATGGCTAGTCTAGTGCCATTATCTAAAATACGTCCTTCACCAACCGCGACGACTTCGCCGCGTTCTGGCCGTTCTTTTTCCGAATCTGGCAAAACCAATCCAGATTTAGAACTCTCTTTTTGTAAAGGTTTGACCAATAAATGGTCTGTCAGAGGCTTGAGCATATGTTTAAAATTTTCTGATAAACTTTTGTTTATCAGAAAGTTAATTATAGTATTAATGATTATAGCTTCTTTAGCACTCAATAGTCAAGAGTGCTAATTATTAGGCTATTTAATATTTTAAACTAAAATTATTTTTTGTCAATAAAAAATAAAAGGGCGAAAAATCTTTCGCCCCTACCATAATACATTATACTTTATACATAATACATTTTTTTCTTTATTCTCTTGCTCCCTTACTATGTTCAACCCCCAAACCCCTAAACCCCCTAAAAACACCAGCGCTCCCATCCCCGAGGCGCTGGTCCACCAAAAATGATCCAAGCACAACATCGCCAAAGCACAAAAGTATAAAGGTAATAAAAAATATTTTTTTTGTTTAAAAACTGAAAATTGAAAACTGAAAATTGAAAATTTTTTATATATGCAATATAAAGATAGTGCCAACACTAAAATCCACCCCAACCCCAATTCTGCCGCTATTAACAAAAATACATTATGTACTGGCTGATAATCATAGACTTCTCTATCTGGTGATATTTTTTGCATGGCTAAAGTGTAATTACCCAATCCCACTCCCCAAGGATGCTGTTTAATAATTTGATAAGCCTCGACATAACCGCTAATTCTTTCTTGGGTAGACAGCACTTCTAAGCGAGCTGGTTCTTTGTTTAAGCCCAATCTTGTTTGCACTAGTGGCCAATACATTATGCTTAAAACCGCAAAAACACAAAAAAAAGTAATTTGTAATTTGCCTGCCTGCCGAAGAGGCAGAAAAATTGAAAATTTTTTATTATATATATATAGTATATTATATTCTATTATAAGTAATGCCAAAGCCAACCAACCAGCTCTGGAAAAAGTAAAAAATAAAGCTACTATAAATAAAACAGATAAAATATAAAAAACTTCCTTTTTAATGTTTGACAATTGAAAATTGAAAATTGAAAATTTTAAAATTATTAACATTACCATCGCTACTACAATAAATCCTGCCAAAACATTAGGATGAGAAAAAGATCCATAAGCTCTTAAAATTCTCTCGCCATTCACTTCAAGCACGCTTGCACCCAATTCTTCAGCATTTTGACTAGCCATTCCCAGCCACTTACTTGCAAAAATATGCTGCGTAAAAAATTGATAAATTCCTAAACCAGCAGCAATGGCCAGACTAATGACAAAACTCCAAGCCACTTTTATTTTTTTATTTTCTGACATTTTCTTTATTAAATAAAAAATTACCATCGCTTCCCCAATTCTCAGCCACCAATAAACCGCCAGCATTCTACTCTCTGCTAAAAAAATATTTAAAAAAATAAAAACTACACCAACAAACAAAAAAAAATTTTGCCAACCTAATTTTAACATTCCGTGTCTGTTGGCTCCAATCTCCTGATTGGAGCCTAAATACATTTCGTCTCCAGTCGGGAGACTGGAGACAACTATATTTTTATCCGGATTTCGAGTTTGGTTAGACATTAAAAATTTTTCCTTAGACATTTTTCTCTTAAAAAAAATAAAAATGCTTAATAAAAAAAGCATTAGAAATGCTACATCAAATCCATATAAACACCTGCGGCCATATTCAAAGACTTCACCTTTAACTTTTGCATCAAAAATAATCCATCTGGTTTGCCAAGGCAATAAAAAAATAAATAGATAAATTAAATATGTTTTTATTTTAGTCATAATCTAATTCATTAAAGCAAAGGTTGATAAATTTTTGAGTGATAATTGTTTGAGCCCTCCTCGCTTTGTTATCAGCTGGACGATCTTCTTGTTTAACCTATACTGAAAAACAGAAGAGGGTGAGTTCTTATGGCGAAAAAATTTGGCAAGCTTGGCGAAAACAATCACCATATCATATTTTTTTTATTCTTTCTTGCCATTGGTCATAAATTTCTTTTCTTTGGCTATTACCATGTAATTTAATAATTTTGTCATTAACAATTACTCGTCCATCTAAATTCATTATTTTTTTTAAATTATCTGGCAAATACCAAAGTTGAATTTTTTGAGCTATTGTTTCCCAAAAATTTTTCTCTACTGCCTCAACCTCCTTGGCCAGATAGCCAAAATCTTGAGTAATGTTTTGTTCTGCAAATTGAAAATTGGGCAAAAAATCTTTAACCCAACTATTGGCCAAACAAAACTTTTGCCAATAATTTTTTCTATCAAATAACGGACTAACAAAAACAGCCCAGTAGACCAAAATACTAAACTCATTCTGGGCTTCATAGGGTTCTAAATTCAAATTATCCTCACTAATAAAATAACTGAGACAAAATTTATCTTTTTTGTTTTGGGCTGTTGGCCTTAAATTAAAAATTTTTAAAGGCAAAACAGCCAAAAGCCTAGTTAACCATAATCTGTTTTTTTGGGCCACAATTAATAAATCAACATCAGAGTCTTCCTTAGCATTTAGATAAGCCAAAGAATTGCTTAAAAAAATTGCCCTAATTCCAGGCAGATGTTTTAGCCAGCAATTAATTAATTTTTGGACTTTGTCTATTTTCTGCTCAGAAACCGCGCGCCTTTGTTCTCTAATTAAAATAAAATTTTCTCTGCCTGGTAAAAAATAAAATTGATTTTTTTTAGCAATAATTTGTTGGTCAAGTAATTGGTTTAGGCTTTGTTTAATATTTTCTTGAGAAAAAGAAAAATTTATTTCTTCAGATGTTTCTTGCGCAAACAACCAATTAAAAATTTCTTCCTCTTTTAGGGGAAAATCAACTAGATCAAAAAAAACTAAAGTGGCTATAATTGCTTGGTTAATTGTTTGCAGCATGGCCTAATTTTAACACTATTTTAATAAAATAAAAACTCGTTAGCCGTTGTGGCTAACGAGTGCAAAAACAAATCATCACCACCTAGCATCGATTGCTTTAAGTAGCGATTGAGTTGCCTTAATCCCGTAAGGGATCAAGGTCAATTCTTGGGGTGTGTCAGGAACTTTGCCTTCTTGGAGGATCTCGGCACTAGCGCCATAAAAAATTGCTCTAGACCACTTAGCCATATTTGCTTCAAATAGATCTCTGAACCAGACAAAAGGAGCAAGGTAATTTGGCCATTGATCTTGATTTAATTCAGAAGCCTCTTTTTTTAATTTGGAAGAAAGACCGCGCCAATTTGGATTACCCAAAATAAAAATATCAAGTTCATCCGGTCTTAAAAGTCTGACATCTGCAAAATTCTCAGCTTCGTAAACTATATGCTCTTGATCTCGTAAAATATTGATTAAATAAGCGAAAATATCAAGTCTCTGTTCCAAAAATAAAATGTTCATTTTCCCCTCCTGCTTGTTAGTTGTTAAATTTTTTTATTACCACATTACCTATTACTTTATTATTTTCCATTTTTTAACTCGTTAATCCGTTAACTCGTTAATTCCCAATAATTGAGATAACTCTATCTAGTTTAGTTAGTAGACATTTATTAATTAGTAATTTTATTTCTTATGTCTGCCACCAGTTCCATCTCGACTTGAGCCAAACTTTTGTTTTTAATTTCAAAACTAACTTTTTCTCTAGTGCCAATAGTTTCCCAATTATTTAATAACCATCTGGCGTCATTAATATTTTTATCTCCTTTAACTACATACAAATTGGCCATGATTTTATTTAAAGCCGTTTCATAAATTAATAAAAACATCTGCGCTTGCGGTGAATTTAAAACCATGTCTTCAGCCAAACCTGCCAACTCTTCTTCGGTGGTGCTTGTTTTTACAAAATCAGAATGGGGTACTACTGCCCAGACTAACTTTAAATTTTTATCCAATTGCAAACGCGCCAAAACTCTGCCCCATAATTTCATGGTATTCATTTTTTTAGTTTGATAAAAATTAGTAATAATTTTTTCTTTATCCGCGCCCAAACTAATTAACTCCGAAGTAACCAATAAAGTTTCTGGGGCTAAATTTGTTTGGCGGAAACTTTGGGTTTTGTGAATCAAACCAGCCAAAAGCAAAGTGGCTAAATCTGCATTTATTAAATTAAGATCCCAATTTTTTAATAAATGAAAAACAATTTCGGCTACCGAGCTTTGATTGGGATTCAACAAATTTAATTGGCCATAATTTTCATTGTACAAATGGTGATCAATATTAATAATAGTTGTTTTAAAGAAAAAATCTGGTTCTCGATTATAAATATTGCCTAAAGAAATTAAATCTGGGGTATCCAAAATAATAATTAAATCAAAACGATAATCCGTTTCTTTGGCTCTAACATCGCTTGGACTCAACTGTCCTTCAGTAGGTAATAAATAAATTTGCATTTTATCGCCCACGACATCATAGGAAAATTCACCAATTTTTTTATGGCTTAAATCTACTTCAATTAAAAAATGGCATAAATTTTTTAATTGGCTTAAAACCATTTCTGTGCCTGACAAAAAAGCCAATCCTGGTTTAATTTTAAAATCCTCAATGACTAGGGTGCATTTCTTTTGAAAAGCTAATAAAAACTTGGCCAAAGCCAAGGCAGTTGCCAAGGCATCACCTGTGTAATCTTTACGGCAGGTTATTAAAATATTTTCTGAGCCTTGAATTAATTCTTTAAATTGTTGTTCTTGGTTAAAAGCCATATATTTCTTATTGAAGACGCAAATTCTTTAATCTTAAAACAAGTCTAAATTCTTGTCAAATAAAGATGGGTAGAAATCTAAAAATTGACCAAAAACCATCTTTAAGCTATAATGACAAAGAACCATTTAATTTTTTACCTTGTGTGTTTTGTCATCCCCGCGTAGTTAAAAATTGCCCCAAGGCAAATTTTAACGGGATCCAGACGAGATGAACTATTGTTTTGATAAAACTTACCACAAAAAATTATTTATTAACTCCTGTTTTCTGGATTCCCTTTTCCAAAGGAATGACAACAATAAAACCATTTTATTTTACCTATGAACATATCGGAACTTAGTAGACAAGTTAAAATTCCTACAGCTGATTTAAAGCTTATTATACCCAAGCTTGGTTTTGATGTCGGCGGGAAAGCTATCCAAGTTGATGATAGAATTGCTAGAAAAATTATTGAACAATTAAACAATCCTGCAATCAGAGAAAAAATGCTCAATATAAACCAAGATAATGTAACTCCTAATCTTTTAGTTGATCCTACCAATTCCGTCACTGCCAATGAGAAAAAAGATTTTAAAAAAATATCTGTAGGCGATACTGTCATTGTTAAAGATTTGGCCAATCAAATGAATGTGCCTGTTACCAAATTGGTTTTGGAATTAATGAAAAATGGCGTCATGGCTTCTTTAAATCAAAGAATTGATTTTGAAACAGCCACTATTATCGCCGAGGATTTAGGTTTTAAAGTAGAAAAAATTGCTGGTGATAATATTGATATTGAAAAAGAAAAGCAAGCTCACGCCCATTTTTTTGTCGATGAGCCTGAAAATTTAATTTATCGTCCACCAGTAGTGGTGGTTATGGGTCATGTCGACCATGGCAAAACAAAACTTTTAGATGCTATTAGAGAAACTAATATAATGGAAGGTGAGGCTGGTGGTATCACCCAGCATATTGGTGCTTATCAAACAGAAAAAAATGGTCAACTAATTACCTTTATTGATACACCAGGACATGAGGCTTTTTCTGCTATGCGCTCTCGCGGTGCCCAAGTAGCCGACATGGCCATTCTTGTAGTAGCAGCTGATGACGGCATTATGCCTCAAACTATTGAAGCTATTTCACACATCAGATCAGCTGGTCTGCCTTTTATTGTAGCCATTAATAAAATTGACAAACCCGAAGCTAATTTGGATAAAATAAAATCAGGCTTGGCTGAACTTGGTTTAACTCCCGAAGATTGGGGCGGAACTACAATTTGTGTTAGTATTTCAGCTAAACAAAAAACCAATATCGATGGCTTGTTAGAAAATTTACTTTTAGTTTACGAAATGGAAAAAGAAAAAATTAAAGCCAATCCCAATCGCCCGGCTGTGGGTACTATTGTCGAAGCGCGTTTGGATAAAGGCGAAGGACCAGTGGCCACGGTTTTAGTGCAAACAGGAACTTTAAAAAATGGCGATAGTGTTAAAATAAGCTTGGCTTTTGGTAAAATTAGGACCATGAAAGATTGGCGCGGACAAATAGTTACTGAGGCCACGCCTTCAATGCCTGTAAAAATTATTGGTCTAAAATCTACTCCGGAAGTTGGTGAAATTTTACAAGTTATGTCCGATCTTAAAGAATATAAAAAAGAGCAAAAAAAACTTAAAGGCTATCAACCATCAGCTTTCTCGGCAGCCACTCAACACAAACAAACAATTACCAATAATCAAAATAAAACGCCTAACCACTCAAATCAGACGGAAGATGAAACCGCCAAAATTAATATTATTCTTAAAGCTGATGTCTTGGGTTCACTTGAAGCCATTAATGAAACAATTATGAATTTGCCTCAAGATTATGTCTTGATTAATATTGTCCAAGCCACTCTCGGCAATATTACTGAAGCTGAAATAGAGAGAGCTGAAGCCCAAAAAGCTTTGGTCTTGGGCTTTAATGTGCGACCGACCCCTCAAGCGGAAAATCTAGCTAAAGACAAAAAAATTGTTATTAAAACTGCTAAAATTATTTATGAACTAATTGATTTTATTAAAGAAGAAACTAAAAAATATATTAAAGAAGAAATTGTGGAAGAAATTATTGGCAAAGCCAAAGTTTTAAAAATTTTCCGCACTGAAAAAAAATCACAAATTTTAGGCGCCAAGATGTTCAATGGTAAAATTACTAAAGACTCAAAAATAAAAATTTTTAGAGCTGGAGAATTTTTAGGTAAAGCCACCCTTAGCGAATTACAATCCGGTAGAGCCTCTGTTAAAGAAGTGACTGAGCAACAAGAAATGGGACTTAAAATTGAAGGTTTTGCTGGCGCTTTAGAAAATGATGATTTAGAAATTTTCAAAGAACAAAAAATTGTTGTTAAGATTTAAATTTTTCAAGTTTATCCCAAATGGCCTCTTTAGTCGTTATGAGCCGAGCCTGCCTGCCGGTAGGCAAGGGATCCCGTATATTTATAACAAAATTATTATTTTTTAGACATTAGTAATTAGTAATTTTAATTTTATGTCAAGCACCATTCTAATAATTTTAATAATTTTAGGTTTTACTATAATTATTTTTCTTTTAACTAAGAAAAAAGAAGTAGACACCACTCAAGACGACAAACTTAAACTCGTTCACGAAGAAATTGCCAAGATTAAAGATGAAATGAAAGGTAGCTTAGAAAAAAATTTAGATTTTATCCAAAAACAAGCTTTTCAAACATCTTCGATTGTTAAAGATGTGACAGATAAACTCAAACAACTAGAAAACACCAATAAACAGGTGGTGGATTTTACAGCTCAACTGCAAAATTTGGAAAAAGTTTTAAGTAATTCTAAAAATCGTGGCTCTTTGGGTGAAGCAGGACTGGAAATGATTTTAAGTAATATCTTGCCACCACAATCCTATGAAATGCAATATCATTTTAAAAACGGTGAAGCAGTCGATGCGGTTATAAAAATAAAAGATAATATCTTGCCAGTTGATGCTAAATTTTCTCTCGAAAATTATCGTCGCATTATTGAAGAAACTAATGCTGAGAAAAAAGAAGCCTTAGAAAAAGATTTTAAAAATGATTTGAAAAAAAGAATTGATGAAACAGCTAAATATATCCGTCCCAATGAAAAAACACTGGATTTTGCTTTTATGTTTATTCCAGCTGAAGGCATTTATTATGATTTATTGATCAATGAAATTGGAGCAGTTAAAGTTAATACTCGAAATTTAATTGATTATGCCTTTAATGAACGCCATGTAATTATTGTCTCCCCCACCACTTTTGCTGCTTATTTAAATACTGTCTTGCAGGGTCTACGGGCTTTAAAAATTGAAGAATCGGCCAAAGAAATTCGAGCTCAAGTGGAAGATTTAAGTAAACACATTTTGAATTTTGATGCTTATATGCAAAAATTGGGCAATAATCTTTCCACGACTGTTAATGCCTATAACACTGCTTACAAAGAATTAAATAAAATAGATAAAGACGTGGTTAAAATTACTGAAGGCAAAAAATCTATTGAACCCTTAGTCTTGGACAAACCCACGATAGAATAAAAAAGAACCGCCCTTAAAAGGCGGTTTTTAAATCTGCAATTATTTACAGACAATTTGATTGTGTATTAGAAAAACTTGGCTGTCGTTATAAATAACAGGTTGTCCATTTTTTGTGTACAATAAACCACAGGACGGATAAACACATACTTTGTACCATCTTTGTTTTTCGCCCAACGACACTGCTGTCAAAGTAAAGGGCAACCAAGCCCCACATTGGCAGCATTTTATTAAATTCTTCTTGGCCAAGAAATGCATAGCCTCCACCAAACCAACAAAAGAATAAGCCACAAAGCCAGACATTTTTCTTACCACACTCTCTGAGAGATTGATGATCGCCATATTAACATTCTTAATACGCCAACATTTTATGGCGATAAATAATCTGTCCAATGGCCAATCAGGAGTCACGTTAATAAAATTAAAAATAGCTTGTTTACTTTGGCCCAATACACCCTCAATCAACTGACAAAAATTATCAGTCGAGGAATCTTGAGACTCAAAGGTAATTACTGGAATTCCATTGATTGTTTGAGAATGCATTTTACCTCCGATTTTTGATTTTAACTTAATTTTCCACCCCAATTGAAATTCAACTGAATATTTATATTTTATTTATACTATGTTTTTTTGTCAACCTAGGCTATTTATGCTAGGCTAAATATATCTTTTATTCTGCCATTCCGACCGAAGTGAACCGAAATGACCCCGCAATCGCTGGGAAATGAAGACGAACGGAGTGGAGGAATCTCAAAAAAATTTTATTAAAAATAAATCATTTAAAAGATCCCTCGGCTCATAACGACCAAAAAAGCCGCTCGGGATGACAATAAAATATGTCCCTCGCAGACCTTAATCCCGAACAAAAAAAAGCTGTCGAACACACCACTGGTCCTCTTTTAATTGTGGCTGGCGCCGGCACTGGCAAGACCAAAGTGATTACTGAAAAAATAACTTATTTAGTTGAAAAAAAATTGGCCAAAACTGAGGAAATTTTAGCTTTAACTTTTACTGATAAAGCCGCCGGGGAAATGGAAGAAAGAGTGGATCGTCTTTTGCCCTATGGCTACACCGATCTATGGATTATGACTTTTCACAGTTTTTGCGAACGAGTTTTAAAAGATCATGCTTTGGATATTGGCTTGTCAAATCATTTTAAACTTTTAAATCAAACTGAACAATGGTTACTAGTGCGTCAAAATTTAGATAAATTTAATTTGGATTATTATCAACCATTAGGCAACCCAACCAAATTTATTCATGCTTTAATCAAACATTTTTCGCGCTGCAAAGATGAAGAAATCTGGCCTGAAAATTATTTAAAATATGCTGAAGATTTAAAATTAAATTCAGATGCCACTGAAATTATTAATTTAGAAATTCAGAAAAATTTGGAAATTGCTAACGCCTATCATGTCTATCAACAATTATTATTGGACAATGAAGCCTTGGATTTTGGTGATTTAATTAATTATACCCTAAAACTCTTCCGCTCGCGCCCCAATGTCTTAAAAATTTATCAAGAACAGTTTAAATATGTTTTAGTTGATGAATTTCAAGATACCAATTTTGCTCAATACGAATTAATAAAATTATTAGTACAGACGCAAAATCTTGCGTCTGTACAAAATACCAATCTGACCGTGGTGGGTGATGATGACCAATCAATTTATAAATTTCGCGGAGCCAGCGTTTCTAATATTTTACAATTTAAAACCGATTTTCCTCAAGCCAAAGAAATTTATTTAACTAACAATTACCGCTCGACCCAAAATATTCTAGATTTGGCTTATAATTTTATTCAATTTAATAACCCCGAAAGATTAGAATTTAAACTTAATCAAACTAAATCCAATAAAGAAAAATTTTCCAAAAAATTAATAGCCCATATTAAAGACGCTGGCACCATCGAACATCTACATTTTAACACTGAATCAGATGAGGTTAATGGGGTTATTAACAAAATATTAGAATTATATAACCTGAACAAGAACTTGTCCGCCGGAGCGTCAATTGGACAAGATGGAGCGAAGGTGGACAAAAGTTGGAACGATTTTGCCATTCTAATACGCGCCAACAGCCAAGCTGATGTTTTTGTTAATGGCTTAAGAAGAGCCGGCTTACCTTATAGTTTTGTAGCCAGTCGTGGTCTATATCAAAAAGAAATTATTTTAGATATTTTTACTTATTTAAAATTATTAGACAATTATCATGAATCTTTGGCTTTTTGGCGAATTTTGAATTTACCCATGATTAATATTTCCATAACTGATTTAATGGAAATCAGTCGTTACGCTTCCAGAAAAGCCATATCACTCTTTGAAGCTAGTACAGAAATTAGTCTTTTGAAAAAAGTTGACAAGGAAACCGTGCGCAAAGTTAATAAAATTATAGCTTTATTAAAAGAACATGCCATTCTTAGTCAACAAAAAAGTGTCAAAGTCATGATTCTTAAATTTTTAGAAGATTTTAACTATAATCAATTTTTACTGCAGAAAAATGATCTTTTATCTTTTGAATTTATTAATCAACTGGGCAAAAAAATTGATGCTTTTGAAAAATCTTTTGATGACAAATCTGTTAAGAATTTTATCAATTTAATAAATTTAGAGTTAGAAGCAGGTGAAGAAGGTAGCTTGACCAAAGAATCTGAAGATAGTGGAGAAACAATAAAAATTATGACTGTTCATGCTTCCAAGGGCCTAGAATTTAAATATGTCTTTATTGTAAACTTGGTTGACAAAAGATTCCCCTCCATAGATAGAAGTGACCCCTTAGAAATTCCCGATGCTCTAGTCAAAGAAATAATTCCTGAAGGTGATGTGCATCTACAAGAAGAAAGAAGGCTTTTTTATGTGGCCATCACTCGAGCTAAATTAGGTTTATTTTTAACTTCAGCCGAAGATTATGGTGGCGCCCGCAAGAAAAAACTTTCCAGATTTTTCGAGGAAATTGGTATGTTGCCAACTGGTGTTATAGACCTCAAAGAAAATTTAAAAACAGCTGTAAATCTCACAGAAATTAATAAACTCACTGCCAGTGATTTATCATTAGACATTAAAAATATGTCATTTTCTTACTCTTCTCTTAAAGCCTATGAAACCTGCCCTTATCAATACTATTTGGGCAACATCATTAAAATCCCAGTGCCTGGCAAAGCTTCTTTTAGCTATGGCAAAACCATGCACTTAACTTTGCAAAAATTTTTTAATCTTATTAAAGAATCTCAAAATGCCAGCCAAGCAGATTTATTTTCTCCTCAAAACTTAAATAAAAAAGATAAAAATAAATTACCAAGTTTAGAAATTTTAATAAAACTTTTTAAAGATTCTTGGCTTGATGATTGGTATGATTCTAAAGAACAAAAAGAAACATATAAAAAACTGGGTGAAGAAAGTTTAAAAAATTTATATAAAAGTTTAGAAACTAATGGCCCGCCTCAAATATTTGCCCTGGAAAAAGGCTTTAACTTTAAACTAGACAAATATACCATCAAAGGTGTGATTGACCGCATAGATGTCACTAATAATGGCCTGGCGCTTTTAGATTATAAAACCGGCTCTACTAAAACAGAAAAAACTGTAGAAAAAGATCAATTGTTAATCTACCAATTAGCCGCTAAAGAATTTTTTGCGGAAAAAATTGACCAACTAATCTTTTATTATTTAAACAATAATACCCAAGTTTCTTTTTTAGGTTCAGCTGAAGAATTAGAAAAAATAAAAAATAAAATTTTAAATTTAATTAAAGAAATTGAAACTAATAATTTTGCTGCCACGCCTGAAAAAAATAAATGCAAGTATTGTGATTTCTATAGTATTTGTCAATATCGAGTTTAAAAAAATGCGTTGTCTCCAGTCTCCTGACTGGAGACAATTTGTACATTAATGTACATTTACGCTCCAATCAGGGGATTGGAGCGAACAAAAAGAACATTAAAAAAACATGTCTTTCTCAGATATTTCCCACATACTCAACAAACAAATGTTTCAACAAAAAGGCCTTGGACAACAAATCCAGGCGTCTTTAATTTGTGAAGAATTTGATAAAATTATTTTTGCTAAATGGGGCGAAAAAATAACTCGCCATGTTCGCGCTCTTTATTTTAAAGATAAAATACTCACTATCGCTTCTCTTTCTTCTGTGGCCAGCCAAGAAATCCACTTTGCCGAAATTGAAATTATAGAAAAAATTAATCAAAATTTTGGTTCTAAATTAATTCAAAAAATAAGATACCTGTCTTAAACAATTTTAAAAACCAAATTTTAAATTTTAAAAATCTGCTTAATCTGCTTTTATCAGCGCACTTTTACTTTAGATTTTAAATTTAGGTTGGATTTATTTTAAAAACTTGTCCTGCACTTGATTAAGGATTTGATTTTTAAAATTTAAAATTATTTTATTAAACATTAGATATTAGTTATTAGACATTTTTTATGCTTAACCTCTGGCCACGGTCAGACCATAAACAGTTTTAGCCCCAGCCTGTTTTAAAACCTTAGCGCACTCATTCATAGTTGCTCCAGTAGTAATCACATCATCAACTAATAATATCTCTTGTCCGCGCACATCTTTTGATACAACAAAAGCATTGACAATATTTTTCGCGCGCTTCTTACTATTCAACTTTGCCTGCGCTTGGGTATTTTTTATTCTTTTTAAAAAACCATCTTCCGTTTTCATGTTTAATTTTTGCGCCAAAACATTAACTAATAATTCTGCTTGATTAAAACCACGCCAAGTCAATCTTTTTTTGTGTAAGGGAACTGGCATTAAAATAAAATTTTGTATTTCTGGATAAATTTTTAATAAATGCTTCGTCTTAATAAGTAATAATCTAGCCAGAATTAGCGATAATTCTTGACTAAAATTATATTTATAACTGTGAATTACTTTTTGTAAAATTTTATCTTGCCAATTGGCAGCTACAAAAAAACCGTCCAAAAATGACGGCTTAAAATCTACAGTTTCCAGAAAATTATTATCTAATTTTAAATTATTAAAACATTGCTCACACAACCACTCACCATCTTGACCACAATCCAAACAAGTCACTGGAAAAAATATCTCTAAAATAATTTGTCTAATTTTCTCTAACATACTTATAAAGTAGTTCAAGGTTACAGGTTTTTGAACCAACGCCTAAAAAAATATGCTAAGGTTGGCAAATTTTTGAGTGATAATTGTTTGAGCCCTCCTTGCTTTGTTATCAGCTGGATGGGCAATGTTTCTTTGCCTTCATAATAAAAAGCAAGAGAGGGCGAGTTCTTATCACGAGAAAATTTATCAACCTTAGCGGAATTATATCCATACCTAACTTATACCATCTCAATTTTCCCTTCTTTCCACCCCAATTTCACCGTGGCCCCAACTTTGATTTCTGTAGCTAAAATTTTATCAGCCAATTGATTTTCTACTAATTCCTCTATTTTTTGGCGAATATTTCTGGCGCCTTTATCTAAAGAAAAACCGACTTTGGCTATTTCCAAAACAACTTTTTTCTGCCACTCCAGACTAATATTTTTATTAGTCTTTAAATTTAAAGCCAATTCTTTAAGTTGCAAATCGACTATCTTGGAGGCCATTTTTAAATCTAATTGATTAAAAATTAAAATTTTATCAAGACGGCTTAAAAATTCAGGCCGAAACTTCTCTTTTAATTCTTTTTGATAATCATCAATATTTTTTTGATTTAATGTTTCCTGATCTGAAGATTTGATATCTTCAAAACCAAATTTCTTTTTTTCAGCCAAGTGACTGCCTAAATTAGAAGTTAAAATAATAATTGTATTTTTAAAATCAACTTTTTTACCGCTAGCATCATTTAAAAAACCGCTATCTAAAATTTGTAATAAAATATTAAATACTTCACTGCCAGCTTTTTCTATTTCATCAAACAAAACCACACTATAGGGATTACGTCTAACCGCTTCTGTTAAACGCCCACCTTCTTTATAACCCACATAACCAGCTGGAGAACCAATTAAACGAGAAACATTAAAATTTTCCGCAAACTCGGACATATCAAATCTGATCAAAGCCTCAGATTTATTTTCTTTTTTAAAAAATTCTTCAGCCAAAACTTTGGCTGTTTCTGTCTTACCAACGCCGGTGCCACCCAAAAACATAAACGAACCCAGAGGTCGATTTCTGCCAGCCAATCCGGCCTGCGTTCTTTTTAAACATAAAGTCAATTCTTTTAAAACTTCATCTTGGCCAACAATTCTTTGATTTAAAAGATTAAATAAATCAACTTGTTTATAATGATTAAGCGCAATTAAATTTTCCACAGGTATACCGGCCAAATTAGCCAGTACTTCGGCCACATTTTGGGCACTAACAGTACCTAAAAAATTGGGAGTTTTACTCGCCAAAAGCAGAGCTGATTTTAAATTATTAATCTGTCCAAAAATTTTATCGGCCAATTTTTTGACTTTAAGAGCTTCATTATATTTTTCATTAATCACCAATTCTTCTTTGGCGTGTTCTAAATCTTTTAACTCGGCCTCGAGCAATCTTAGTTGGCGCAATTCTTCATTAACAGAACCTAAATTTATTTTTACCATAGCCGCCGCTTCATCGATTAAATCAATGGCTTTATCTGGAAAAAATTTTTCAGGCAGATATCTTTCAGCCAACTTAACGGCTGTTTCTATGGCTGCTGTAGATATTTTGACCAAGTGATGTTGTTCGTAATTGCCTTTAATACCTGTTAAAATTTTTAAAGTATCAGAGGCTGTTGGTTCAGCAACTTTTATGGCTTGGAAACGACGTTCCAAGGCAGCATCATCTTCAATATGTTTTTTGTATTCACTAAAAGTAGTCGCCCCGATACAGCGCAATTCCCCTCTGGCTAAGGCTGGTTTTAACATGTTGGCAGCATCCATTGAGCCGGGAGTTGAACCAGCGCCAACAATATTGTGCAATTCATCAATAAATAAAATTATTTCTGGCCGAAATTTTACTTCTTCTAAAACTTGTTTGAGGCGAGATTCAAATTCTCCGCGCATCATAGTGCCAGCTAAGAGTAAAGTTAGATCGAGCGCATAAATCTTTTTATCTAATAAAAAATCTGGTACTTCACCTAACAAAATTTTCTTGGCCAAACCTTCAACTATGGCTGTTTTACCAACTCCAGGATCGCCCAAAAGGACTGGATTGTTTTTATTTCTTCTAAGTAAAATTTGGATTAATCTTTTAATCTCATTTTCCCTACCAATTAAAGGATCAATATTTTTTTGCAAATTTTCATCTGTTAAATTTCTAGCAAAAATTTCCAAAGCTGATTTTTTTTTAATTTTATTTTTATTTAATTTTAAAGGCTCTTTAAGGCCCAAATTTTCTGCCTCTGGAAAAAACATCTCTGGCTCTTCGGCATTATTCAACAGCAAATCTTCATCTAATAAATCGTGACTTAATTGTTGCCAATTAGTTAGACTACCGGATATAACTTCAAAAGCAGTGGCTGATTTAAAAATAGTTTTTATTTGAGTTAATATTTTTTTACTATCAACCTGATATTTTATAAAAATTTTTTCCATGTTTAGGGCATCTACTTCTAATAAAGAAAAAAGCAAATGCTCGGTGCCAATATGATGGTGCCCTAAATCAGCTGCCAACAAACTGGCTTTTTGCAAAGCTTTTTTAGCAACTAAAGAATAATCAACATCTGTTTCAAGGGCTATTGATGATAACTGTTGATTAGGAGAAATTGCTGCAGAAAAACCAGCTTTGATTAAAATCTCTTTAGCCAAAGCGCCTTCAACCTGTCCTAAAGCCAAAAACAAATCTTCTAAATCAATTTCTTGTTTATTTAACTGATTAGCATTAATTCGCGCCCAATTTAAGGCGTGGCTTAAACGATTGGTAAATTTATTAAATTTATTTAACATAAAATGTGTATTGTGGATAATGAATTATGGAATCTACTAAGACAAATTTAAAAACTACTCCTTTAGAGTAGCATAAAATTTAATTCCAATCAAGATCTATTTTATATGCAAAGCATAAATTTTTTCATCCAATTTATTCCAAAAATATAAATAATCTTGTTTAGCTGATAAATAAAGTCTGCTAATATTAAAATTAGCGCCATTAACATCTGTGGGTTCAGCCACCAATTCTTTCAAACCAGTACTTAAATCAAGCCGATAAATTAAATCTTGAATTTGCTCATCCACTGCTTCTGGATAAAGACCAGCCCCCTCAATTAAATCCTTAGGGACAGCACAATACAAAATAGTTTCTGTGGCAAAAACACACTTATCCACCCAAGTGGTTAAACCTAAAGAATATTTATGAGCGCCAATTGTATCTCCTTCAGCATCAGCAATATAGAGCAGAGGATTATAATTATTAGCTCCAGCTACCACATGATAAAGTAAACGCGCTCCTGATGGCGACCATAAACCCTTAAAATTAGTACCAGCCACTGTTAAAGATTTAAAATTTTCTCCTTTTAAACCAATAAAATAAACTTCGGATTCACTGTTGCCTCTGGCTTCGGTATACAAAGCCACCACTTCTCCTGTTGGCGACCAATTAACTTGGACCATATCGCCATTATCTCCAATAGGCTCAACTAAAACAGTTTCCGAACCATCAATTTTAGAAACTGTTAGCCAATTATCATCAGAATCTTCTGTGACTCTTTTATAAGCCACGCGATTGTTAGTATCAAAACTTGGTTCTGTAATACTGGGGCTCAAAGTCAATTGAGTGTTTTTAGAAAAATCATATAAAATTTTATTACCATCAGGATATTCGATTATGGCTTTATTTTTATCATTAGCAAAATAGACTTTTTGAACACCAAAAAATTCTTTGTTACTTAATAAAATTTTTTCGCCAGATCCTAAAACCGTGTAAAAATGATTATCCTCTGGGTTATAAAAAATTAAACCATTACCAGCGTTGTTTAATTCGGGACTAACTACAGCATCCTTAAAAAATGGTAAAGTTGGAGTTTTAGCCCCATTGGCTAAAGGTAAATCTGCTATTTTTTCATAACTTGGCGTAGCTGTTGAACCTGGGGTTGAATTGTTGTTATTGTTGGAATTTTGATTATTGTTGATACTTGGCAAACCATTGTTAAAATTATTTGAATCTTTGTTAACCACAGTAGAATCTTCGGCGCGAAAAAACATATAATAAATGCCATAACCTAAAGCAAAACAAACTGCTAAAAATATTATTATTAACAAAATTTTTTTCCAACCAAGTTGTTTGAGATAATCTAGAATCATAAAATTATTATCTATTTACATATGTTCCATCAATATTAATATTACATTTTATATTTCCCGCCAATAATTCGTCCCAAGTAATCATTCTACTAACATCCATCTGATCCTTGGTCATCTTAGATGGTTCATCTTTACTACCAGACGGACCTTTAATTAATTGGCAATTCTTATCGATAAGATAATCATCATCATTTGCGTAAACTAATCCATTTCTTTGAACTGTTATTTGTAAAAAAAACAAAGCATTGCTATTATCATTTTCATTGCACAATTTCATGGATTTTAAATTAGAGAGTTGTTCATCATTTAAGATACCATATATTTTACTTTTATAAGTTTGGACTCTGTAAAATCCTCTGCTTTCCTTTAAATCTGCATAATTATAAGGAGAATTACCTGTCAGCCAATTTTTACAAACATGAGCCAACACTATATCTGTCACCCAATTGTCACCAGACCAAGAAATATTTCCAGCCCAGTGTACATTTAAACACTGAAATGCGCCAGTGGTACTTTCCACACATATTCCTTTATCACATTTCTCGCCATAACAAAGTTTATTGCTTGTGCTGTCTGGCGTATAATATTTATCTTTAATCGCATAGCCTGTTTCGCACTCCAGATCGGCTAATTTGGCGCTTACTTCAGGCGTATTCTCTCCAGTAGCACTATCTTTTTTAATAACCACCTCTTCACTGCCATTGATTATAGTTGTATTATCCGCCAAATTTTTACATTGACTAATCACGCTAGATTCTACTTTTTCTATTTGTGTTGGTTGGGTTAATTCCAAATTTGTCAATTTAGGATTAATTAAATTTAAAATAGTATAGGAAAGTAAAACTAAAACCAAACCAGAAATAGCGGCTTTAATAGAATCTTGAGCTGCTTTTATTTGTCCAGGATTGCCCCCAGATAAAATCCATCTTAAACCACCAATCATGGTAACCATGACTGCAAAAATGGCAATAATGCCAATAGAAAAATTATAAACCTTTCTGATAAAATCTGGCAGATTGGCTTCCACATAATAACAATTAACCTTTTGAGTGCCGATTTTATTATTACCATAAACTGTTTTATCATATAGACACGGTTTTTCTGTAATACCGGGAATATTTAATTGCATGCGCACATATTGTTTTTCTGGGGTATTTTGTGGGGCGCAAGGACAAGCCCTAGAGGTATCAAACATTTCACTCCAAGAATCTGAAGCTCTGATATTGGCTAGAGGTAAAAAAAATAAAAACAAAAAAATAATGGCCAAGCAAGATAAAAATATTTTTTTAGAAAACTTTTTAAACATATAATTTTTTTAATTGCCAGTTAATTCACAAATTTTACCCAAAGCGTCCGCCCACCAAGTGCCAATAAATTGAGAGGCTGTACACGGATCAGTTATTATATAATAAAAAGCGCCAATAATTAGTAGAACTACTAAAACTACTAAAACAGGCACGGCATAAGGTAATAGGTTTACCCACATTTTCTTTTTTACTTCAGATTTTAATACATCTTTAAGGTCATCCACAGCTTCATTTGCTGGATTTTCTTGATTTTTTTGCTTCTCAGCTTGTTGTTGGGCAAATGTGTCTCGATCTAACTTTTCTTGCATCTCTTCTTCTTGCATTGCTGCTTCATCTTGTTCCTTGTCATCTGTATCATCTTCTTCACCTTCTCCACCTTCTTCATCTTTTTCATATTCCTGCTCACTTTCTTCTTCGCCAGTTTCATTTTCTAACTCGTTTTCATAACCATTAATATTTTCTTCGTCAGTTAGGTCTTGATCTTGATTTGTATAGTCTTCTTCTGGCATAAAATTATTCTTTTATTTCTATTTTATCTTTCTTTATTCATAATTCATAATTCATTTTCCCACACTATCTACTTTCCAAACTCCGGCCTCTTTAATTAATTCTACTACAAAATCTTCATAAAAAACCCTGGCGTTAAAATCCGCACCCACCATTTCACTTCTTTGGGTAGAAATTTTAATTTTAACTAAATCATCGGCATACGAAAGCAATTCTTTTTTTAAAGTTTTAGTGGTAATGCCATAATAAGGTTGATTTTCTGTGACATTTTTTCTTTTTTCTATCACAAAATTATTAGCCCAGTTTTTTAAAGAAACAGACATAAAAGGTATTAAATCGGTTAGATTTTCATAATCTGTTTGATTGGAATAAGAAGCATATCTTTCCACAAACGAACCAGCAAATTTTAATAATTGGGCTTGATCTTTTTCTTCTTCCGTCACATTATAATTTACTATTGGCTTGGTATCGACAACGGCCACTGGTGTTTCTACAGTAGTTTCAGTGGTAGTAGCCACATTATTAATTGACTCTTCTATAACTAATTGCTTGGTATTTCTTGTGGCCAAATACCAAAACACACCCAATAACCCAACCGCTAAGATTAGTAAAATTATTAAAATAATATAAACTTTTTTATTTGACATATGTTTAAAATTACTAATATCTAATTACTAAATAAAATTTAATTAATCAATTTTAGAATTTCTAATAATTGCAATAAATATTAAATTTAATTCATTTGCTTCCTGCCACAAAATCCTACTTTCTGCTATTACTTCCGGTACCGCTCTAGCTATCATTCTAAACCAATGTTTTGTTTCTCTTGACTATTTTTTGCAAATACCAATTTTATGAATAAAATCTTTTTTCGTTTCTGCATAATCAGCTTCACAATAGTTTGCACCAACACTAGTTGCGGATCTTATTAATTGGTCTATCAGAGGAATTGCAATTGTAGTTTTGTTAATTTTTTTAATGAAATCAATAACATTTTCACCAAATTTTGCAGTTCTTTCTTCTAAATCATAAATTTTCCCGTCATGTTCTTTAATCATTTATTATTTTTTAGGTATTAGAAATTAGTTATTAGACATTTTTTACTCGTTGCCCACATTTTCTTCAAATTCTTTTTTTGCTTCTTCTATTTCCAATAGTTGCCTTGGATCAGTAGTAATAATTTGATCTTCGGTGTAAGACGCTATAATTTTTATAGCCGCGTGTTTGGCGCCAGCAAAGAAAATGCCCTCACCAACACTAGATTCTAATAATAAATATTTTTCACTTTGAGTTAATTTAAAAGTTTTAGCTACCAAATCTACAGCCGGCGGCGCTTGTTTTAAAAGCATATAAAGGGCAGAATTATTCAAAATAGCCTGACCATAGGGAGAGGACAAAAAATCATTAACATCTTGGGTAATAGTTGTAATGCCTAAATAATATTTACGGCATCTTTTAACCAAAGCAAAAATAAATTTAGCCGAATCTTCTCTTTGCATCAACCACCAAGCTTCATCAATAACTAAAATTCTTTTTTTCAATTTAGAACGGACTTTGTTCCAAATATAATTAATAATAGTATAGATGGCAATGGGTCGCAGTTCATCCTCAAGATCTCTAACCGAAAAAACTACCAACTGGTTATTAACATCAATATTAGTATAATTATTTAAAAGTCCAGCAAAAGTTCCATGAGTAAATTTGTCTAAACGTTCGGCAATAGATTCACCACCAGTCATACCGCTTAAAATTTCTTGCAAATCACTCATCAAAGGCATTTCTTTGTTTTCTTTTAAATTAGAATCTGGCGTAATATCTTTTTTAGCATAAGTTTCGAGTAGGGCTCTATCCAATAACGAATCCTCGCTGTGGGTCACATCGCCAATCATAATTCTAATTAAACCCTTTAAGGTGATAACTGCTGAACGAATGACATCACCGGTTTTAGTGGTTTCATCTTCGGGTATGGGCAAATCAAAAGGATTAATCTTGCTTAAAGCATTTAAAGAAATATTAATATAAGAACCACCAACAGCGTCTGAAAGATATTGATATTCTTTTTCAGGATCAATAACTAAAACTTCTACCCCCATCATTAAGCTTCTTAAAATTTCCAATTTAACAGCATAACTTTTGCCAGCACCAGCTGTAGCAAAAACACAAGCATTGGCATTTTGTAAAGAAAATCTATCAAATAAAACTAAGCTGTTGTTATGACGATTAATACCATATAAAATACCGTTATCAGAAGTTAATTCTGCAGAAATAAATGGAAATGATGAAGCGCAAGGTGAGCTTTGCATATTAAAACCAATAGAAAGTTCATCATTGCCAATTGGTAGGGTGGAATTAAAACCTTGTTCAGTTTGCCAAGTAGCCCGTCTGGTATAAACCATCTTGGTACCAATTAAATCTTCAATGGTTTTAGTTAAATGTTCTAAAGTATCTTTATTTTCAGCATACAAAGTAATATAAAGACCAAAACGGAAAAATTTTTCCACACCCTGAGTTAAATCATCCCGAAGTTGTTCAATATCTTGCAGGGCCACTTGTCGCATGGGATCCCTCGGAGCGCCTTTATCCTGATCAGCCATAAGTTGGGCTTCTAAAACGCCAACTTTATTGCGCAATTGTTTTAAAATTATATTAGAAGGCAAAGGATAAAAATACATAGCCACGTCCATGGCTGCTGCATAATCTATAATAGGTTCAAACCAACCCACGCCAATATAACGTGGATATGTAGTCACAAACAAAGTCCGCGACCACTTACCTCCTAATTCCAAATGATCAGGCGTGATTTTAAGAGAAGCCGGAGCAATTAAATCTTTAATGCCAGCCGTGCCCAATTGATAAGCTTTTTCTTCAGCAATAATTTCTTTGTTTTTTTCAACAGCACTTTGCTCAAAAGCCAAAACTTCCGCTGGGTTAGCGTTAAGAGGTAAAGCACTGGCTATTTTTTTGTTTTTTCCAAACATATTTTTCCCCCCGCAATATTGCCTCCACGTCTCTTTACCCCGCATCTGCGGAGCGGGCTGGAGGCTTTTTGTTCAATAATGTAATTAGAATTTCCTACATTAATGAGCATTTACACTCCAGTCAGCCCGTCTGCCGACGAGGCAGGGAGACTAGAGCGAACAACATTTTTAATTATTCAAGCCTTAATTCATTTACATTACTCATTTTTTGTTGTTCAGCTACTTCTGGATTATAGGAATTGTAATATAATTCTATTAAAGCTTGCGTATCCAAAGGCACTGCAGTTAAACCCATGCCAGTTAAACCAGACAACACAGTCTCCAATCTTTTATCTAAATTTTGTTTTAATTCTTGAAATTTTTTTTCCTTTAAACGAATAATGAATAAAGGAGAAAAAATTGCTGACAATCTTGTTGTAAAGCTTTTAGCTTTATCTGCCCCGGGACTATAAGGCACTACAATAAAAAATTTCTTAGACATGATATCACCCAAATCAATTAATTCTTTAATAAATTGATGATATTCAGCTGTTTGCATGCGCAATAATTCGTTAGTTTGTTTTTTTTCTCGCTCAGTTAATTCGTTTAAATATTTATCAATATTTAATTTTCTGGATTGAACTACAATTTGCAAAGGATGATCAAGGTAATTTAAAAAACTAACATAGGATTGAATCATGGCTGTCTGTTCTTCTTCTGATTTCAAAGCAAAATTTACCGAAGAAACCAAAATCACTCCGCGCAAAGTGCCATCGCGCAACAAAACCACGCCGTCTCTAATTTCGGCAATATCTAAATAATTTTGAGTTGAGGGTATATTGGATTTCATATTCTCTTCTGTTTTAATTCATTAATAAATGATAGCTTTAATCTATTAGTCATTAGTCATTAGAAATTAGCAATTTTATTCTTCTTCCCCTTTGTATTTGCCATGGGTATCCACCATTAAAGAAAGCTCAGCCAATCTAGAACTAACTAATGGTTTTTTAACTGGAATTGTTTCTTCTATTTTTTTATCTTCTTGTTCTTTAACCACTTCTTGACTGCTATTTTTATTCCAAACTCTTAATTGAGGTTTTTTTAAACTTGTAGCCACATTAATTAAAAAACTGTGAAAAGGATAACCATAAACTTTGATAAAACCAAATAATAAAATGGTTGGCGCCACCAAAACAGTGACAAAAATAAAAAAAGCCACGTCACCAAATTTTAAAGTTAGTATTTCAATAATACCTCCTACGACAATTAAAATAAACTGCCGAACAGTAATTGGCCCGAGAATTTTATCTTCAACATCAATAAATTGGGGAACTACAAATTGTTTCATATAATTGTTGGTTCAATGGCTCCTGCCTACCCCGCATCTGCGGCGTCCTTGAACCATCTTGTTCTTTTAATAAATTAATAAATTTGTTTGCATTAAGGTTCAAAGCACCTGCCTAGATGGCAAGGCGGGGAGCTTTGAACCAACACCAGGCGCAACTTTACACTATCTTAAATTTCTTAACTCCAGATTAATACGCTAATTCCTGATTTAAATCGGCCACGGCCTCAAATTCTTCCAAAGTTAAGCACGGCTGATTATTTAATTGTTTTTGTTTAATAACATCGGCTACTCCTTGAGTTTCTTCCACACTTAAACTACCAATAGCCAAATAATTTCTATAGACAGGAGATTGACGCCAACTTTTTATACCTTCCATGCGTCTGGCAAAAGAATCTTGAGTTAATAAATCTATTTTGTGTTTAATTTTGGCCACACTTTCCATGGGATTAGAACCCAGTTGCCTAAAATAGCTCAAATCCAAGGTGGCTAATTCTTCCAAAGGTCCAGCCACCATTCGTGGTTGATAACCATCTCCAACAGATGACTTTTGCAGCCAATCATTAAAACTGGGTTTAACAATTGTTGGGGTCGATCCTGAATCATCTTTTTTAATATTTTGTGGCGCCACAATTTCTTGATTACTGGAGATATGGGGTAAATTTGTTTGTGGTTTTAATATCTTGGACAAAACAGAATCTTTAATTGGTAATATTTTTTCTGGCGCTTGTTTAGGTGGAGTTGCGACAAATTGCGCCACTGGTTTTTCCATTACTTTTTTAGAATTAATAATTTCAGCTTCTAAATCATGCCCATTATGCATTTGCAAACGATATTCTTCTATATATTTTAAAATATTTTTGGCTTGATTTTCATCTAAGCCAACACCTCCGATATTTCTAGACTTTAATAAAGCTTCTTTGGTTTCAATTAAATCCCGAATTTCCCTAAGCCTAGATTCAATAACTCTGTTTAAACGATCTCTGGCTCCAGGTTCTAGGGTGAGATTGCCTTTTTTAACAATTTCATCTATAACATAACTCAAAACCACTTCTTTTTTCTTTTGATCTATAATTTCATCTTTATTTTTAAACTGAGCTACTTCTTCTTCGTCTTCGCGATTAAAATAGAAACTAGGCATGGTCATTTCTTTAGCAATGACATTGGTCACTTCTGACCCCAGTTTATCCTGAGTGAGTCCCGAAGTATTACGGGACGTATCGAAGGATCCCATGGCATTACCACCGTTCATGTTTTTATTATCTATTCTTTGCACTTGTGATTGTTGTGTATTAGTATTTATTATTTCTTTTACCTTGTCACTTGCCCCTTGTCGCCTATCTGCCAACAAGGCAGGCTTATCACTTTTTATTATTCCTCCCATGTTCAAATTAACGGTTTTGATTTTGCCGCTTTTATCTTTGATTAAAATTGAGTTTTGATTTTGATTTTGAACTAACATTTTGTAACTTTATTATAACACATTTTATACACTAATACACACGAACTAGAACACTAAATTAAAATTACAAATCCAAAATTACAAATTCCAAAAAATTATACTGATTTTAATAAAATAGCCGCAAAAATTTTTACTAATTCTTTTGTTTCTTCTAAAAGCGGTTCAATTCTTTTTTTAAAATCAGGATTAGCATCTATGATTAAATTAAGCCAATAAACTGTTTCCTTACCTTCTTTACGACAAATTCTAATTCTAAATTTAAAATCTTTCTTTGTTTCTGTTTCATTAGCTTCTCTATAATTAGCACCCATTGAAGTACCTGATCGTAAAACCTGTTTTAATAATATATTATTATTAGCATTTTTTTGCAAAGTCTGACACATTTTAATTATTCTTTTACTGTAAACTAAGGTCCTTTCCTCTAAATCATAAATTTTCCCAGAATTTTCCATAAAATTATTTTGAATTTTGGTATTGGTGCTTATTTGGTATTTGAGATTTTGAATTTGGTGCTTATTTTTTATTCATTCCACACAAACCCATTCTTACTTTCATCGCCATAAGCCATTTCTGCCAAATCATTTTCTCCTGCCTCGCCACATAATGACGCCAGCCCCATGCCAATCATGGCCGATTCTTCAGTATTAAAATTCAATCTTTTTTCCAAAGCAAAGCGTAAAAATTCTAGAAAATATTTTTTATTGCTTGGTTCTTGCAAAAATTTTTGTTTAATTTCTACTCCATAATGCCGTTCTAAAAAATTGCCCCAAAAATCCATATATCTTTGATCACTAGCAAACGAAGCGCCTAGCTGGCCAGCCCCAGCCAAAACTCTTAGGGCGCCCACAACTTTAATTTTATCTGAACTATTCAAGGCTTCATAAAATTCTTCTTTAATACCAGTAGTATTTAAAATCCCGCCAACAAAATATTTACTCTTAAAACTTTCTTCCGCCGCTAGGATGTTTTGAAATAACGAACTAATACTAAAAACATTGTATTTTTTTTCTAAATTTACTAAATTATTTTCTTTGTCATCTACCAATATAAGCCCACGGTTAACAAGCTCATTATAAACATCGCCATAAATTTTTAACTTCAATTCTTGATTAATCTTTTCGGCTATTTCTAGCTTTATTTTTTTTTCGTTAACCAATATTTGAGATAACTTTTCTGGCAAAATATCACTTATTAAAATTCTGATCAAATATTCCGCCAGAGATAAATTATATCTTTTTTCTATCTCTTCTAAGTCTTGCATTCTTTGAGGTTCGGAAATTTTGTTCTTAATATCTTCTGGTAACTTATTATAAATTTTAAAAATATCTTTTAACATAAAATTATTTTGCTACAAAACCTTTTAGAATTGCTTTTAATTGTTGATTTGAAAGTTTAGCTTGTTCCATTGCGGCTTTTCTCTCCAATGGAGTAGCATTGACTTTTGGTAAAATTTGATTTAAATAATCAATCTGTTGACGGGCTTGATTGAAACCAGATTTTACATTCTCACTCATTGCTCCCAAATTAGTACCAGTTTTACCCAATTCAACAGACAAACTTTCAATGCTTTTTCTGATCTGTTTCCATTCCTCTTCGTTTTTAGTTGCGGTATCAACCTGGTTTTCTAATTGTATCTCTTGAGTACTTTGATGCTGTTCCAATATGTTTCTTATGTTTTCCAGTACAGAATTATCAATCATGCCTTGAACTTCTGGGGCAACATTAATTCCTTGTACATTAATCGTTGATATTGCCTCACCGCCAGGTACTCCACCAGTTCTATTTAATAGGCCGGAATCTGCTAAAAGTTGAACAAATTCTGGATCTTGTACTCTTCTGCCCATGACATCTGCAGCATATTCTTCAAGCCTTTGAGTGCCATCGAGTTGATTATAATCGCTTCTTCCTTGAAGATGACTATCTATTCTAGTTCTCATCTCCTGACTTAAACTATCGGCCAAATCTCTCCTTATTTCTCCGTCTTCATCATTATGGCTCATCATATCGTGAGCTTCCTCGTGCCTAATTACCTCTCTGGCTGTGCCAGAAACACGATTTTTATTAACTAAAACAAGTCCTTCGTCGTTAACTAAATCTTTTTCTTTTTCTAATTTATTTAACGCAGCCGTAGCTTTAGCATCAGCACGATTAATAAGATTATCTAAATTTTTATTATTAGCATCTGTTTGAATACCAAAAGATTTTAAAGCTTCAACTTTTTCTTCGTTGGTTGTAGCATTTCTCAAAGTAGTCAATTGTTCACCGATCATGCCAGCTAAACCTTGGCGTACCTGTTCCACATTTTCGATCATCACACCTTCCGAAGTTCCATCTTCTAAACCGGTTATATGTCCCAAATTATTTCTATTCATATATTCATTAAGTTCATCAAATCCCACAGCCAAAATATTTTCACCTTCTCTGCGACCATATTGTCCAACCGTAACACCCTCATGAGTAGCTTCGGCAAGGCGTCTAATTTCCTCTTCGGTTCTCTCAAATGTGGCTCGTAACTGTTCGGGGCTAGGCATCTCTGTGGGTTCTTGAAATTGAGCCTGCCCAGACTGAACTGATAAATTTTGTACCCCCAATTCTCCTAATTGTGAAGTATTCACACCTTGTGTAACAGCTTCATTAACAAAACGCCTTGCATCCCCATTACCTTGTCTATATGCTTGCCTGGCTCCATCACTAGTAAAAAATTTTTGCTTTAATTCCTCTTCACCCAAACCTTGGTTTTCTGGTCTTAATTTAAATTCTTCGAAAGCCTTTTTCGTTGCATCATGTTGAATTAAATTATTCATATTAGTTCTTGAATAAACAACCTGATCTGGACCTATTGTAGAAGTTGCTGGTAAACTATGTCCAGTTGCTATAGTATCTACCGCCGATTCAAGATCATTTAAAACAGCATTAAAATTTCCACCTCCGTGTCTGTAACTGGCCAAAGCCCTTTGTAATGCAAGAGTCAAATCTTGATCTATATTACCAGCAGTACCAGCCGCCCGTAAATTACTAACCGCATCATTATTCAATTGCGATAAAGCACCTCTAAAAGTACCTCTTATTCCTTCGGAAGTTGAGTAAATACCACCAGGACTTGTCATCTCCCAGGCACTCCGACCACCGGTTACCCCACCGCCACCTACAGCGTTATTATTATATTGCCCAGCCATCGCTCTTGAAGCTCTTGAATTGGCACTAATTCTTTCAGCAGCTCTTCTGGTCCTATTAAATAATACCCCATTAGCTCCTCTAATTAATCGATTTCTTCCACCATTAGGTAAATTATTGGCCAGCCATTCGGCACTTTGTTCACCTCCTAATCCCATTTTTTTTAATCTAGAAATTCTTTTATCAAGTTTTTCCTTTTGTTTCTTTCGATAACTGTCGCGCGCCATTGCGCCAACTAAACCGACAACAGGAGCTGTCGTAGGAATTCTACGAAGTCCGGCATTTATACCAAACCCGGCTGCTTTAAATGGTGCTTTCACCGTACCCGTAACCATATTACTTCCTTTTTTCTGAAACCATTTGCCCACTTTCTCCAATCTGCCAGAATAGGCGCCAGCAAATTTACCTGCCATGCCTCCAGCTTTTTTAGCTAAGCTCATGGTGAAAAGAAATAAAATAATAGTTATTAAATAATCAAAAACTCTTTGTGGTGAAGACATTTTGGAAGCAAAAAAAGCATAATCTGTAGTACTTAAAGCTCCACCAGAAGCAGCTTTCTCCGATTGCATTTGTAAATTAATAATACGATTTTGATCGGTAATTTTAGAAAGTACTGTCATGGATAGCCAAAACATAAAAGCCAAAGTGGGACCCTTAACCAAATTATCAGTTAATTCTTTTTTCCATTGACTGGCATATTCTTTAGCTGGTGGAATTAAATCTGCCACAAAATAGATTGGCGACATAATAAGCAACATCCAAAAAGCTACAATTCTTCGCAACAACATTAAGGCCATAGTTAAAACCACGCCCAAAGCCACAGCCAACATAACCATACCCATAATTAAAGCTCCGAGAACATTCCAATCATTAATTTCTGCGCCTCCGCCAGCGCTTCTCACAGCTTTTCGCACACTTAACATATCATCAATGCCAAGGCCATAAGTAATATTACCAGCCGCAATATTTTCAAAAGCATGCACAAAATACATCATTAAATATTGACTCAAACTAATTAATAAACCAGTAATTTCTTTGGAAAAATTAATTAAAATTGCTGACACAAGCAACTTGGGCAACATGGTTTGATATTTATAGGCATTTTTGTTTAAAGTAGTGCCAAAAGCAATCACCAACATCATAATCACAATACCCAAATTGGCCAAATCTCTAATAATCACCCAGCCTGTAGTTACAATATCAGCCTCTACAAATTCATTAAAACTGCAAACTTTAATTAAGATACTAATGGCGATTAAAAGTAATTGCCCAAAAACATAAACTAAAATATGCACCAACCAACTAGTCAACCAAACAACCATGGTGGCCACACCATCATAATTATCATCTACTGCCAAAACATTCTTGGCTAAAAAAAAGCTACCACCTGTCAAAACAACAGCTAGAATAATTAAAACATTTTTTTTAGTGAAAATTTTTTTTAAATAATCCATTAATATTTTTTTATTCTATAGTTATAGTGCCATCAAAAGGTTCCCAAGTGTTTGTATTGGTGCACATTCCGTTTGCATCACAATTACTAATGCTATTGGCCGGACATCTGTTCGTGGCTGTACCATTATTACACCAGCCCCAATTATCTTGAATTTGAATTTTAGGTATATAGGTGCAAGAATCTTCTTGACATGAATAGGAGTGAAATAAAGTTATGTCTTTGTTATTGGGATCAATTTTTAAATTATTAACTTGGCTAATTGGCGTGCCATCACCCCAATCAATTCTATAAGCTACTAAGGGCAAATGATTTAAATCTACCACTGCTCTAAAAGTTAATTTTACTTTTTGTAAATTAGTAATAGTAATGCCTGCCTTGTTATTTTTGCCATTAACCTCGATGCTAGCTAAAGTTGGTTTATTGGCTAGATAAATGGCATCCTTGGTAATATCCCAACCATAACCAGGATTAGCTTTTGATTCTACATAACCGTCAGCAGTCCACCTCCAAATGCGATATGATTTAGCAAATAAATTTTGTAAAATTTCTTGGCCTTTGGCAAAGCCTCCAGCAAGATTATTAATAGCTTGTGTGCCTAAATTAATACCCATACAAATACCACTTCCACTGCCATCATAGGAGTAGCCACAATCTAGCGAAGAATTACAAGTTGTACCCAATTTTTCTGCTTCACCAGAAATACATTGCGCTTTGCCAATTTTTAATGATTTATTAGTAATACCACACTCTCCCCATTGTATTTGCATAGAAGTATCTAAATAGTTACAATCCCGAGCTTCTGTACATGGGTTATCTTTCTTAGTGCCAGTCAAACAATATTTTTGTATTTCACCGTCTACGCCATATGGCGAACCAGCACGCACTTGATATGGTAAATCAAAACCAATTTCTGTTTCTGCCGGCATAACATACAACGGATTAAACCAAGTACCAGGATCTGTAACATCGCCACCAGCTACAGCTGCGCCATATGGTTCGTAATCGCTTTTATAGCCATAACCCAAAATATTACTTTGATTTATGCCCCAACCACCTTCTTTAACTCTATTGGCCCAGGCAGCATTTTCTCCATCTGGAGTAACCACTTCAGCCACCACATTACAAACTTCGCGTAAATAAAATGAGGTTTTATAACGCACATATCCTGGATTATCACCTGTGTTACACAGGCCACTTTGCAAACCAATAAAATTTCCCTTGTCATCAAAGGTTGCTCTGACTGCAAAAAAATCTACGCCTTGATTGCCGCACTTTTCGTCATTGTTAATCATACTTGCCTGTGCGCTGGTGCTCCACAAATTATTATCTGGATCAAAATAATAGGCAGCATCATGACAGTTTGAACCATTACACATAAAACCTTGCCAATCAGCATCACGATCCAAAACAATAGTTGCCTTAGCATTAGTTTTTTTACTAAAACAATTTCTATCATCATCACCTTCTTCACACAAAGGCGTTAAAACTATTCTCTCGATGTCAATTTTTCTTAAATTCTTTTCTTCTGGTGCCAAACTTGTCCATCTATCACTAGCTCTTTGCCAACCAGCAACAGAAGTAATGATTGTGGGGACATAAGTGCCTGGTACCGTAGCGGTAAATATAGAATCCCTATACATTAAAGACGCTTTATATTGATCTGCTGTGTTACCAGATCTTGTTAACCTCACATACGGATAGTTACCAGCAGCTTCCACACAATAATATAGTGGTTCTCTACCAAGATAGCCAGCTGTTTGATTTTTACCAAAAATATCTGTTTCGCCAGGCAAAATATCTACTGGCCACCAATTTAAACACATTTTTTGACTAGTTTCCTGCTCACTGGTTTGTGGATCTTCTTCCACACAAAAACCTTTCCAGCCACGCAACTGTTTACCGGAAGAATCATTATAATCGCAAGCTACGGCATCTCCGGAAGGATAAAGCCGACAAGATCGGGCCACAATTTTATAACTTGAAACCTGCAAAACTGCTTTCATGGACACATTATCAACATAAAACTGATCACTATATGCATATTCTTTGTCTTTGTCTTTAAAAACACTGACTGCCAAAGTGCCTTCACCAGTAATAGAACCACTGGTTGGGTCCTGAAATTCAGAACCGTATTGATTAGAAATTAAAACAATGGTTTGGGGATAACTATTTATACGAACTTTTTGCACTGTACTAAATTGTCTGTCGCCAATTTTTAATTTGACATAAACATCTCTGGCTTGCCCGCTAGTCCACAGACCCATAGAAATGGCATAAACATAACCTTTAGCTTGAGTAATTGTGCCTAAAGAAATTTCTGCATCAGCCCAGCTCGAAGAACTTACACCTACTTGAGGTTTAACTACTAATACCTGACTATCAGCTTTATTTTGGATTTCTAAAATAGCATTATTATTACTATCAGCTTGCCAAGGCCAAACAGACCCAGATTCAAAATCAGCATTAGGAATATAAAGATCTAGGCCAGTTGTTTTCATGTTGGTATAATTATAATAACCATTAATTATTTTATTATCACCCCAATCCAAACCGACTTTAGCTAAACCTGATAAATTTTCTATAGAGTTCACAGCCAAGGGGTGTTTATAGGTTTGTTCACTGCCACTAACTAAATTCAACAGATCTCCACTGGCCACACAATTACCAAATTTATCTTTTTCATCACAAATTCCCAGATCAAAACACAAATTTTCTTTTAAATTTTTTGTATTAACAACTTCCACTTCTGAACGACAATAAAGCCATTTATCACAAATTCTATCCGGCTCTACTTTTAAAACAATATTGGAATCAAAACCCAAACCATTTTTAGTAGTAAAGCTGACACTACCGCTGGCTGTGGCGCCACTCTCATCAGTAGAGCTAACATCACAAGTATAAGATGTGCCACCAGTCAAGCCACCAATTTGAAAAACATGTGAGAGAGTTAAATTTGATTCTGAGTAAATATCAGAACCGATGTGGCAATCAACATTGCCATCGGCTTCACCATTATGCGCACCACCAACTGTATTCCAAGAAATATTAGCACTGTTATAACTAGGTTTGGCGGTTAAATTTTTAATAATTAATTCATCAGTAACCGCACCCAAAGTAAACTCTACTGGAGCCGTGGCATCATCTAATCCTACTAGACGGCTAATAACTGTGTGATTATAGGTGCCTGCAGTTAAACTGCTTAAATTTATTAAGTGTGTAGTAGTTAGAGCTGGTTTACTCAAGGCTGGATTACCTGCCAGCTCGGTAGTACTCTCTCTATTGGTATCCCAAGTAATTTCTACATCCCAAGTATCATCACTGTTTTTTACAGAATTAACATTTAAATTGGAAATATTTAAGGCAGCGTTAAAAGCTTTCTTGGGTATGATATTATAATCAGTAGTTGTGGCTGAAAAATTCAAAGTACTGCCTGCGCCATCATCTTCAACAGCTAAAATATTACTTAAAGAAATGTCTGTGGTCGTGGTAGCATTATTAATAGTGGCTAGAGCTCTAAAATGTAAAGTCGCTACAGGCAAGACACCTCTAGCTCCTCGGTAATCCAATTCTGGCGCCAAATTACCATCACCATCAAGGCCATTGCCATAGGTGCCTCTAATTAAATTATATGAACCTTCTAATTTATTTTTATCTTCAACACCAGATTGGGGAAATTCATCAGTAGTAATCACTGATTCCAGAGATAATAAAGCTGGGTCATATTTAATATGGGCAGCTATGGCTACAATATCCACACTGGCGCTCTTAAGATAGACATCTATATCAAAAGTGCTATCTTCTTCAAAATTGCCGCCACTAGGATACAAAAACAAAGCACCATTTTCTATGGGTATAACCAGATCTGTAGGCAATGCCGTAACTCTGTTATCATCTTCGCTAACCATAGACCCCCCTGTATCTTCTGAATCATATTTAATTAAAGCAGCTAAAGAAAAATAAACTACTCCAGTTAGAGCCAAAATAATAATTAAAATCAAAACAAATTTGTGTTTGGGTCTTAAAAGGGACAACCACATCAAAAAACGCTGCCACCAATTTGGTTTTTTAACTGGCATAAAATCTTGCCCCTTAATTTCTTGATCTAAATCTGACATAAATATTGCTATGATTTGTTTTTATTATTGATCAATTATATTTAATGATAAATTTTTTAAAGCAGTGGTCATTTCCGAACCCAAGCCATCATCTAAAATTAAACGTGATTTTTCTGGCTGGAAACTAATAACACTCTGGCCACTCTTTAAGGCTTTAAAGGTTAAAGTTGCCAAAACTCCATCAGTACCAGTATAGCCATTATTAGTATCATCAGGATTGGCATTACCAGGAATACCTCTAATAATTTCTACTAAACCAGTATTTTTTTGAGCCCTGATCCCCATAGTTAAAACTGAATTATTCACATCTAAATTTTTTAATTGTAAAAAATTGGGGTCATAAGCCACATAAGCACTAGCCACCACAATATTAGATTTTTGAGTATCTAATAAAACCTCCACATTTAGTTCTTGGCCACTAGTTACAGCTGGTGACTTAGTTTTAAAACTTAATCTAGCTGGCCTAGTACTTATTTTTTTAGTCACGCCTTCTGATTCCTCGGTAATCTGGCTGTTTTTTTGCTCTAAAATATTTTCGGTCTCCTCTTTGTTTTTATCTTTCAAAAATAGCCAAATACCAAAAGCTATAATTAAAACAATTAAAATTACAATTAAAATCCACCACCATTTTTTAGGTTGGTAATTATTATTAATTAACATTGGTTCTTCTGTCATATGGTTTTATAGAGTTAATTATTAATCTGTGGTATTGGTATAAACACAAGATTCGCCGCTAGGACAATCGGCATTAACCTCACAAGAAGTGTGGCTATCCTGGCAAACTTTGCCGCTTCTAATATATTTATTTTCATTAGCTGTATCATTAAAAGCAGCGCAACCATTATTGGGGTTAACATTTGTTTCCGAACAAGCCTCAACATTTTTATAATAATAATAATTGCAAACATTTTTTTCAATTACTTCTTCGGAATATTTTTGCGCATAATTAATTAAGCTATTGTCACAATCTTTGGGATTTTGCGGATCTTGATATTCTCGACAACCCGAACTATTATCTGTGCACATACCCACCCAGCTAGTACACAGTCCTGGCATGCCTGGCAAAGCCAAATTGGTGCAATCAGCATTTTCTTCGCAATTATTCGTGCCGTCAATTGGTCTACCCCCCAAACAATGCTTTTCAGATAAAGGAGATTCGTCAAATCTGTTGCACAATTCATTAGTACCACTTTTAAACCATTCATTATTTTTAAACTCACAAGTAAAAAAGGTGGGGTTTTGAAAATTATAGGCTCCTTCGTTATAACTTTGACAAAAAACTTCATCAGCCAAACATTGCTCTAAATCCGCTTGTTCAGGATTAATTTTTTTATAAACATTGGTAAAACTGTATTTTTGTGGGTCTTCTCTAGTGGGTGTAATTAAACCAAGCTTAGTACAACCAAGATCAGTGGCAGCGCATTTAAATTTATCATTAGGCACTAAATAACTTTTTTCATAATTAGCAACTTGGGTTAAATAATTATTAGTTTTAATTACTTCTTCGCAACCAACCACATCCTCGAAACAAAAACTATTAAAACTCTTCAAATTGACATCTTGCTTATTGCTATCCCGATAAGACTCGCATCCAACTTGAGCGCCAACTGTAGGCAAATCACAAATAGCCGGAACTTCCCAAGAATCTTTGATTAAATAAATTTTATCCATGCGTTTCAAAATAATATTATCTACATAACCACTACCACTAATCACAATTTTTTTATTCAAAGTTTCTGCTGCTGTTAAACCCAAATTATTATTAGGCAATTTTAAACTAAAAGGATACCAACTATCATTTAAACTAACACCCTCACTAATTACCTCTTCACCGCCATCCTGAAATTTAACACTTAAAGTTCCGCTACCTTTAGCCAAAAATTCTATAATATATGTTTGTCCCTCTGCCAAATCTCCTGTATCCAAATCATGACTAACTTCTGTAGCTATTTTTAAAGAATAATCATTGCGTTTTAAAGACTCATTAGATATCACTCCGCCAGTCCAATTATCCAAATCTGCGGCTTTGGTAAACGAACTGCTAATTAATTTTTCATAACTATAACTTTTATTAGATTTATATTCTCGACATAAATTATTACTACTGCCACAAGCTTTATTTTCTGAAGGTACAGCCAAATAAATACAAGCACCATTTTCCCATCGACCATTAGTCTCAGGATTTTCACAATCTGCTCTATTAGCAATAGTTCTTCGATATGGGTGGCAATCATCTGTAATAACAATAGTGCTGGAATATAAAATGCGACTAGAATTTAAATCTGTATCAAAAAATTCTCGACAATCTCCGCCTGCTAAATTAACACAAGTTTCTCCTTTAATAACTCCGCCTTCTGTCAAAAGTAACCATTTTTTAAGTTGATAACCAGAAGTATCAGAGCCTTCCCAAGTATAATAAATTTTTTGGTTAGGATCATCAGTATCTGGCTTAACGCATTGTCTTAAATAGGAAAAATATTCAATACCCTCCCCGCCTTTAGCCACTTCATCTAAATTGGTGAATTGATCACAACCAGGCGCAGAACAAGTTACACCATTTGCTATTAAACTCACATCGGCGCTACTTTCAAATTGGGTTTTGTCTTGATAATAATTTTTATAACCCACACAAACTGCAGGGCATTCATCATTCCAGGTAATGGCCGTGTCTGTCTCATCAGAACAATCTCCAGTAGTTGTAGCTGAACAATCTTTAGACACAATAACTGCGGGCACAGACGGATCTTGACTAGATGTTGAGGAATATAATTTACAACTAACATCTGTAGCCGCGCACATTTTAGTATAATTGGCGCATTCCCTAGAACCAGAGACGACGCAAATATTTAAATCATCGCGCCAAAAATTTGGGCTCAGACAATCTGTTTTAGTAGTCACACCACTAACTGGCTGACTATAACCTTCACAAGCATAATAATCTGGAGCTAATTTTAAATATTTTTTCTCTAAATTACTATAAGTTTGACTAGTAAAAGCTGCTTCTACTTCCGCAGCATCTTTACTAGAACTTTTGTAAATTAAACTACAACCATCATTGGAGCTTTGACAAGATTGACTAGCGCTAGTCAGATAAACTCTGTCATCAATTTCTCTATTATCTCTTTCATATATGCAAGTCCAGCTATCTTCAGCAAATGGCTTGGCGCTATTAGTGCAATATTCACGGCAACCCGCATTATTAGCATCACAAAGACTATTTAAACCAGAAACTGTATTTAACAAATAAGAAACCTCACTCGAATTATCATCATCAGCTGTTAAAGTTTGACAGGAAGCATAATATTTATCAGGGCAGATATCGCCTTTAATATTCCAAACGGGTTTTTCTTCCAAACAATAACCATAATCTGTTTCCGCACAACTGCCCCCGCGATCATCTAAACAAGTTTCATAATCAGCGCAATAATCTAATCTTTGTAAGGCATAGACCCGATAATTAGGCTCGCAATCCGCTTCGCTTTTGCTACTATCTGAAGCACAATAAGCAAAAAATTTGCTTAAAATTACTGGCCCAGCTCCTTCTTTATTGCAACGAGTTATGGGAAATTTTAATAACCAACTAGGATCTACCAAACCTTTATATGGTGAATCCGGATTATCTTGGTTAGCAAAATTATCTGTAGCATATTTTAAAGTAAATGTTGATGGGGCACCATCCTCATACCTGCCATAATTATTATAGTATTCAGCTGCCAATTCAAAGCCCACTGGAATAATTCTAAATTTTCTTAAAACTAAAAGAGTGCGGTAAGACAGACCACTATTAATGTCTGGTTGGACATCTTTATCTCCATAACCCAAAATCAACCGAGGATCTATTAATGGTTTTTGGCCATCTAAACATTCTTCGCGGTATAAATCAGAATTCTGATCATATAAACCCATGGCCTGTCCCAGAGTGCATTTTTGTTCTATAGCTTGGCGAAATTTATCAGTAATCACCGCATTAAATTGCTGTTCTCCCTGACTAGTCAACTCATCTAAACTCATACCCACATTAAATTTATAATCAGGTTCAGCCAATTCGCTAAAAAATAATGCAGCTGCTTGCTTACCACCCAAAGACCAAAAATCACTAACCACTGCCACCCCTTCTGGATTAAAGCCTTTTTTAAATATTCTTTCCAAATATTTGGAAACTAAAGTATTAGTAAAAGTGCCAATGGCATCAGCCACTGGCGAGCCAGTATAAGTTTCTGCAGCTGTAAATGTTTTTTGATAAGCCACTTTCATACTTTCCCCAACCAAACCAGCTGGAGTTTTTATAGTGCCAGTAATAGGATTGGTAACAGATTTAAAACCACCTTCAATAATACGCACCAAATTGTCTTCCTTTTCTTTTTCAACTTTGTAAGTATGAGAACCAGTTCTAAGACTTAGATAGGTGCCCAGTTCATTAGAACTAGGATTAAAATGATCAGAAAATTTAACCAATTCATTAAAACTTAATTTTCTTAAATCTTTCATGTTTTTCTTAATCTGCACCCAACTACAAGTAGTACCTGTTTTTGGCTCTGTGGCTTTTTTAGCTGCCACAGTTAAATTTATTTGCACCAGTGGATCCCAGGGCACGCATAAATTTTTGCCCCAAACATTTTTACCCAAACGATAAAAAAAATCTCCCACAGCCTCATCACCAACCTTTTGAAAATATTTAGTCCAACCTTCAGAAATAAATAAAGGTTTCTGGCCTTTATCGCCAGAGGCAATATAGGTGGCTGTATCATAGGCTACTTTGTTTAAAAAATATCTTAAGGAATTTTTATAAGCAATCTTACCAGCAGTATCCTTGGCTTCTTTTAGATTATTTTTTATAGCAGTCCACATTCTACTTAAGGCGGCACTAATATCATCAAAAGGGCCTTTGGGCGATTCAGCCAATGAATCAGTAACCGCAGAACTTACTTCTTTTCCTGCATTTTTACCTGCTTCTTCAAAAAACTTATCATAGGCTGCTTCTGTATCATAACCATATCCATTTGCACTAACATCTTTGACAATCAACGCAGAATTTAAAAACACCCCGCTTAAAATTACGGTTAGGAAAAATATGGCAATAAAGAATTTCTTTCTCATTTATTTATTAATAAATAATTATTGCTGTTCGCTTGCCAGAGCTTCTTTGTAAATTTGCATCAAAGTTTCATCATCAATAGCGCTTAATTCTTCTTCAGAAACTTGACCTTCAGATATTAAAAGTTCGCGTACTTCCGCAGCAGTTAAACTATTTAAAGCTTGTAATTGTTCGGCTGTTAATTTTGAAGAACTATTTGCTTCTTCATTAGCCGCATTTTCTGTATTCTCTGTTGCTAAAGTATTATTAATTAAATTCTCTGTTTCTATATTAGTGGGAATATCAGCTTCCGTGGGAGTTTTGCCTGTCCAATCTCCTCGACAATTGTCTAAAGTTGGACAAAGTGGATCATGACCGCGCTCAATTTCTGTTTTATCATCGTAACCATCAGAATCTGTATCAGCTAAATAAGGCGAAGTTTCATAAGTATTAGTTTCCTCATAATCACTCAAACCATCTTTATCTGTGTCTAGATTTTTTTGTTCAGCCATTTGGTCAACGAAATTATCTGTTTGAGGCACAACTGTTGCCTCGGCTTCAGCCAAATTGTCGCTTTGATAAATACGACTAGATAAACTATAAAAACCATAAGCTAAAGTTCCTATGGCAATTAAAAACAAAAAACTTAAAATAAATTTTGGTGAAAAATTTTTGCCCTTATTATTATTTTCATTATATATATTTTTTTTCTGATAATTTTTATTTAAAACATCAAAATCAACCTCACTTTCTGGGTTGTAATCAAAGTCATTTTCTGTTGGTAATTCAGGCAATGGACTAGTCATTAAATTGCCTTTAAATTTATTCTTTAATTTGAATTTATCCAGCACCAACTTTTTGCTTACTAGTTATATACAATATACAATTTAATAAATCTTTTTTTATAAAAAATTAATTTATTTTAAATGATAAATAATTCAAAAAGCAAAAAGTTGGTGCTGGATTTATTATACCATAAAACAAAAAAGTGGACTAATATATTTATCCACAGACTCAAGGAGTAAGCACCAAATTCCAAATTCCAAGTTCTAAATAAATTATAAGCACTAAATCCTAAATAAATTTCAGCACTTTTGTCATCCCGAGTGACTACTTTGGTTGCTTTAAACCGAGGGATCTGTTTTAGATTCCTCCACTTCGTCTACCCCATAAATTCCGGGGCTCACTGCGGTCGGAACGACAAAAGAAGGTTTTAAATTTTCTGAATTCTATTCCAAAGTGCAACATTAGGTTTTTGATTTAAATATTTCAT
>DAOOOW010000006.1:0-46992 GCA_035387885.1 bacterium
ACCAGATTTACTATGTTCTTTTTGGTTATGTTGCGGTTCGGAACAGAATGTAGGACTTTAAGCATGACTAGTAAAGAAATTAATATTAAGTGTATATCCAATGATTTAAATACTAATAATTATCCAGAAAATGTAGAAACAGATTATTTTGAATAGATAGAGAATTGAAAATTTAAAAATCTAACGGGTATACACGTCCCTAAATGGACAACCACGCCCTTAACACAAAAACTTCTTAAAAGTTTGTCTTTTAAGGAAAAAGGAGTTTTTCTGTTAGGGGCTTTTTATTTCTTGTCTAGAGACAAAGAAATATTCAATTGGACTTTAACAGGTCGAAGGCTGCCTTGTTTGCCCCTGGCAGTTAGTCCAAGACAATTTATAATTAAATTAAAAATTTAAAATTAAAAGGATTAAACCAACGAATGTGTTTTTAAACATAATTATTGGTTTAATTAAAAAATTTAAACAATATGAAAAAAGCAATTATTTTAACTATGGTTTTATCCATGGTTTTAGTTTCCAGCCCAGCGTTAGCTACCACAAATGGTGATATTACTGTTGGTATTGGTACTGGTTTGACTCAAGACACTTCTGGTGGACTTAATCCAATTGTCAAAGCTAAATGGGAAATGAATGCTACCAAAGACGCTAACAATAAATATTTAGGCGTTGATGACGATATGACAGTTCCTGGCGCTCAATTCGTTCCTTCTGGTGTTAAAGATGTTAGCAAGAGAATTACTATTTGTGCCGTGGTAACAGATCCAGATGGTTTAGCTGATGTTACTACTGATCCAGGTGCTGTTTATGCTGATGTTTTTTATCCAGAGAACGTTGATTTAGGAGATAGTCATTATCCATTAACCAATCAATCCAATTTGGGTTGTGGCAAATTAATGCAAGAAGACAAAATGACCAAATTGTCTAAAACTGATGGTATTGAACTTTTCTGTAATAGAGTACGTAATGGTCAAACAGAATTGACAACTTTTGCCAGTCCTTATAACTATGACGAAATCTGTAAGGCTGATGGCGAATTACAAAAAGAAACAGCTGCTGTTTTCTGTGCTGAAAAAGATCTCTCTTATGAAGATCCAGCTGGTATGTATAAAGTTTGGGCAGTAGGTTCAGATAAGGTTGGTTTACAAAATATTTTGGAAAATTACTTTGAATACAAACCATTAACAGCTTTTGAGACAGACTTCAGTAATATTAATTATGGTAGTGTTAGATTGGGTACTCACAAAATTATTAATGGTGATTTATCATGGGGCGGTTTAGCTTCAGTTAGAAATATTGGTAATACCAGAGTAAATATTGGTGTCAAACAAGATGACATGGGCTTTGGTAAAACTAATGGCAATTGGAATGTTCAATATGACGCTAGAATTGGTAATGGTGAGTTCGATTGGGCAATATATTCACCAGCCTATGAACAAGGATATACTGCAACTGGTTCTTTCACTCCTCTAGCCAAAGATTTGGATTTATCAGAACTTAATGAAATGGATTTCTCCATTTTAGTTAATAAATTTCCACCAACCCATTCGGGTCCTTACTCAGGTAGTATGACTTTACAAGGTACGTACGTACCACATTTAGTTTGTGGTGCATAATAATTATCTGATTTAGCCAAGAGGTGTCCCTTTAGGGACGCCTCTGGAGGTTTGAAGCGAAAGTAATTTGGCTTTAGACCTTCACTGTTTTTTATCCCCTCCTTTTCAAGGAGGGGCTTAAGCCGATAGGCTAAGGGGGTGGTTATGGTATTAAAAAATAACTTTATCTTAACGCTATAACCACCCCCGTCTTTGCTTCGCAAAGTCACCCCTCCTTGAAAAGGAGGGGATAGAACGCAAACACCTCTTGTTTAGTTTTAAAGGAGGGGATGACAAAGAACGCGAGATGAAAAAAATTAGACTCTCCTTTGTGTCATTCCCGACTGCCACGCCGATCCAAGGCGGGCGGATCGGGAATCCATGAAACTTTTTAAAAGGGAATTATCAACGATTATAAGTTTTATTAAAATACTGGTTCATCTTGCCTGGATCCCCGCCTTCGCGGGGATGACAAAAAGGGCGGGGATGACAACAAACACGGGATGACACATAAAATAAATTTTATAAAATCAATCAATAGTGTTAAAATTAAATACATATAATCATATGAAACACTTAACTAAAATATTCAACAACAAAATCTTTGTTTCCGGCTTAATTCTTGTTGTTAGTTGTCAATTAGTTTTAGCGAGTAATTTGATTTTTAATGCTCCTTTGGCCTTGGCTGAAGATTTAGAACCAGAAGAAACCACGCCTGCAGAAATTATTAATCCAGATAATTCTGAACCAATTGTTTTAGAAAATTTAGATCCCTTAACAGGTTTGGAAAATGAATCAGCTACATCAACAGACCCCGTGGCGACCACCACTGAAGAAATTATTTTACCACCAACAGAAAATCCTTTGGCTGAAAGTGCAACCACGACTGACCCCACAGCTACCACCACAGAACCAATAATTTTGAATAATGAAACAGAAGAACCAACTGCCACAACTACAGAACCAATAATTTTAGCTGAAGAAAATCAAGAAATTTTAGACACAGTGCCAACTGTTAATAATGATTCTTCTTCGGGAACAGGTAGCGCTATTAACTTAAATATGGAAAGCGTGCCTTTGGTTGGTCCAAGAATTTTGGCCAGTTGGCAAATGACCACAGATAAAAATTTGGGCTTAGAATATTTAGGCGTTGATGATAATGATGAAGCCGGCAGTCAATTTTTACCTTCTGGACAATATGAAGTTAATAAAAATTTAACAGTTTGCGCCCTCGTGGTTAAGGGTAGCGGACCAGCTGTGACAGAATCTGTTTGGGCTGATGTTTATTATCCAGATGTGGCTTTTGCAACAGAAGAATCAGCAAATATTAAGGGTTGCGGACAAAAATTAAATGCTGGTTTAAGTTTAAATGTCTTGAGCCAAACTCAGGCCAAAGAATTATTATGCAATAAAATTAAAAACAATAACGCTAATCTACCAAAATTTTCTAACGGTATGAATTTGGATAGGCTTTGCGCTCCAGATAGTGTTTTAGAAAATGGTCAAGCGCAAATTTATTGCCAAGATACGAGTTTGGCCTATAATGATCCAGCTGGCAATTATTTGGTTCAATTATGGGCTAAAGATAGCTTGGAGAATCAAAGTCCAATTTTTAATAACACTTTTAAATATTTAGAATTAACAGCCTATAGCGTAGATTTTGATAATATTAATTATGGCCCAGTGCAACAATACACGCCCAAAATTATTAGTGGCAATATGACTTTTGAAACGCCAAGGCAAGCCAACCCAGCCACCATTAGAAATGTAGGCAACACTAGAATGAGTTTAATTGTAGAGCAAAATGATTTTGGTTTAGGCATGACAAATAATAATTGGAATGTTAATTATCAAGCCAGAGTTGGTGATTCTGATTTTATAAACTACACACCAAACACACCTACAGCTTTAACTAAAGTTATAGAATTGGGAGAAACAAATTCTTTAGATTTTGGTATTGAAGTTTTGGACTTTCCAACTGAATTGCCTCTTTCTTACGCTGGGCAAATGCTTTTAACAGCAGAGAAAGTCGAGGCTTTGACTTGTCAAGTAACTGCGCCGTAAAAATATTTATAAATTTTATTTTAATTACGCTAATGAACATTGAAGCTCCAGTCAGGAGACTGGAACTAACAAATTATCCCCTCCTTTTCAAGGAGGGGTGACTCTGCGGAGCAGAGACCGGGGTGGTTATAGTATTAAGACAAAACTAATTTTATTTTTGTGCTATAACCACCCCCTTGTCCCTTAAGGGACTTAAGCCCCTCCTTGAAAAGGAGGGGATAGAACGCAAATATTTACTTCGTCTTGTGTTTATTCAAGGCACCTGCCTCGACGGCAAGGCGGGGAGCCTTGAACCAACATTAGGAACTCTCCTTTGATGAATTATTAAAAATATAATGCTCGATATTTTAATAATTAATCTTAACTTGTCTTAAATATTAAAAATTTGAGTCAAGAAAAAAATCTATGAAAAAATTAAAAAAATGGCAGCGTAGTTTAACCTTTTGCTATGTTTTTGTTTTTCTTTTACAAATGTGTTTTAGTGGCCTTTGGCCGCTAGCCAATAAGGCTACAGCCCAAACAATTGATACGGATTTAATTTTGAATTTTACTGTTTCAGCTGTTTGTGGTAATGGAATTACAGAAGTCGGTGAACAATGCGATGATGGCAACAGTGTAGATGCTGATGCTTGTCGCAATAATTGCACTTTACCAGGCACTAGCATTTGTGAATTTGATTTGGATTTGGTTTTAGTTATGGATCGCTCGGCTTCTATGAGCTATTCTTCCAGTTGTGAATGGTGGCAATTAAAATGTAAAAATAAACCGAGTTGCAGTTTGGGATATGAATGGGTTAAAAATATTGACTACAACCAAACTAAAAGTTGGTGCGATGCTAGAAATCAAAGCGCGCCACACAATTCGGTTTGGACAAATTATAGCCCAGTTAAAATGGTGGCAGCCAAACAAACTGCTAATAGTTTTTTAAATTTACTTGGAGTTAATGATCAATCAGCTTTGGTTTCTTTTGCTACCAATGTCACTTTGGATAAACAACTTTCCAATAATCATGCCTTAACGCAAACAGCTGTTAATAATTTAGTGACAGTGGGTGCGACAAATATTGGTGACGCTCTGAAATCTGCTAATAATGAATTAACTTCAGCAAGAATTAATCCTTTGGCTGAACAAATTATGATTCTTTTAACTGACGGCATGGCTAATAAACCAAGTGGGCCTGGCTTTGGTGAATACGCGCCAGATGTGGCTTATGCTTTAACTCAAGCTGACGCGGCAGCTCTCGCCGGTATTAAAATTTTTACCATTGGTCTTGGAGCTGATATTAATGCCACTATGCTTGAGCAAATTGCCACAAAAACTGGTGGCAAATATTATTTTTCTCCCACAGCCTTGGAATTGCAAGATATTTTTGCTCAAATTGCTTTAGATGTTTGTAAGTATGGCACCATCTCTGGTTGTAAATATGAAGATGTGAATAATAATGGACAAATTGACGCAGGTGAACCCACAATTGCTGATTGGGAAATCAATTTAACTAATGAAACAACCATGACCCAAAAAACTGACGCTCTTGGTTGTTTTAAATTTATTAATGTGCCTTTGGGTAATTACACTTTAAGTGAAGGCGCAAAAACTGGAGTAATTTCTAAACAAACTTATCCCATAGGTAATTATTCTATAAATCTCACCGGAGCCATTGATTTGGTTGGTTATGATTTTGCTAATTATCTGCCTAATTGCGGTAATAATTTAGTCGATACTGGTTATGTTGGTTATACTAACGAAGAGTGTGATGATGGCAATAGTGTTAATGATGATGCTTGCACCAATAGTTGCCAGTTGCCAATTTGTGGTGATGGTATCTTAAATAATAGTGAGGAGTGTGATGATGGCAATAATATTAATGATGATGGTTGTAGTAATCAATGCTTATTGCCAAGTTGTGGCGATGGGATTGTAAATTTAGACGAGCCTTGTGATGATGGTAATCAAAGTAACGCTGATGCTTGTTTAAATAATTGTTCGTTACCAACTTGTGGCGATGGCTATGTTTGGGGCGGTCATGAACTATGTGATGACAATGGTAATAATGGCCAAGCCTGCACGCCAGATTATAGCGGTAGTTGCACATATTGCTCCAATAGTTGTCAGCCAATAACTTTACATGGCCCATATTGTGGCGATGGTATAAAAAATAATGGTGAGGAATGCGACGGAGTTGATGGAGTAATTTCTGGTTATACTTGCACCACAACTTGTCATTTGGAGCGCTTACCATATTGTGGTGATGGCGTGGTTAATCAAACTTTAGAGCAATGCGATGATGGCAATACTAATAATAGTGATGCCTGTCAAAATAATTGTTCTTTGCCCAGTATGTGTCATTTTGATTTAGATGTCATGATGGTTATAGATCGTTCGGCTTCTATGGATTATAGTTCGCGTTGTGACTGGTGGCAATTAAAATGTAAAAATAAACCCAGTTGCAGTTTAGGATATGAATGGGTGCAAAATACCACTTATAATCAAAGTCAAGATTGGTGTTTGGCTAGAAATCAATCCTCTCCTCATCAAGCTGTTTGGACAGAATATAATCCAGTCAAATTTACAGCCAGTAAAGACACGGCTAATAATTTTCTGTCACTGATGAGTTTAAGCGATCAATCTGGTTTAATATCTTTTGCTAATGATGCTGTTTTAAATCAGCAATTATCTAATAATCATCCAGCCACTAAAACTGCACTTAATGGTTTAATAGCTGTAGGCGCCACTAATATTGGCGACGCTATTAAATTAGCTAAGGAGGAATTAACTTCCGCAAGAATTAATCCTTTGGCCGAACAGATTATAATTCTTTTAACAGATGGCCGAGCCAATAAACCAGCGGGTCCTGGTTTTGGCGAATACGCGCCTGATGTAGCTTATGCTTTGGCCCAAGCAGATGTGGCTGCGTCTTTGGGTATTAAAATTTTTACCATTGGATTGGATTCAGAAATTAATGCCACCATGTTGCAAGAAATTGCTACTAAAACTGGCGGGCAATATTATTTCGCGCCAACTTCGGCCGAATTAGATGAAGTGTTTCAACAATTAAAAGCTGGAGTTTGTCAAAGTGGTCCAAGTGCTTATTGCGGCGATAATATTAAAAACAATAATGAAGAATGCGACAACACCGATGGAGTTAGTGAGCATTATCAATGCACTTCAAGTTGTACTTTAGAATATATTCCTTATTGTGGTGATAGTTTAATTAATCAAACAACAGAAATATGTGATAATGACGCACCAATTTCTTGTACTGATGTTAATGGATACGTCGGCACCAGTTCTTGCACTAATGAATGTGGCTGGGGTCTTTGTCAATCCACAGAATTTTGTGGTGATGGCGTTAAAAATGGCCTAGAAGAATGCGATAATACAGCTGGGGTGAGTACTGGTTTTCATTGCACGCCAACTTGTATATTAGAAGCAGATCAAATAATTCCTGCTTGCAGTAATGGAGTTGATGATGACGGTGATTTATTTATTGATGCAAATGATTCTGGTTGTCATAGCGACGGCGATGTTAATAATTCCGTGTCTTATGACCCTAATGATAATGATGAAACAGATATGACACCAATTGGTATTCAAGCGGGTGATGTAATAATTAATGAAGTGGCTTGGATGGGCACGACTATTTCTTCGTCTGATGAATGGCTGGAATTAAGAAATATGACTGGCCAAGATATTGATTTAACTGGTTGGACGCTTAATGCCCAAGATGGCGCACCAGCCATTACTTTAAGTGGCACGCTTTTGGCTAATGGATATTTTTTATTAGAGAGAACAGATGAGACAACTGTGCCAGATATTACAGCTGATCAAATTTATTCAGGCGCCCTTAGTGATAGTGGCGAGGTTTTAGATTTAAAAGATAACTCAAGTAATTTAATTGATACAGCTGGCAGTTTGCCTTGGATAGCCGGCGATGGCCCAGCTAAAAAAACTATGGAGCGGGGGACTGGCACTAATTGGCAGACTAGTCTAAATGTTGGCGGCACACCCAAAGCAGTTAATAGTTTATAATAAATATTTTTAAAATTTTTTAAAGGTCGGCGTTTAAAAAAAACAAAATTAAATAAATTAACAATCTCAAATCGCTCTAAATTATATATTTTTAAAAAGGTCGAATGATCGTTTTAATTTAAGCGTTTTAGATTAAATAATAAAATAATAAATTAATTTTAAAAAATTATGAAAAAAATCATTATAAGTTTAGCTATGATTGCGGCCGTGGCCACTCTAGTGGCTGGCGCGACTGGCGCTTTCTTTAGCGATACCGAAGAATCAACAGGTAATACTTTTACCTTAGGCGAAATTGATATCAATGTTAATGGTGAAAACCCTTGGACCACCAAATGGGAAAATTATTTAGACAAGCCCAGCCAGACCAATTATATGAATTTTACTATTGAGAATGTTGGCACTAACCCGGCCAAAGTCTGGAAAAAAATTACTGGTATAAACAATGAAGGCGGTGATGATACTTTTTGCGGTGCCTCTTCTGAACCAGAGTATATTGAGGGCGGGGGTTTAGTTGGTCCTAATCAAGAGTGCCAAGGCACCTACGTGGAACGCAACAACCTATCCGCTTTCATGATTTACGACATGGCGATTTGTAAAATAGGTGCTGAGTTGGGTGAAAACGGTGCACCGTGCGCATGTTTAACAAATAACGATGATGACAAAGGCAACGGAGCGCCTATTGCCGAGGGCAACTGTTGGGAAGTATTAGTTGATGAAGCTGATCAAGTTCGAGTGGATAATGTCACTGATACTTGGGTAGAATTGACCGGCACCGCTGGTTTAGCCGTTGATGAAAAATTAGTGGTCAGCCAAAGTTATCATCTGATGACTTGGGATGATGCTGGCCAACCAATGATTACCAATTGGGCTCAAGGCGATATTATGAAATTTGATGTAGAGTTAGAAGCCAGACAAATTGATGCTCCAGCGCCTGGCACTACTGAACAAAATGGCAAGGTTTATGCTACTGCCAACTTGTCCGCGAAAAATACTACCACCTGGGTTCCTGGCGGCGCAACTGGTACTTTGACTTATGAAGTCGCTGCTAATGAATTCAACTATAGCTTCAACGCGACTGGTTTAGCTGCTGGTAGCTATCAATTAGTTTACTATCCAGATCCATGGACAACCTCCAAAACTGTTGTCTTGATCGGCAATACCCTGACCGCTAGCGGCGGCAACATTGCAGTAACTGGACAATCATTTAATCTTGCCACCGATCTTCCCCAGACAGCTGATGCTAATTATCCAGTCGGCGCCAAAGTTTGGTTAGTACCAACCGACAGCTTGGTCGACACTACCCTATCTTGGACCAATCTGGACAAATTTTTGTTTGATATGACTCTGGTAAAATATGATGATCTTGATGGGATATAAATTTGAAACTTTTTTACCTCCCGATAATATTTTATTCATCGGGGGGTGCCAAAGGTTTTAAAAATTAAGATTTATTAAAAATTTTTAAATTTAAAATTAACAATTAAATAATATGCGTAAAATTATTTTCAGTTTTTTAATTATCAGCGTGATTGCAGTTCTGGCTATTGGTGGCACCATGGCTTTTTTCTCAGATAATGAAACCAGTCGTGGCAATACTTATAGCGCCGGCACTGTGGAAATCTCGATCAATGACGAGCTCCATTGGACCAAAAATTTCACTTGGACCAATTTTGAACCTGGCGATAGTGCCGAATTCACCATGATTATCAAAAACGAAGGAGAAAACCCAGTTAAACTCTGGCAACTTTTAAAATGCCTCACGACTGACGAAAATGGTGTCATTGAACCAGAACAAAGTTGGTACGATACGGAAAACAGCGGCCAACCAAAAAACGATATTGATTCTGTTTTGGTTTATGAAATGTTTATAGATGGCCAAATGGTCATAGCTAAAGAAGCTGGCATTACCATGGATAAAGTCAAAGACCACTATCTCGGCCTAATAAAATTGGATCCCGGCGCCAGTACCACGAACAATGGTATTTTGGCAGTCGGTGATTCAATCACTGTTGTCCAAAAATATTATTTTCCTTTTGACACCACCAACTGGGCCCAAAGCGATAAATTAAATTTCACCCTAGAGCTGGAAGCGCGCCAAATTGACGCCCCAGAACCTTTGTCCCAAATGTCTTTTATGGAAAACAAATATCCAGGCGAGGTTGCCTTAGTTGATACGACCATGGGTATTCTCAAATATGATTACATGGCTTCGACTTTTAATTATGACTTTTTGGGCGTGGGTCTCAACCAGAGCACTGAATACTGCTTAATTTATTATGCCGACGGTTGGCCCGGCAACAACCCCGGTTATTTTTTCCAAAGTGGCTATCCTGACAGTACAGGCAAATTAATTTTGACCGGACAATCAAATATAAACATTAACTTACCCAACTCACCTGACACCAATTATCCCACTGGCGCAAAAATCTGGTTGGTCAATTGCGCGAACTACGATAAAAATTCCCGCTCTGTCACTGGCTGGTCTCCAAATAGTTGGCTCTTTGATAATTGGCCGGGTCTGATTAATTATCGCCAAGGCGATCGGCCAAACGAAACCATCACTTGTGAACCAACTGTTTGCGCTGATTCTGACGGCGACGGTTATGGCGTGGGCGAAGATCGATCTGCTTGCCCTTATCTTGAATTGGATTGTGATGACACCAACCCAAATATTAATCCCGGCAACGGCACTTGCTCCAAGACTATTACTTTTACTAGTTTGGCTGCCAATCTTCAATATGGCACCTACCATGATTATGACACGGCCGATGTCAGCTTTACCTATACTGCCACCACAACCGGTCCGCTCACTGGTCAAATCTCTGCCACTGGCCTGAAACCTTTTGCCACCTATCAACTAAAATTTGAAGCCACGCCAGTCTGCCAAGAGATTAGCGGCGATAATGCCCTCAACGAAACTATCGGCTATTTGGGGCGTTGGTGGAACCTAACTGATAACACCAATATTAATAGCACCCCAGCCGCCAATGACGCTTATTATTTGGCCAATTCCATTTATCATGGCGGCAGTAAATGCATCCAAGGCTATCTGGTCTGGGATTATATCACCGCTGACGCCAGCGGTAATGTCACCAAAAATGTCACTGTTAATAATAGCTATCATGTCTTATGGTGCAGTGGTGGGACTTGCGGCTCTTCTAATAATAGCCAACTGCAAAATCTTGATGGCGCTATAGATCCTCCTGGCTTTCCGTATTGCGACGCGACTGACGTCAATGGACAAATTGAACGTGCAACCTGTAATACTTTGACCTTGCCTGCCCGCGATTATCATTTAAAATTTATTTTAAATGAAGAATCATTCCATCAAAATTCTTTTGGTAACTGGACTGCGGTGATGGCTTCAGATATCGATTTTACTATTGAATAATTTTCACCTTGAACATAAATATTACTTTTAAATTATGTCTGTTTTCAAAATCATTTACAATGCTTTTCTCGTTTTTATTATTTTGATCGCGCTACTTTTAGTGATTTCCATTTTCCCTATTACGGGCAACTATAAAGTTCTCGTGGTTAAATCAGGTTCTATGGAACCGGCCATCAAAACCGGCAGTTTGGTAGTTTCTCGGCCAGCTGAAACTTACGCGGTTGGTGACATTATCACCTTTCGCTATGGTGAGACCTCCATTACCCATCGCATTCAGGAAAAAAATCTAGTCAACGGCGGTCTAAACTATGTTACCAAAGGCGATGCTAATAAAGGATCTGATCGCAATGAAATTCTGCCGAATGAAATTATTGGTCGAGTCTGCCTCACTGTGCCTTATCTCGGCTACGCCATTGATACAGCCAAAAAGCCTTGGGGTTTTATTTTAATTGTGATTTTACCGGCTTTAATTATTGTTTACGATGAAATAAAAAAAATTTTTCAAGAAGTAAAAAGATTACGCCTTGAAAAATTAAATAAAAATCTAGATGAAAAAAAAGAAAAACTTAAAAAAAATTAATCTTTGGCAAAAACCATTTTCTAGACTATCTATTTTGGTTTTAATTATGGTTTTAAGTTGGTTAAGTTTGAGTATTATTAGTCAAACTTTATCTTTTTTTCGCGATACTGAAAAAGCGGTTTTTAATGATTTAACAGCTGGCAGTTTGGATTTATCTTTAAACACCAATGATTTGGGTCAAATTTTTTTAGATCAAGAATTTGAACTCCATTTGGCTCAAGCCGGTAATTTGCCTTTTCAATATAGCTTTAAAATTGAGACAGATGATATTGACTTTTGTAATAATTTAATTTTAAATGCCACTTCTTCTGATTTGGTTTTTTATAGTAATTATTTACAAAATTTTACAGCCACGGCCACAACAATATCTGACCTTTTTGATTCTTGGCAATTTAAAATTACTAGTCCGCTTAACTACCCAACTGAGCAAACTTGCAATTTTAAATTCACCTTTCAAGCTTGGCAAACTGATGAGGAAAATTATGATTCTGAGAGTGGATTTTCTGACGAAGAAATAGTTACTGGCAGGGTGGAAAATTCTTCTGGATCTGGTGGGGCAGAATGCATTCAAGTTAGCTATCCCAATGGTGGAGAAGTTTGGTGGGTAGGCCGCACTCATGAAATTGGTTGGGAAACTAATAACCCAATTGGGTATGATGAAGATTTAAAAATTGATATTTATTATTCTAATGATAGCGGTCAAAGCTGGGGCTTAATTAAAACAGGCGCGCCAAATTTGGGCCAATATTTTTGGCGCGTATCATTAATGTTAGAAAATAATACATATTGGGTTGCCTCTGCCAAAGCGCGCATTAAACTGGTGGCGCGTTATAGCAACGGAGAAATTTGTGGCGTGGACACTTCGGATGCTGATTATTGTCCGCCCATTGAATATGATTTATTAACGCTAGAAGAATTGGCCTGGCTAAAAACTCATGATTTATTAGAAGAACCAGTTAACCCCATAACTTTAGAAACAGATGAGACTGAAGGAGTAGAAAACGAGATTCAAGAAAATGTGGAGACGCCAGAATTAATTGAAAATGAAAACATGACCTTAATACCAATTGCAGAATCAAATATTTCTGATGAACCTTTAGAGTTTACACCTCTAATAGAGCCAGAGATAGCAGAGGCAGAATTAACAGAAAACATAGAAGAGATAGAAGCCGAAGAAAATTTAGAAAGTGATTTTTTAGAATTGCCGTCAACTTTATCAGAATTAGAATTGCCCAAAGAAACAAGCGAGGCGCCGAATAGTGAGGAAATTTTAGAAATTCTTATAGAAAATACTCAAGAAATTATTCCAGCAGAAAAGGCGCCAATTTGTTTAAATACAGAAAATATTGAATCTGAACCAATTGAGGAAATTCAAGAGCCAACACCAATAATTGTTGAGCCAGAGCCAGAGGTTTTATAAATAATATAAAAAATAGATTTAAGCAATCAAAATCTTGATTATTTTTTGATTTTCTGTTATTTGTTTTGGCCTAGCAGAAAACACTTGACAAGTTTTATTAAGGGTTTAAGATTAAGCCAACTAAATATCTCATAACTAACCAGTCTTAGCCAACCTGGGCTAAACTTTAACTATATGAAAAAACTAACTTTCGCTTTATTAACCTTAACCTTTCTCTTGGTTTTTCCTACTTTTGGTCAAGCTATTGGTCAAATTACCGAACCCATTGTGGTGCCAGAAGGCATTAGAGGTCAAGAAATAGTCTCTACTTTGACTTTATTAAATTCTGAAAAAAAACAAACCATGATTGGTATAGTGGCTGAAGGTCAGATTGCCTCTTGGGTCAGTTTTTACAAAAAAGATGATTTAGAATTTAAAAATCCCATTACAGAAACTTTTATAGAAGCTGGACAATATTTAGATGTGGCGGCTTTGTTTAAAATTCCTAGTGATGCTGCTAACGGTACTTACACTGGGGAAATTTCTGTAGTTTATAATCCAGATCAAGCTACTAGCAAAAATGATGATTCTTCTTCAACTGTGGCCCAAAAAATTAGCCGTTCTGTAGAAATTACAGTTAGTGATAAAGAAGTTATTGTTCTGGATGTTTCGGTTATTCCAGAAAAATTTGATTTTAAAAGCAAAGAACCAATCAGTGTTAGAATTATTTATGATAATCAAAGCAACATCAGTTTAACACCCTCAATTCAATTTAAGATTAAACAAGATGAAAAAACTTTTTATAATGTCATTTATCCCTATCCAGAAGGTGAAGCAGCTGTGCGTTCTATGTCTTTGCATGAAATTCCAGCTCTAAAAATTTCTACTGATGGTTTGGCTAAAGGCGCTTATTTGGCAGAATTAACTTTTATGCGCGGCACAGAATCTATGGCAGTTAAAAATTTTAGTTTTTCTATTGGTAATTCTGGTATAGTGCTGGGAGCTATGTTTGCCAAAAGCAATTTAGTTAAAACAATTATTGGTATTTTAATTTTAATAGTGCTTATAGCTATAATTGTGGTCAGCCTTAAAAGAAAAGCTCGTAAAAAATCCGACAACTAATTGGCCAGTGGTATTATATAATTTTATATTTTAATTTTAATTTCTATGTATAAAAAGCAAAGTAAAATTAAACGTTTATTTAAAAAACATAAAAAATTAATGCTTAAAAAGTTGTCAACTGTTAACGGACTGTTTTTAATCCTGCCCATGATTTTAAGTAGTCTTTTTTTGGTGGCTTTACCAATAAATACTGTGGCTGAAACAGAAAATATGTGTCCGGTGGCAGTTGATGTGGTTTTGATTATTGATCGCTCTGGCAGTATGGATTACACATCTAGATGTGACTGGTGGCAATTGGTTTGTAAAAACAAACCGTCTTGTAGCGAAGGTTATGAATGGGTAAAAACCATAACTTATAATGAAAGTGAAACTTGGTGTAATGCTAGAAACCAATCTGCTCCACACGAATCTGTCTATTTAGCCATTGATCCTAAAAAAATTACTGCAGCCAAATCTGCGGCTAATAGTTTTGTTAGTTTAATGGGTAATAATGATCAGTCAGCTTTAATTTCTTATGCCACTAGTGCAACTTTAGATAAAGGTTTATCTGATATACATTCAGATACACAAACGGCTATTAATAATTTAATAACTGGCGGAGCTACTAATATTGGCGATGCTATTAAATTGGGAGTTGATGAATTAAAATCAGCTCGCTCTAATCCTCAAGCCAACCGTGTCATGATTCTTTTAACAGATGGCATGGCTAATAAACCAGCAGGCCCGGGTTATGGAGAATTTACCGCTGATGTTACTTATGCGGAAAATCAAGCCACTGTAGCCGCGACTTTGGGTTATAAAATTTTTACTATTGGGCTTGGTAACGATGGTGAAATAAATGAAACCATGTTACAAAATATCGCCGCGACCACTGGGGCATCTTATTATCATTCTGCTAATCAAGCTGATTTAGAAACAATTTATAATTCCATTGCTACTCAAATTTGTAGTGAATATGGTTCCATTGCTGGTTGTGTTTATAATGATCAAAATAATAATGGGATTATAGATTCTGGCGAGCCAACTTTAAGTAATTGGAATATTACTTTAACTAATGGCACAATTAATCAAACACAAACTTCTGCTGATGGTTGTTATGCTTTTTCAGGTTTACCAGATAGTACTTATACTATTACTGAAACAGTGCAAGCTGGTTGGCAACAAACTTATCCCAGCACTGGCTCTCAGCAAATTTCTTTAGTTGATCATAACGGTATAGTTAATATAGATTTTGCTAACTATCTACCAATCTGTGGTAATCAAATTTTAGATACCAATGAAGTTTGTGAACTGGATACTACGCAACCTTGTACTTCTGAAACTGGTTTAACTGGAACTCAAAGTTGTAATCAAACTTGCAGTGCTTGGAATGAATGTGTAACAGGAGAAACCTGTGGCGATGGAGTTAAAAACGGCACTGAAGAATGTGACAACACAGATGGAGTTAATGAACATTATCAATGCACTTCAAGTTGTACTTTAGAATATATTCCTTATTGCGGAGATAGTTTAATTAATCAAACAACAGAAATATGTGATAATGACGCACCAATTTCTTGTACTGATGTTAATGGATACGTCGGCACCAGTTCTTGCACTAATGAATGTGGCTGGGGTCTTTGTCAATCCACAGAATTTTGTGGTGATGGCGTTAAAAATGGCGCGGAAGTTTGTGATGGCAGTGATGGAATAGGCACCAATCAAGAATGCTCGGCAAGTTGTACTTTAATTAATTTACCTTATTGCGGTGATGGTATCAAAAACAATCAAGAAATTTGTGATGGCACAGATGGAGTGACTAGTGGTTTTCACTGCACCAAAACTTGTGCATTAGAAGCAGATCAAAATGGTGGCGGTTCTGTTTGTGGTAATGAAATAATAGAATCTGGAGAAACCTGTGATGATGGCAACATAACTTCTGGTGATGGTTGTTCAAATATTTGTTTAATAGAAGAAACGCCTGGAGAAATTTGTGATTCATCTATTTCTGGTAAAAAATATAATGGCAATCAAGAAGATAATATTTTCTTGCAAGGCTGGGAAATAAAACTTTATGATAATCAAGAAAATTTCTTAACTGCCACTAGCACCAATGATGAAGGCCGATATTTGTTTGAAGATTTGTGTATAGGCACTTATATTATTAAAGAAGTGCAACAAACTGGCTGGCAACAAATTTTTCCAGTTGACGCCAATAAAAATCCAATTTTTTATACTGATATTATAGCCAGCGCAGGCACACATTTAAATAATCGCGACTTTAGCAACTATTACAGTGGCGGATCTGGTGGCGATGAAGCAGTTTGTGGTAATAATGTGCGTGAAGGTGAAGAAATCTGCGATGGTAATGACGGTATAACTTCTGGTCATCATTGCACAGCCAATTGTACTCTGGAAGCTGATAGCCCTTCGACTGGCTCAGGGTCTTCGAGCGGAGGCGGTGGTTCAACTGGTGCATATTGTGGCGATGGAATTGTTAATGGGAGTGAACAGTGCGAAAATAATAGCACGCTTAGCGCTGGATATTATTGTTCTAATTGCACGATTACACCTTTAACTGGTGACAATAATAATCCAGAAGCTAATGGTGGTGGTCCTATTGAAGATGAAAAAAATACTAATCCAACCCCCACAACTCCTGAAGGACAAGGCGGTGGAGAAGAAGTTGAAGATAATAATTTAGGTCAAGGCCAAAGCCAAGACGGATCTAGCTTGGCTCTTGGTGATGAAGTAGAAAAACCAACTGAAAATTTACCAATAATTTTAGGAGAAAATAAAATAGCGGAAAATTTTTGCTTGGCTTGCGCCAATTATAATTGGTTAATTATAATTTTATTATTAGTCATAGCTACTTTGGCTTATCGGCAAATAAATTCGGCTTTAGATCTCTATAATGTAGCCAAAGAAAAAAAACATCTGACTAAAATTTATCCTTGGGGATTCTTAATTTTAATTGCTACTGTCGTCTCTTGGTTACTTTTATATTTTTGCCACTTTAAATTTCTGCTAGCCGCAGCTGTGATTTTTGGCCTATATTTGCTCTTACTGGCTCTCAATGTGGGTTATAAGAAAAAAAGCGCAATTTGGTGGCTCTGGGGCTTAATTTTAGCCCTTATACCAGCCATTAGCTACTATTATTGCCCTCGTTGGGGCTGGAAAACTTGGCTTTTAGCTGTTATTTTGTATGTGGCAACTTTGGGCTTTTATTTTGTGGGACTTTTAATGAGAAAATTCTGGTTTGTGGCTGTGGCTCTTGGCACTTTTGCTTTCTTAGCCATTTTGGTTTTAACCCGTTGTGTGTGTTAAAAAAATGATTTAATTATTCCGTCTTCCGATGTCTATCGGGGGGCGGATTTTTGTTTTTTTAAAAATTTAATGATATAGTATAATAAAGATAAATTATTATAAAATTATGTCTAAAACTAACAAAATCGTTATTATTCTCATTATAATTATAGCCGGCTTGCTATTTTACTTTAACTGGCAAAAAAATCCAGCAGAAAATCTTAATTCAGAAACTACGGAGCAAATAAATCAAGAAAAAATTACTATCAATTTATCAATTGCTGATATTTCCGGCTTACCCCCAACTTTAGAAATTAAAAAAGACACCTTGCTTTTAGATGCCTTGATAGAATTAAATCAACAATACCCAACTTTGAATTTACAAACTAAAAATTATAGCGATATGGGTGTTTTGGTCGAACAAATAGGCAATTATAAAAATGGCGCGGAAAATAAATATTGGCAATATTTTGTTAATGGCGCCCAACCAATGGTTGGCGCGGATAAATACATCTTGCAAAATAATGACCAAGTGGAATGGCGTTTTTCCGCCTCACAATTTTAAAAAAATAAATTAATTTAAAATATATGCACAAAAACAAAATTTTTATTATCTTAACTTTATTGGGCTTGAGTGTTATGTCTCGCCTCATAGACCATGCGCCCAATTTTGTACCTCTAGCTGCAGTGGCTATGGCAGCCAGTTTGTGTTTAAATAAAAAATGGTCAATAATATTACCACTTGGTGCTCTATTTATTTCTGATTTAATGCTTGATTTTTATGATTGGAAACTCATGATGGTAGTTTATGGTTCTTTTGCGGTCATTGGTATCTTGAGTTGGTGGCTTAAAAAACATCAAGGTTGGTTGAATATATTAGCCACCAGTTTGGTGGGTTCAATTTTTTTCTTTTTTTCCACCAACACAGCAGTTTGGCTCTTTAGTACTTGGTATCCGAAAACATTTTCTGGCTTAATCTTAAGTTTAGAAATGGGTTTGCCTTTTTTTAGAAATACTTTAATGGCTGATTTATTTTATACTACAATTTTATGTGGCAGTATAATATTAATTAGAGAAATTAAACACAGAAAAAAAATAGTCGCACTCTCTTAAATTTTATGTCTAAAAAAATATTGGTAGCTATGTCTGGCGGAGTAGATTCTACTGTAGCGGCAAAAATTCTTAAAGATCAAGGCCATGAAGTGGTCGGGGTCTTTTTAAAATTCTGGCATGAAGACGAACAAACAAAATCAGCTAATGAATGTTGTTCTCCCCAATCTTTTTTAGATGCCAAACGGGTGTGCGCCAAAATAAATATTCCGCTCTACACTTTAAATTATAATGATATTTTTAAAAACGAAGTGGTGGACTATTTTTTAGACAGTTATAACTCCAATAAGACGCCCAGCCCTTGTTTGATTTGTAATAAAAAAGTTAAATTGGGCCAATTGATTAATTATGCCAAAAATTTAGGTTTTGATTACGTAGCCAGCGGTCATTATGCTCGTTTAAAATCAACCAATAAAACTATAAAATTAATCACTGCCAAAGACATAAAAAAAAATCAGGCCTATTTTTTATCTTTATTAACTCAAGAAGAATTACCATATTTACTTTTTCCTTTAGGCAACTACACCAAAAACCAAGTCAGGCAAATGGCTAAAAAATGGCAACTTGATGTTACTGAAAAAAAAGAAAGCCAAGAAGTTTGTTTCATTCACAGTTCCACCAAAGAATTTTTACAAAAAAATTTAAAGCTTAAGTCTGGATTGATAAAAAATTTGCAAAGCGAAATTTTGGGTCAACACCAGGGTTTAGGTCTTTATACTTTGGGCCAAAGGCAGGGCATTAATATTGGTGGCAGAGGACCATATTATGTGCTTAAAAAAGATTCTTTAAACAATGATTTAATTGTAACTAATGATAAAAATGATCCGGCTTTATTTAGCAAAACAGCAACTATTAAAAATATTAATTGGCTAAGTGGTCATGAACCAAAATTGCCTTTAAAATGTTTGGCTCGTCATCGCTACCAAACAAAACTTGAGCGGGTGTGTATTGTTCCAATTGTCATTCCAGCGGAGTTAAAAGTTGCCACAACGGCAAGTTTTAACGGAATCCAGAAAAAAAATTATAAAATCACTTTTAAAAACCCCGTCCGTGCCATTACACCCGGACAATTTATTGTCTTGTATAAACCCTGTGGAATTTTAGCCAAATTAAAAAATAATTATGAAGTTGTTGGGGCAGGGGAGATAGAGGAATAAATATTTAATGACTAATCCCGAATGCTCGGGACTAATGTCTAATGAATAAAGCCAATCACTAATGTTTAATATCAAGTGCTCGAGAATAATGACTAATAAATAATTATTAGTAGTTTTTTAAGAGAATAATAAATTTTTTAAAATAAAAAGCTCCAGTGTAAATACACCGGAGCTAAAATTACTTACCACTCCTCTTCGGGTGTGGCACAATTTGGACAACTGCCCGTGGTAACATCTTCCCAATGTCCAAAAAAGAACCACCTTTTTCTCAATCCCCAGGAATAGGGATTTCTCATCCAGCGATTGCGCGGTAATGGTTTATGACATTCTGGACAATAAATGGTTAATTCTCCAGATTTATCATCGCCACCATACATTGCAAGATCTTCGGCATATTTTTTTTTAAAATGTGATCTAAAAAACCATCTAAATATACGTCTTAAAAACATTTTAACCTCCTAAATAAAAGTATGAGGAGCGAGGCGATATTTTATGCGGGCATTCATCTTGCCGGTAAATTATCTATATCAGCGAATTCTTCATCATCTTCCCACATATCAATAGACAACGAAGGAACTCCTTCTGAACCAGCACTGTTCGCTGCAATTTGTGGCTGGGTAGGTTTATTTGTATTTTTGCCTGTTTGGCTGGCACCAGTCAAAAGAGCAAGCGCAGAAGCTGGTATTTGCGGATACTTAGGGGCGGCCAAACTAACCAACAGATTTACATTATCCTGCAATTTTTGGTTCCTTTTTGAAGTTCTGTTTAAGGCAACAAAAACCCCAACTAACAAAATAATAAATACAGCGCCAGCGATTGCAATAATATAAGTGGAGCGCTCTTCGCTATATTTGTGACTTTCTGCTTGTGCTTTTAACAATTCTGCTCTGGATTTTATTTCCAGAATATTTCCGACAACTTTTAGGCTCTCTGTTTGAGCCTGCACAAGGGCTGCTCGGTTTTTAGCGGCCTGACCCCTGACAACTTCAAATTCGGCTTGCGCCTTAAGAAGATCTATCTGCTGGTTGGTTGTTGGTTTTTCATTTTTTGCACAACTAAAGAAAAAAATAGTTGCCAACCAAGCCAGGACAAAAATCAATAACATCTGTCTTTTCATCTTCACCTCCAATACTAAATTGTTAATTTATTAAACATTTATTAATGTTTTTGTCGAATATTATATCTAATCAAATTATTAAATTTATGTCAAGGCGTGTTTAAAATAAAAAAAATCCTGACGTGTGAAACGTCAGGATCCATATTTGGCAGCATATGCTCTGCCTTTGTCCACATAGAGATTAATTAGACTGGAATTACGATTGTTCCAGGCCTTTTTTCCTTCACCAAACGGCCAAGTAGCAATGGCTGCTCGCCACAATTCTGTTTCATCGCTTTGAGCGTGTTTTTCTTTAAGTTTCTCATAACGTTTCTTTAGAGTTTTGGCTGCCTTAAAGACAGCTTTTTTTGAAAGTCGATCATCAATACTACTGACTACAAAATATTTTATCCAATCAAGAAAATAGTCAGGCAAAGGACTGCCAATTTGCAAACCACAGATCATAGCTAAATGTCTGGTCCTTTTCCATTCCAAAGTTGAAGAGTATTTGTCACCGTCCATAAAATGCTGACTACGGCCAGTAACTCGCATATCTTCACCACCATGTGGACTTTGATATTGGAGTGGTCCAGCTGCTATTTCTCCTCTTCTGCCTGGCGGAATTGCCAATCTGCCACCACCCGATTCTTGAGAAACAACCCCAGCTAAAACCCAAAGTGGAATGTCTTCTTGTTCAGCTGCCTGTATTACCCAAGTGCTTAGATTACCGCCAGACATGGGTGGATTCCATCTTTGTCCACGGGCAACTAGCATATTTTCCGCCCGCTCTTTTTTATCAGTAAAAATTTTGACAATAGGATCAACAAAAATAATATCCTGATCGGTTATAAAATTAAAAATTGGTGACAAAAGATTAAAGACATTGATGACAATCAATAATCCACCATAAAGAATTATTTTACCAAAGCGAATTGTTTTGAACCAATCCAAAATATTGGTTATGGTGCTTATGGAAGAAAATTTAGAATCTCTATTTTTATCGTTACGCATTTGTTTCATCTTAAATTTCAAATACCAAATCAGAAGAAAAATAACCAAGCCATTATACAAGGCCGTGGCTACATAAGAAGTGGCGTCATTAACGCCTGTTTCATTAAAAATTAGACATGCAATGTGTTCATATAGAAAAAAGAATGGCAAAAGAAAAATAAACCAGGCCAAAAAAGTTTTTTTGTGTTTTGGTCTTTTGCTTGATTTTTCCTGATATTCATATCTTTTTTGTTGCCGACGATTTTCTCTTTTTCTTTGAAAATTTCTTGCGCTACTTGTCACAGCTTGGATTACATTATAGCAACCAGTGATCAGCCAAGTGGCTGTGGCTACTGGCATTGGAGTGGACAGAGAAATGATGTTAAAACTTTTTAAAACTCCTTGAATGATTTGCACTAGGCCACCAAAAATTCCGATTCTGCTTTTATAAAAAGCAAAAATCAAAATAGCGCCGATGGTCAACCAAACAAAGGTTAAAAGTTTCAAATCTTTTTGGGCCAAGCCAAAAGAAATATTTTTAGCCATAAGCCAAGCGATTAAGGCTGGCAAATAGCCGCTGGCGTCAATAACAATAGAGTAGAGTAATTTCTTACCCATACTCATTTTTGTTTTATATGAGCTCATCCCTGACCCCGCTTAATAAATTTATCGTCCATGCCCCAAGACATTTTTTTCGATCTTATAAAATTGCTTAAAATAGAATAAGCAATCATTCCCACAAAACTTTCAGCTGGGTCTGCTATCTGTCCGACGCCAGTAGCGTCATCTAGCCAGATAATAATACAGAATGCTACCGCCGCCAAAACTTTGAAAGATTTCAGAAAAAACACAAATATTTTATGTCTTGTTGTTGCTTGCATGGTATTTACTCCTGGTTATTGGATTGTTAAAAAACGTAATATTAAACCTTAGGATATTATTGGTTTTTTGTCAAGACTTGACAAGATTTTTAATCTGTTTTAAGTTTAAGCATTACTGAATTGTAATTAATGTCTTTAACAACATAAAGTGTGGAGGAAAAAACAATGTCACAACAAGACGAAAGAATTATAGGTGCTCTGTTGAATAGCGACAGGGGTGGCAATGGGAATGGTCAGCACTCTTTTCAGGCTGTGGATGACGAGGAACAGCAATCACATGAAAGGTCTGCTGCACCACAAACTAGAACACGCCCCGGCCCCGGTGAAGGTAAGTACGACTATGTATATCGCGAAGCCTTGAATGGTATATCACAACCCAATGCGGTTGACGATCCAATAGAAGGTATCGCCAGAGATTTTTTGCAAAGTAACGTCAGTGCTAATGAACTTCATCATCATGGAGCAATTGCTCAAGACCGTCTTGAAAAAACTAACCGTGTTTTGGGCATAGCTCGTGATCATGCAAAAGAAATAGAGACTAATGGACGGAAAACGATAGCGGATTTAGAAAATTCTTACACAGTAAAAAATAGCCAACTGACAGAAATAGGTGCTGCCGCTGATAGTGCTTTTGATCTCTTTTTTTGGGGAGAAAAATTTTGGTCTTTAAAACAAGGTAGCCCTCTTGGTAAAATGGCCTTTCTCGTCGGTACCCTGATGACCATTGGCACTTTTATTTATATGGCCTATATGGCTACACCCAACGCGCCTATTGGTGTCCGAATCGTCATCCAACTATTATTTTTTCTTACAGCATTAACACTTTCTTACAGAAGAATTACTGGCACAAAGAATGATTTTTCTAAAAAGGCCTTAAAAAAAGAAACCACCACTTTTTTGTCTATTGCTGTTATGATTTTTGATATCTTTAGTGAATTTGTTCTTATACCTTTATTATTGTCAAAAGCATTACCCGGTGAATCTTACAATGCCTTGGGCGGATGGCTTGGTATAGGGGCATTTATCTTTGCTGTAGAGATTACCTTATTTATTGAAGTCAATACAGCCGCCGGAAGAGCCTTTGTACATTATAACGATGCTGTTAAATTTATGAATAATGTTTTAATAGAAATTGAGGAAATCAAAAGAACAATTAAACTTGAGATAAACACTGTTAAAACACAAGTCAAAGAACTGTTTGTCAAGATTATTGAATATGGAAAAAGCTGCATTCAAAGTGCCACAGATTTGACAAGAGATGTCAAGGTTTCAACCACTACCATTTAACGACATTGCCCCCCATTTATTGGGGGGCTTTTTTTGTCTAAAATTTTTTTTGTAAATAAAGGATTTTTTATTTGAGGAGAAATAAAAACCCCCGGAAAAAATCCGGGGGGTGATAAAATCACACTTGAATTTGAGTACCTCTGGTCACATCTTCTTGAGAAACAATGTCTATTTCATACTGAGCAATAGCTCTTGAAATAGCAAAACGTATTTCCTCAAGAGAGTAATCTATTATTTTTTTTATAATGTATGAAAAAATTATCGTAATGCCCAAGATAACTGCTATGAAATAAACAATGGCATACCAGGGCAGAGAAATATTTTGCCATAAATTTGTAAATTTAGCCACATACAACATTATCACCACAAAACTCATAAAAATTCCCAAAAGAAACCAAAATTTTTCCATTAAACCTAAAAAATAATAATATCTATTAGCTTCCCTGGAATCTGCCAAAATCTTTTTAAAAATTTCGGCTTTTTTAAAATCTTTGCCAGTTTCGACATTAAAACCTGCTTTTTTAGCCAATTGCATTAAAGTGCTAACGGCCATTTTTCTCTTGGTCATACCGATTTTGGCTGGTCCAATAAAAAACACTGGTATTAAAAGTAACATAAACCAATTGGTAAAGAGAAATTGATAATATACTGACAAAAAATTAAAAGCCTCGCCAGCATCTTGGTAATAAGCTCCATTTCCTAATCCCAAAATAAGCGGCAAAACTATTAAAACTACGATTGTTTCCCAAATTAACCATTTATAAGTTCGCTTTTTTATCTCAGTAAGAGATTCATCAATAGTGACATTATATTCTTCGTCTGGCACCTCTTCCGCCACAGCTGGTTGATGCCCTGGTTTTTCTGCATTTACAGTAGACGAATCTTCGTTATTTACGGCCCTTTTGAAAAATCTTTTCATCTTAATTTTCCTCCTGATATAAAAATTATTGTAAATGTTGACTAAGTTGACTAAAGTGCCTTTGAGTTAATAATTTAACCTACTAAATATTCAGTTTTATGTCAAGTCTTGACAAAATTTAAGCCTTTGTGCTAAGGTTTTATATTAAACCGAAACCCAAATTAATAACTCTTTACCAAACCAAAAAGAAGGAGAAACACCATGAAACTTCGCCGGAACGTTATTCACAAAATCGCCATGCTTCTTGTGCTGGCGATGTCGCCCATGTTTATCAATTCAGATTGCAATAAGAAAAAAGATGACGCCAATCTACCTCCGCCCAAACCGGCGAAGACTTCCCCGACACCTCAAGAAATTGAATGGGGAGTTATTGACGAATATTTGGATGACGTGGGATGTACGGACGCCAAAAAACATCTTATCCCTTTTTACTATGATACGCACGGCGATCGTCTGCAGGCACAATGCACAAAATCGCAAAGAGTTTTGGTAAGTAAGGACGGGTGTGAAGTCTTTATTATTGATAAAAATGATAAAGACCACATCTGGTATCACTATTATAATCGCTCTAGTTCTAAGAAATCAAGAGCGAGAATAGCGGCAGAAGTAACCACAAATAAACTTAAAAAATATACAATCCAAAAATTCATTGAGTCCCTACCAAGGTATTATGAAAAAAGGCTTAATGAAGATATGGATAAATATGAACAGAAAGAATCTGATGAAAGTGATTTATATTCTTCATCTCCCGAACAAGGTGATGATATGGACGAAGATGAATAGAGGAGGCATACAATGAAAAAAAATCCTACATTGTTTTTTTTAATTTTGATCACGTCTTTTGCAATGATTGGTTGTCCTTCTAAAAAGAAAGATCAACCAATCACAGAACCAGTTGAACAGGTTGAAGAAAAGCAAAAACGTATCCAAGAAAAAGAAAAAACTGCTGGAAATTCATTTAACGAGATCGGCGGATATATTAAAGGATTGGTTGTCTCTGTCAATCAACTAGTGGAATCAAACAAGAATCCTAAGCCGGTTGCGATCTCCGATGAATCCTCTGAAAAAATTATTAAGGGGGTTGCAAACGAGCTTGATAAAAGAATCGGCGGAGAAAAGACAGTAAGGATTGAAACTGAATCTGACTACCAAAGACCAGTTAGGTCATTGAGAGAAGAAGAACCTTCCGACAATGAAGAAGAGGAAGGGGATGTCGAAGATGATGCTCAATTTCCAACCAAGCGGCAACGAGATGGCGAAATCATCAAGAATCCCAAGCTTCCAGATCCTTTGTATAGATATTACCCTTGTACCATCAAAAAAATGGTGAATGGATCTGATGATCCGTTGATTGCCCAGGTCAATTGCGATATCGTTGGATTTAAACAAGACGGAATCGATTTGTTGGTTCCCTGTAATCGAAAAAATACGCTCTTTGGTTTGTACAAGACCACAAAATTTTGTAAATTTTATTTCACAATAATTAGCCGAAGACCAATGGAAGATTGTACGGTTTTAGTGATTTATACTGAAGCCAACAATTTTCCGTCAATTTCGTTGAATAACACTTTCGATTGTGAGTATGCCCAACAAAAATGGGTGACTTTCACAGAAGTTGGTGAAAAAAAAGAGATCGTCTATACAGTTGATGTGGCTGAATATAACAAGCAACAAAATTTTTATTTATGTTTTTATCAAAAAGGGACGATATATTACATAAGATTTCGTCCCCAATTTACTTATTTCAATGATTAACAAGCAACCCCGCTCACATTCGTGAGCGGGCTTTTTATTTTTCCAAAAAATATGTTATAGTAAAATCACCTATGTTTTTTCAACCTACTATTATCAAAAAACTTCAAAAAGCCAATTTAATTGGCCGAGGTTGTAATAATTTTCCAGTGGCGGATAAATGGCTGGCAGTCAGAAATGCTCCTACAAAAATGGATAAATTTGTCATTTGCAATATTTCTGAATCGGAACCAGGCATGTTTAAGGATGAATATATTTTAAAAAATCAGACTGAAAAAGTAATCGAAGGCATTAAAATTGCCATGGATTTTGTGGGCGCTAAAAAGGGTTTTATCTATCTTAATCCAGCCTATTATCAAAGTTATCAAGATTATTTAAAGGCAGAAATTGAAGCTCAAAAAGTTAATATTGAATTATACGAAAAACCCCTGCATGATTATATTGGTGGTGAAGAAACAGCTCTTTTAAATTCCATGCAAGGTTTAAGAGTTGAGCCACGCCTCAAGCCGCCTTTCCCAACCACAGACGGTTTTTTCAATCAACCAACACTCATTAACAATTGTGAAACTTTTTATACTGTGGCTTTAATTAAAGCCAATCAATATAAAAATACTAAATTTTATTGTCTATCTGAAGCTGATGTAAATTCTGATAAAGACGCAAAATCTTGCGTCTCTACAAACCACGGCCAAGGTTTAATTTTAGAATTACCCATAGACATCACCGTTAAAAAAGCCCTGGAAGCTTTTAATCACAAACCCTCGGATAAATATTTCTATCAAGTTGGCGGTGGCGCAGCTGGTACTTGTTATAATTTTCGTCAACTGCAACGTCCTTTTGGCAATAATGCCGCGGCCATTATTGTTTATCCTAAAAATAAACCAGAAAAAGAAATAATTTTACACTTTGCGCAGTTTTTTAAAGATGAATCTTGCGGACAGTGTGTGCCCTGTCGCGAAGGTACTTATAGATTATTAAAATTATTAGAAAAAAAATATGCTGGTGAATTAGTTGACCAAAATTTAATTGATGATTTAATTTTTAATTTGCAAAAAAGCAGTTTTTGTGCCTTGGGCAAAGTGGCTACTAACGCCATGACAAGTTATTGGAAAAACATTCACCCTGTCACATAATTTTAAATTTTTTCATTTTTATGTGGTATTATATTTATATCTTATCTTATTTGACAGGGTAAAAACATATGCCAAATAAAAAACCGCTTCCTAACAAATGCTAGAATGCGGTTATTGTCATATTAACGCTTTTTTTTTGCTAAATATTTATCCAAATTTTTTTGTCTAATAACTAAAAAGTCCCAAAGACAAATGGCCGGGAAAGCACTAAAGGTGGCCACGATCACAACCGCTAAGTATAAAATATTATTAAAAAAGACACTTTCTTTTAACATACTTTGATAATCTACAAAATGATCTTGATATGCTGACATGGCCCAACCCAACCCTGTCCATAAAAACATAAAACCAATATTTCTTTTAGTTAATGGCTTATTTTTACCCATCTTACGACTAACAATCAAAATTTGTATAAAAAGACTATTAATAATTATTTCGCTGGCTATGATATAAAAATAATCTCCAAAATTATAGAAATAATCTTTGCCAACCCAAGTTTCTAAATCGCAAAGCCAACCGTGAATTGTATATAATATAACATCCACTACCATAATTGGATACATATACTTTCTAGAGCGGATCCACAAACTTTTTAATATTAAAAATACTAAACCAAAAATACCTAGAAAAATTAAAAAAGAAACTATCGAACTTTTAACATCATTGCCGGTCCGACCAACGGATTGGTCGTCAGTGTAGTAACTGTGTGTATGACGCCCAGCGCTTCTTGTTGACTCAATGTCTTTGTCTGTCTGGCCGAGCATGCCAGAAAAGAGATCTTGAAAAAAATTATAAACATCAACTAAAAAGTTATAAATTCTGGCTATCAATTCACATAACCAGATAAAAAAAGAATCTGGCCCATGAGATTGATTGGGGTTAAAGAATAAAAAAATAAGAAAAAGAATTATCAAAACAACAATTGTCCAAAAAATAAATTTTCTAAGTCTTTTTTTATTCTTTTTCTTTGGCTGTTCCATCTCTTATTCCTCCGGGTTATAATTTTTTAAAGAATAGCTCAACTTAACAAATCTTAAACATTCTGTCAATACCAAGCAAATTTAAAGCAACTAAATTATGAAAAAAATAAAAATTACAATTAACGGCAAAGAATATCTCGCCAACCAAAACGAAACTATTTTAGAGGTGGCTCTAAGAGAAAACATTGATATTCCTCATCTTTGCAAACATCCTGATTTATCAATTAAGGGAATTTGCCGCACCTGTGTGGTTGAAGTTGAAGGCCTGGGCCTGATCACTTCTTGTTCAACTAAAGTGGAAAGTGGCATGAAAGTTAATACCAAAACTAAAGATGCCGAGCGAGCCAGAAAATTAAATTTGGAATTAATTTTTTCCGAGCATCAAGAAAAATGTGCTACTTGTCTCTATCAAGACAATTGTCAAATTTTAAAATACGCTAAAATTTATAATATTAATGTTGGTCGGTTTGAAGATAGAAAAAAGAATTTTCCAATCTGGCAGTTTGGAGATGCTATTCAGTTCGACAGCTCCAAATGCATTGACTGCCGCAATTGTGTGGAAATTTGCGATCAAATGCAAGCTTGTCATTTTTATGAAATTGCCGACAGGGGCGTAGAAACAATTGTGAGACCAATCGGCAATCATAATCAACCCATTGATGTCATTCCCAACGGCCTCGCCAAAAATCAGGCAGGGAGATCGGGAATCCAGGAAACAAATTTTAATGATAAAATTTTGGATCCCCGCATTCGCGAGGATGACAAAAAAAACGCTGTCGATGCTCTTCAAAACGACTCAAATAAATTCGATTGCACTTATTGTGGTCAATGTGTCACGCATTGTCCTGTAGGAGCCATTTCTGGAGTTTCACATTTCGAAGCAGTAGAAAAACTTTTACAAAATAAAGAAGGAAAAATTTTAATTGCCGAAATTGCGCCATCTATTCGCGTTTCTATTGGCGAAGAATTTGGCATGGAGCCTGGTAAAATTATGACTAGTCAGTTGGCTGCTTCTATAAAATCTTTAGGCTTTGATTATGCTTTTGATGTTAATCTAGGCGCAGATTTTACTACTTATGAGGAAGCCAAAGAATTAATCCACTGGTTAAATTCTGGAAAAAAAAGACCCATGTTTACTTCTTGTTGTCCAGCTTGGGTTAAATTTGTGGAATTTTATTATCCAGAATTTATTAGTCATCTAACCACTTCCAATTCGCCGCACATGTGTTCTGGGCCAATTATTAAAACCTATTTTGCCGACTATCTTAAAAAAGATCCGCGCGATATTATTGTTGTTTCCATCATGCCTTGCACTTCTAAAAAACACGAAATAAATTTAGACACTCATACTATTGATTTGGGTTGGTGTTTGGAAAGATTAGATCTGCCCAACATCGAAGCTGTCTGTCAAGGCAGACAAAACCTCCAGGGTGTCAAAGTTAAAGCTGTTGATTATGTTTTAACTACCCGCGAATATGCTTATTTATTGCATAAATATAAAATTGATTTGCCCAATTTAAAAGCCCAGGATTTAGATTCACCTTTAGGTATTTCATCTGGAGCCGGAGCAATTTATGGAGCCAGTGGTGGAGTCATGGAATCTGCTCTTAGAAGCGCTGATTATTTTTTCCGGGTCTTTGAAGAAGTTGGCTCACTTGAACCAATAACTAAAGGTAAAAATTATGAATTAAAGAACAATAGATTTTCCAAACTACAAAGATCAAGAATTGAATTTAAAGAGGTTAGAGGACAAACTGGTATTAAAACCACCCGCGTTGAAGTTGGTAACAAAAAATTAAACGTTGCTGTTGTTAATGGATTAGGGAATGCTAAAAAACTTTTAGAAGATATTAAAAATAATAAAGTTAATTATGATTATGTGGAAGTTATGGCCTGCCCTGGTGGTTGTATTGGCGGGGGAGGCCAGCCAATTCCAACCAACTCCAAAATTCGGCAATCACGGGCTGCTGCAGTTTATGAAATTGATAAAAATTTACCCATTAGAACAGCCCACGAAAATCCCAGTGTTTTAGAAATTTATCAAAAATATTTTAAAGGTGATGAAGAATTAATTGGGCATGTTTTACATTGCAAATATAAACAACAAGAAAGAGAAGGCTTTTCTGTCATTCCCGACTCGATCGGGGATCCAGAAAAATAAAAAGGCCCTAAAAGAGCCTTTGCATTTCTTAATGACAAAAATGGACTATAAGACAAGAAATGACTAAAAATATTATATGTATTTATCCTCAATCAAATCTGCTAAAATTCAATCCGCTAGTTGGCGGAATAAAACTGTTTTAGTGCGCTGTGATTTTGATACGCCTATAAAAAATGGAAAAATAACAGATGATTCACGTTTGCGCGCAGCTTTACCAACTATAAATTTTTTATTACAAAAAAAAGTTAAACAAATTATTTTAATTGGCCATTTGGGCCGACCAAAAGGACAGGTTGTGCCAGAATTAAGTTTAGAGCCCGTCACCAAACACTTGGAAAAACTACTTAGTTCTTGTCATCCCGAGCGGAGCGGAGCGAAGTCGAGGGATCTAAAAATAAATTTTATTAATCAATTTACGGATTACCTGCCTCGCCGGAAGGCAGGCAGATTACAGATTACAAATTACAAAATTGTTTTACTCGAAAATCTAAGATTTAACCCTGCCGAGGAAAAAAACGATAAAACTTTTGCTAAACAACTTGCCAATCTGGCGGATATTTATATTAACGAAGCTTTTGCTGTTTCCCATCGCAGTGCCGCTTCGGTTGATGCTGTTAAAAAATTCTTGCCATCATACGCTGGTTTAAATTTAGAAGCTGAAATAAAAAATCTTTCCACAGTTTTAGAAAAACCCCAAAAACCATTTGTGGCCATTATTGGTGGCGCTAAAATCGAAACCAAATTGCCTGTTATTCAACAATTTTTAAAAACTGCTGATTATATTTTAATTGGCGGCGCCATTGCCAACGATTTTCTTCTAGCTCAAGGATTTGAGGTGGGGGAGTCACTAGTAGATAAAGATTACATAGACGAGGCAAAAAAGATATTATATAAATCCGAAATTCTAAATTCGAAATCCGAAAAAAAATTCAAAATTCAAAATTCAAAATTATTTCAAAATTCAAAATTAAAAATTAAAAATTCTCAATTACTTTTACCCACAGATTATGTTTGGCATAATAATAAAATCCTCGACATTGGCGAAAAGACCATAAAAGAATATTGTGCTATATTAAAGAGTGCTAAAACCATTGTCTGGAATGGGCCACTTGGCTTTTTTGAAGATAAAAAATTTGCCCAAGGCACCAACGAAATTGCTAAGGCAATTTTAAATAGCCAAGCACATGCAGTTATTGGCGGAGGAGAAACAGGAGAGGCCGTAAAGTCAAAAGTCAAAAGTCAAAAATTAAAATCAAAGAAAAATATTTTTATATCCACCGGCGGTGGCGCCATGCTCGAATTTCTTGGTGGCAAAAAACTTCCCGGAATAGAAAAATAATTTATCGTATTTTGTCATCCCGATGCAAATCGGGATCCAGAAAATAAATATGGAACATCAAATTGGCATACATCTAAATTTACCAGAAGACATTACTCAAAAAATATTTGCTTTGCAAAAAAAGTTAAAGCTTGGTTATGAAGGTCAACATGAAACAATTCCTCATATAACCATGCATTTGGCTAAATTTCCTAAAAAGAATTTTAAAAAACTATTAAATTTTTTAAATAATTTAAACATTAAACCATTTGAAATAAAAATCTTCAAAGTTAGTAATGAATTTAATAAAATGCACAAAAATTATTTTTTAGATTTGGAGATTGTTAATGATAAAATACTATACAATTTTCATAAAAAAATAGTTTTAATGGTTGACAAAATGAGAAATAAACAGATTAGACAAAAAGATTTACAAAGAATTAAGAACGGTAAATTTTCTCGTCAAGAAATTTTAATGATTAAAAAACATGGTTATGTTAGAGTAATGAAATATTTTGTGCCCCACATCACTTTGGGCGAAATTAATCCAGATTCTCAAGTTAAAGATAAAATTAATATTATAAAAAAAGAATTAGCCAAACTTAAAAATAAAACTTTTACTGTTGATTCTTTTACTATTGGTTCTTTTGTATGGGATAATAAAAAAAATCAGTTTATTGATAAGCTGGCTCAATATCACACTATAAAATTAAAACAATAAAACCCGAATCAAATAATTATAACCACCCCTCTGGCTAATCGCCAGATGCCCCTCCTTTAAAAGGAGGGGATAATCCACGCGCCACTTTTAACTTTAAAATGAGGGGGCAGAACATCCCGAAAAAATTTATGAATACTAATATAAAAAATATCATTGCTCGCGAAATTTTAGACTCGCGTTCTAACCCCACTATTGAAACCGAAATTACTTTGGACTGCGGACTTAAAGCCAAAGCATCGGTACCTTCTGGCGCTTCTACTGGAGTGCACGAAGCTTTAGAATTACGCGATAATAATAAAAAAAGATATAATGGCCATGGTGTTTTAAAAGCCTGTGCCAATGTTAATAAAAAGATCGCCAATTATTTAAAAGGCGAAGATATTTTAAATCAAGAAAAAATTGATCAACTTTTAATCAAACTCGCTGGTAAAAACAAAGCCAACCTCGGCGCCAATGCCACTCTCTCAGTTTCTTTAGCAGTCGCCCGCGCCGCCACTATGATTAAAAACCTAGAATTGCATGAATATTTAAATTCCTTTTACTCATTACCCGTTACTCATTACACATTACCTATTCCCACGTTCAACATCTTCAATGGTGGAGCCCATGCCGATTCTAATGTTGATATTCAAGAATTCATGATTATTCCAGCTGGTATAAAAAAATATGAAGATCAACTTCGTGCTGGCTCAGAAATTTTTCATTGCCTGGGAATGGTTATGAAAAAAAATAAATTAAACACCAATGTTGGCAATGAAGGCGGTTATGCCTGCCATGTTAAAACCACAACCCAAGTTTTTGATTTAATAATAACAGCCATTAAACTGGCTGGTTATAAACCTGGTAAAGAAATATTTTTAGGTATTGACGCTGGCTCTTCAGAATTTTATAATAAAAAAACTAAAAAATATAATTTAAAATTAGAAAAAAAAGAATTAACTGCCGAGCAATTAATTACTTTATATAATTCTTGGCTAATAAAATACCCCCTTATTTCTTTAGAAGATCCACTGTCTGAAGACGACTTTGCCGGTTGGTCATTATTAAATTCCCAAAATCACAACCTTTCTTTTGTCATTCCAGCGAAAGCTGGAATCCAGAAAAAAGAAAAAAGAAAAAAAACAAAATTTCTGGATCCTGACTTCCATCAGGATGACAACAGCGATTACAGATTACCTTTACTAGTCGGCGATGACCTCTTTACCACCAACACCGAAAGATTAAAATTGGGCATTGAAAAAAACTTAGCCAATGCAGTAATAGTAAAACCCAATCAAATTGGCACTCTGACCGAAACTTTTGAGTTTATAAAATTAGCCCGCGAAAATAATTACAAAATAATTGTCTCTCACAGATCTGGGGAAACCAATGATGATTTTATTGCTGATTTAGCTGTGGCTGTGCAAGCTGACTTTGTTAAATTCGGTGCACCCAATCGCGGTGAACGAGTAGCGAAATATAATAGACTATTAGAAATTTCACTTAATAATTTTAAATAACAAATTTTAAATTTTAAAATAATTTTAAATATTTAATTTTAAATTTAAAAAACTTGCTTAATCTATGTTTATCAGTGTGCTATTGTTTTAGATTTTAAAATTTTTATTTTGGATTTATTTTAAAATTTGAGTTTTAAAATTTAAAATTTCCACAAACTATGTCTTGGCTCCTAATCGCTTTACTGGCTTATCTTTTAAACGCAGTGGCCATGGTTACTGACAAAGCTTTATTAAAAAAAGACAAAATTGATAATCCTTTTGTCTATGTTTTTTATATTGCTGCTCTTGGTTGTTTAATGATGCTTTTTGTGATTCCTTTTGGCTTGCAAATTCCCAGTTGGCTAACCATTGGAGTGGCTCTTTTATCTGGGGCTACTTTTGTTTGGGCACTTCTTTTAATGTTTGCCGCTTTAAAAAAAGATGAAGCTTCTCGAGTTAATCCCATGGTTGGTGGTTTAACGCCAATTTTTGTTTTTTTATTTGCTTGGTATGTTCTCGCAGAAAAATTAAACTACAATCAATACACCGGCCTGTTCTTTTTAATCATTGGCTCTTTAATAATTGCTTTGGATTTTCAAAAACATGGTGTGCTTTCTTGGTTTAAACAAAAAATCGGTTTAAACAATTTTGGTTTACCCCAAATTAGAAAAACAATCTGGTTGGTTTCACCGTCAGCCGTTCTTTTTGGCATTGCCAATGTTTTAACTAAATATGTTTATGCTAATACAAAATTTTTAACTGGTTTTATTTGGACCAGGGCTGGTTCACTTGTAGCAGTTTTACTTTTACTTTTAATTCCAGCCAACTTTCAAGCTGTTAAAAATAGTTTTAAACATAATAAAAAAGACAAATCTGGCGCTAAACAAACAGGCGGTCTATTTCTTTTGGGTCAAGCCTGCGGAGGCGGTTCAGCTATTTTACAACAATACGCTATCTTTTTAGGTTCTGTCACTTTAGTGCAAGCCATGCAGGGCGTGCAGTATGTATTTGTTTTTATTTTTGCCATGCTTTTAACTATATTTTTACCCAAAATCTTAAAAGAAGATTTAACCAAAGAACTTTTAATCCAAAAAATTATTGGCATTTTAATTATTATTCTCGGCTTATATTTTGTGGCTGTCTAATTTTAGATGAAAAAATTTCAACCCACTAAAACTCATTACACCATATTTTTTACTATTCTAGTAATATTTTTTTTAATTCTTTTTTTAAGCACCTGGAACTTTGGCGATGATCAAAAAATAATTTTGGGGGGCACCTTTAGCAAAAAACATGCTGACCATTTGGGCTTGGATTGGAAATTGGTTTATTGGAAAACAATTAATGAAATGCCTTTTAAAATTATTAGAATGCCTGTTTATTGGGATGAGGTTGAAAAAAAACCAGGGGAATTAAATTTTTCTGATTATCAGTGGATGCTAGATTTAGCCGAAGAAAAAGGCATTGAAATAGTGCCGGTTCTTGGCCGACGGGTGCCACGATGGCCTGAATGTCATCAACCAGAGTTTTATAATCAACTTTCCAATGAAGAAATGAAGCAAAAAATATTAACTCTAATAAAAACCGAAGTTGCACAATTTAAAAAATATGATAACATAAAAAAATGGCAAATAGATAATGAACCATTTTTAGATGTTTTTGGTGAATGTCCCCAAGCTGATGCTAATTTGCTGGCCGAGGAAATTGCTTTAGTAAAAAGCTTGGACTCACGGCCAATTATGATCACTGAATCTGGAGAACTTTCTAGTTGGCTTAAAGGCGCTAAAATTGCTGATATTTTAGGTGTCTCAATGTATCGAGAAACTTGGAATAAAAATTGGGGTTGGTTTCAATATCCTTTACCACCGGCCTATTATTTTTTAAAAGCCAAATTTGTTCAATATCTAACCGGTGTAAAAAAAGTTATTAACACTGAATTACAAGCCGAACCCTGGGCCATTAACAGTGATCTAAAAACCATGGATTTGGCTGATCAAAAATATAGTCTGGATTTAACCGACTTGAAAGACAATCTGGAATTTGCCAAGCGCGCCGGTCAAGAAGAAATTTATTTATGGGGAGTAGAGTGGTGGTATTGGCTCGGTCAAACATATGGCCAATGGGATTTTTGGAATTATATGAAAAATTTTAAATAATTTTGCAAATTCATAAAATATTTCACAATCAAAAACGGAGGTATTATATTATGCCAATAAATTTTGTTTCCGAAAAAACTCCCGCAGACATTTTAAGAGAACTTCAAAGCAAAGGAGCACTGCCAATAAAAATTATGAAAGGAAATGGGGGGGAAAAAATTTTTTCAATTGGGCCAGTCCATTTTTTACCAATACACCCCTGGCGTCCTCATATAATTTTAAGAAAAAATGAATGTTTAGCCATTAATTTTAACGATATTATTCCTGGGTGCATCTTGAAGCTCTGCCAACAAATTAATTATTTAATTCTTAGTGGTCAAGAATAACCATTACTGCTAAAAATTGGAGGCTATATGATTATTTCGTTTCCTCAAACAAATCTTTTAGCATTTGCTCAAACTGGTTTTGCTGTTCTTAAAAAGGGCACTGCTGGTGAACAAATTCTTAAAGCAGTAAGAAAAAGACCTACAAATGGTTTTGAAATTAAAAATCGAACTTGTTTGCCAATCGGAGATACTGCCAAATATTAACAAACTATAGATTGGCTTAATCTTAATTTGGCCATTACATTGGAGGATAAATAAAAATGACAAAAAACCTCCAGAAGAAAAACCAGCAATTGGCAGAGCTTATTGCTTGGATCAATTCTCCAGAAGGCCAAGCATCCATTAAAAAAGCTTTGGCTGAAGCAGATGAATTTACTGCTCGATTGGCCGAGGACAGAAAAGTTCCTTGGCAAAAGATGCACGAACCAATAACAATTTAAAGCCGACCTTGCTGGTTGGCTTTTTTATTTTTCCCAAAATGCTATAATATATTTATACACATCTACTTTTTGTCATACCGTGCTTGACACAGGATCCAGGCGAGATGACCAAGTATTTTGATAAAACTTGCAATCGTTGATAATTTTTTTTAAAAAAGTTTTCTGGATTCCCGATCCGCCCGCCTGATTCTCGGCGTGGCGGTCGGGAATGACAACATAAAAATATGAATGAACTTCAAAAAATCGAAAACATAGCCGAGGAAGGCCTTGAAGAATTAATGGGTAAACATAAAAAATCTTATTATAAAAAAGTTCTTTTTTGGTTACTAGGTATTTTTTTGTTAGTGCTTATTGTTTTGGGCGTTATCTACTTTGTTTATTGGCAACCTTTAAAAAATTCTTTTGTCTTGGCCAATGAAGCCCAAACGCATTTTGAACAGACTCAAACAGCTCTTTTGGGCACAGATTTTCCAAAAGCTAAAAGTGAAATTGAAAAGGCTCAAGCAAATTTAGCTGAATTAGAAACCAATGTAGATAAATTGGATTCGCCATTAATGTTTGGCTATTTAAGAAATCAATATACAGGCGTTAAAACAATTGTGGAAGCGGTGCAGGAATTTTCTCAAGGACTTTATTTAATAACTAATTTAGCTCATGATACTCTATTTGAAATTAAATTAGATAAAAACGGTAATCTTTCTTTGACGCCAGAAAAAAGAATAGAAATTTTAACTAAAATTGCTCAAAGTGCTCCGGAATTAAACGGAGCTAAGGCCCAATTGGACCTTTCACTTTTAACACTTAACCAGATAGACACCCAAAAATTAAATCCCAGTTTGCTCAAATACCATCTAACCCTTAAAGCAAAAATTTCTTTACTGCAAAATTTTCTAACTCAAGCCAGTGGTTTGGCCGAGACTTTGCCTAAAATTTTAGGTTTAGGCGAGGAAAAAACTTATTTATTTTTATTACAAAATAGTGATGAATTACGTCCCACTGGTGGTTTTATCGGCACCATTGGTATTTTAAAACTTAAAAATGGACAAATTGTTAGTTTTAAAACTAACGATGTCTATGATTACGATCGTTTTGCTATTAATAAAAAAATGAAAGTAACTGCACCAGAACCAATTAAAAAATATCTAGTAGAAAATTGGTATTTACGAGATAGCAATTGGTCTCCAGATTTTCCAACAGCTGCCGAAAAAATAGAATGGTTCTATCACACAGAAGCAGAACTTTCTAAAGGCGAATTGCCTAATGAAAAAATTGATGGCGTGATTGCGATTACCCCAAAATTAATTGAAGATTTAATGGCCACTTTGGGAGCCGTGGAAGTGGATTCATTTATTTTTAATAAAGAAAATTTTGTTGATCAATTACAATACTTAGTGGAAGTTGGTGTGGAAAAACAAAACGTGCCCTATTTTGCTAGAAAAAATATTATCGGCACTTTATCACAAAAACTTATTGCTCGCCTAGATAATCTCAATTTTAATGGTTGGTTAGAAGTTTTTAAAACGCTGTTTAACAACCTCAATGAGAAAAATATTCTTATCTACAATAAAGATGCCCAAATTCAAAATTTAATTACTAAACAAAATTGGTCTGGTGCCATTAAGGAAACTAGTGGCGATTTTTTAATGGTCGTGGACGCCAATTTAGCGGCTCTAAAATCCAATCAATGTGTGGAAAGAAATATTTCTTATACTATAAACCCCGAGGCTGATAAATTAAAAGCCAAAACAACCATTACTTATAAAAATAATTGTACTTTTACTTGGAAATCCACTCGTTATCGCACCTACACCAGAGTTTATGTGCCTTTGGGATCAGAGTGGATCAAAACAGAAGGTTCTATGGATAATGATCGCTCACCTAAAAAAGGTTGGACAGATATTAGTCAAGAAAATAATAAAACAGTTTTTGGAACTTTTATTGCTATTGAACCAGGCGAGAGTGGTACATTGGCTATAGAATATTATTTACCAGAAAATGTTAATCCTGAAATTTCAAAACAAGTTGACAGCTCTGTCTATAAGCTTTATTTACAAAAACAACCTGGACTCACAACTGCTTTTTCTTTAGATCTGAAGTTTGATCATAAAATTATTAACTCCACGCCAACTAATAAAAATACTCTTTCCAATACTCGTTATCAAATATCTGGAGACATGCTGATAGACAGGGAAGTGCAATTGGAATTTTAAAAAAGACATGTTATAATAGTTAAAGTATAAATTATGATTTATATAATAAAATAAACTTTTTATAGCCTTAAGTAGCGCTAAGCACATGATGACTATTGAGCAACTAGCTAAAATAATTAAAAAAGGGTTCGATGAAGTCGATGCCAGGTTTGACGCAGTTGATAAAAAATTTGACGCAGTTGATAAAAAAATAGACCACAAATTTTTTATCTTTAAAAAAGAAATGGAAGAAATGATGGATAATAAATTAGATCGCATCTGGTCAGAATTAAATTCTTTGAGAAAACAACTAGAAAGACTGGAAGAAAAAGTAGACAAACTTTCCGAAAGAGAAACCGAAGATATTCAACCAGTTTATTTTGATTTAGAAAAATTAAAAAAGAAAGTGGCTTTTTTGGAAGCAGAGATTAAAATATTAAAAACTGACCAACAATTGAAAAGAACTTAATTTTTTCTCAAATTCTCGTAATTACTCAAGACGAGAATTTTTGTTTGCCAAAAACAAAAAAATTAAGTAAAATAAGTACACGTTTATATGCTTAATAATATCCGCAATTTCTGTATCATTGCTCATATTGATCACGGTAAGTCGACTTTGGCTGACCGTTTTTTGGAATTTACTGCGACGGTAGAAAAAAGAAAAATGAAAGAGCAACTTTTAGATCAAATGGATTTGGAAAGAGAGCGGGGTATTACCATTAAACTTCAACCAGTACGTATGGATTATCAAGGTTATATTTTAAATTTGATAGATACTCCAGGGCATGTGGATTTTACTTATGAAGTTTCCCGTTCACTTGCGGCTGTGGAAGGCGCTTTGCTTTTGGTCGATGCTACCCAAGGTATTCAAGCTCAAACTTTGGCTAATTATCATTTAGCTAAAGATCAAAATTTAAAAATTATACCCGTAATTAATAAAATAGATTTGCCTTCAGCCAGAATTAACGAAACAAGACAGGAATTAATGGATTTATTAAATTGTTCTGCCGAAGAAATTATTTTGGTTTCAGGCAAAACAGGCCTCGGCATAGAAAAACTTTTACAAACCATCATAGAAAAAGTGCCCACTCCCAAATTGCATAATGACCGATTGCAAGCTTTAATTTTTGATTCTGTTTATAATGATTACAAAGGCGTGGTGGCCTATATGCGTTTAATTTCTGGCACTGTAAAAGCCGGCGACAAAATTCATTTAATTGGTACCTCTAAAACTAGTGAAGTATTGGAAGTTGGCTATTTTAAACCAATTTTTTTTAAAAGCTCGCATCTGCAAGCTGGAGAAATTGGTTACATTGTCACTGGATTTAAAGATTTATCCTCTTGTAAAGTTGGTGACACTGTAATTCAATTAGAAAATTTTTCTCAAGCTAAAGATTTGCATTTACCGGGTTATAAAGAAATTAAGCCCATGGTTTTTGCTGGTTTTTTTTGCAAAGAAGGAGTTTCTCCAGAAGATTTGCGCGAAGGTTTACAAAAAATAAAATTAACTGATGCTTCATTATTTTTTGAACCAGAAAATTCTCCAGCTTTAGGCCCAGGCTTTCGTTGTGGTTTTTTAGGACTTTTACACTTGGAAATTATTCAAGAAAGATTAAAAAGAGAATATAAACTGGATTTAATTGTCACTACGCCAAGTGTGGCCTATAAAATAATTGAAAAAAAACAAGGCACAGAAGAAATTGAAAAAATTATTCATTCGCCCCAAGAATTGCCCAATGTCCATGAAGTTCTGGAAATACAAGAACCGTGGGTCAAATTAGATATTATTACACCCAAAGAATATTTAGGCAATCTAATGAGTTTACTCACCGAAAAAAGAGGTATTTATCTAAATACTGATTATTTTTCTCATGATTCCAACAGAATTATTTTACATTATGAAATGCCTTTGAGTTCAATTTTGACAGATTTTTATGATAAACTAAAAAGTTCTTCCTCAGGTTATGCTTCGCTTAATTACGAATTAATTAGTTATAGAAAATGTGTGGTGGAACGATTGGATATTTTAGTGGCTGAAGAAAAAGTGGATTCTTTGGCGGTGATTGTTTATAAAGATGAAGCCTATCGAGTTGGCCGAAAAATTGTAGAATCTCTTAAAGATGTTTTACCAAGGACCATGTTTGAAATTAAAATTCAGGCAGTTTTAGGCTATCAAGAACAAAGTCAAAATAAAGGTGGTAAGGTTATTGCCTCAGAAAGAATTGCGCCCATGAGAAAAGATGTCACAGGTTATTTGTATGGCGGTGATGTGACCAGAAAAAGAAAACTTTTGGAAAAACAAAAAAAGGGCAAGAAAAAAATGAAAACCCTTGGTCGCGGTCGGGTAGATATTCCGACCGAAGCCTATTTAGCTGTACTTAAGAGATAATTTTTTTTAGTTTATCCCGAGTGGCTTTTTGGGTAGCTAAGAGCCGAGGGATCCCGTGTTTTTATCGCGACTTTACGCAAAAAAACTACCTGCCTCGCCGGCAGGCAGGCGCGACTTTACGCCATTAAAATTTTTTTTCACAAAAAAAATCCCGGTGTTTAAACCGGGAGAATGATAGTATTGATTATTGTTTGTTTCTTTTTTTAGATTGAAAAAAAGATAAAGAACGAACATCTTTTACAAGAAAGTATAAACACACTGACAATACAAACAAAAAAAGAAAAATTTCTTTAAAATCAAAAAATGGTTGAGAATCTTTTAAAATTTTTAATACACTTGACAAAAAACGCCCAAAACCAAAATAAATGATTGAAAAAACAAATAACAACTCGAAAAAAATGTTGATAACCTTATTATCAGTTATTCTATAAAATATGTTTGATGGTTTCATAATACCTCCAATTATTTTTTTAAATGATAAATTTTTTTAACAACAATTTCGTTTTCCTCAGCATTTAGATGATAAAAGAGGCCTTTTATCAAAAGGAAAAAACATTTTTACAGTGAATACGATCCATGTTGAGCAAAAAAACAAGGAGCATAATTAAAAAGATAGCCAGTGTTATTTTAAGATTATGTGGCAAGAAAAAAATTGCCGAAACCGCCACAATAATCAACAAAATAACAACCCCTAAATTTTTCGAAAGATCTTTCATGATTTCCTCCCTTTATGGTGATTGTTTTTATCCACAAATGCTTTATAATTAAACTAGCATAAATAAAAATTTTGTCAACCTTCGCGATTTCTGTCCGCGTAAGTCCCTGCCTCGCTGGCAGGTAGGCGCGTGCAGTCTGCGTCAGTCCGCGATTTATTTATATGAAATCCAAAAAACTTAATAAAATTATTTGGTCTGTTCTAACTTTCATTATTATTGTGACTATGTTGGCTATGGTAGCAGTTTAATTTCTAATATCTAATTTTGTAATTTTGAAATAATTTTTAATGATTTAATTTTAAAAAACATGCAATACGATTTAGAAGAAAGAACGGCTAAATTTGGTGAACAAATCATTTTGTTTTGTAGAGCCCTTCAAAAAGACGAGATAGCTAAATCTTTAATAAACCAACTAATTCGTTCAGCTACCAGCATTGGAGCTAATTATATGGAAGCTAATCATGGTAGCTCTAAAAAAGATTTTAGTAATAAAATTAGTCTTTGTCTGAAAGAAAGTAACGAAACAAAACATTGGTTAAGAATGATAGCTACAGCAATAGATGAGGAAAAAGAAAAATGCAGATTTTTTGGGAAAGAAGCACATGAATTAACTTTAATATTTGCTACTATTTTAAAATCCTGTAAAAAACACGACTAATTTCATTTCAAAATTTTAAATTAAAATTTATTTTAAAATTCAAAATTAAGAATTAAAAATTCTATAAAATATGTCATTTTATAATAAAAACCTGCGCGATGGCGAACAAATCATCCTAATTCTTCGCAGAAATTGGCTAACTTATTTACCCAAAATAATTTTAGTTTTTATTTTATTTTTTGTACCCATTTTCTTTATGTTTCCGCTTTTAGCCTGGGGGCAAATCGGGCAAATTATTTTTGCTTTTCTTTTGGCCATAGCCCTTTTTTATCTATTGAAATTATTATCCTTATCCTATTTTAATTGTTTAATTATTACTAACGATCGTTTAATTGATTTTTCTCAAAGCAAAACTTTTGAACGCACTGTTAAAGAAACAGATTTTCTAAATATTGCCGAAGTAGCTTATAAAATTAAAGGCTTTATCCAAATGATCTCCAAATCTGGCAATTTGGAAATTAAATTAAAATCTTCCAGCCAAGAACCAAGTTTAAATATTAAAGGCATTAACAATCCAGAAAAAATCCAAATTTTAATTTTAGATTTAAAAAGATTGGCCATTGAAGAACAAAAAATTCATGATCAACAAAAAGGCATTTCTGAGACTTACCAAGAAATTTTAAAAAAAATTAAAAAAGATATTGGCCAAGAGGGGATTGATAGATTATTAAAAAGTATTAATCCAGAAGAAACTCTGGACACAGATGAAGATGAGGAAGAAATAAAAATAAAAGAAAAAGATTTTGAATTTTTAAAATAATTTTTTTAATTTATAATTACTATTTAGAATTTCAAATTTGAAATTTAGGTTTTTTAAATCATGCCTCTTCATCACAATACCCACCAGCAACACAAAAAATTACTTGATTCCAAAATAATTATTTTAGGGTTGTTTTTAATTTTATTTTTGATAACTTTAAGCTTAATAAAAAATATTAACAAGAATAAAATCGTTGCCGATAAAACCATGGAATTAGATTTGGAAATAAAAAAAATAGACCAAGAAAATAAAGATCTCCAACAATTAATTGCTTATTTTTCCACACCAGAATTTTTAGATAAAGAAGCTAGAGAAAAATTAAATATGGCTAAACCCGGCGAAAAAATTATTATTATTCCTCAAGAAAACAATCTCTCGCAAACCTCAGATGCCTCAGAAAAAAATAATCAAAAAAATTATATTTTATGGTGGAACTATTTTTTTAATAATTAATTAATAAATTTATGAAAAATTCCAAACTTATTTTATATGGTTTTCTACATTCTCTTTTAGCTATTATTTATATCGGTTTAGTGGTTTTCATAATGTCAAATGGCGAAAAAATATTCAGCCCAGACAATCAAATTTTAGGCACAGCCGCATTTTTGCTTTTATTTGTCGTTTCTGCCACTATTATGGCCGGAATAATTTTAGGCAAACCAATGTTATTATATTTTAATAACGAAAAACCAGCTGCCTTAAAATTATTTTTTTATACTTTAATTTGGTTAATTGTTTATCTGGTTTTATTTTTCTTAATCGTCATAATTAAATAATTTTCGCGGGTATCGTATAGTGGCTATTATGTGTCCTTCCCAAGGATAAGAGACGGGTCCGATTCCCGTTACCCGCTTTTTGTTATCTACAAAATATGCTAAAATAAACCCACCTGCTTGATACAACTATGCCGTCTTAGCTCAGCTGGAAGACCTGCCCGCCACAGCCTGAGCCGACTTAGCTCAATTGGTAGAGCGATGGTATCGTAAACCATAGGTCGTCGGTTCGATTCCGACAGTCGGCTCCAGAATTAGACTTTTCGGTTTTTGACCAACCATTTGGTGGGCGGCACGAAGTGCCGCCCATTGGTTTTCCCCCGACAAATCCTCTCCGCTCGGCGCGCGCAGGCGCGCCTCGCGGTTGGCCAAGACGAGGTTCGAGCCAAAGATTTCTTTGGCGGCAACCTTTTTGGCAAAAAGGTTGCTATCCAATGCAATTTTCTCCAGATTTCCTGCGACTTTTATCCATTCTGCCATCGGTTCGAGCCAATGTTTCTGCTTTTGTAGAAAAGTGATGTTTTGCTCCTCCAGCGACTTCTTTTCGGAAATGAGTTTGGCTTTCTCTGTTCGGTAAATATCTCGGTCAATATCCTGCTCTAAGTATCCATCGAGAAGTCGCTGGAGTTTTGTGGAGATTTCAGCAAGCCGCTTTCCGTTCTCCGCTACAAAAGCAGAAACAGATTGGGCGGATTTGTTTTTGTCTTTTTCTAACCTTTGATTTAGGTATTCCGCCCAATCCGGTGGCAAAGAAACTTTTTGCAGAAGTGATGAGATTTGGGCGTCCAAGACTTCTTGGCGAATACAGGGTTCGGGACATTTAATGGTTTTAGATTTCTTGGTGCAGTGGTAGTAAGTGTAGAAATGTTGCGTGCCATTCTTTTGCGTTTTCACCCTGTATTCGCCAGTAATTTGCATATTGCAATATCCGCACGACAATAATCCGCAATATGCTTCTGGTTCAATCTGCGCTTTATGTCTTGGACGCCCTCTCTGCTTCATCACTTCCTGCACTTTGTCCCAAAGTTTCTTTGCCACTATTGGCTCGTGCTTGCCCTCGTAAATTTCGCCAGCATAACGAAATAGACCAGTGTAAAACGGATTGGAGAGGATAAAAGTCGCTCTGGAGATGTGGATTCTCTTTCCACTTTTAGAAACGAGGCGATTTTGCTCAAAATATTCTCCGATGTCTTGGAGTGTTTGATTGCCTTCTGCGTAGAGTTCAAAGGCGCGGCGAACGATGGGCGCGGTCTTTTTGTCCACGACAACAGTTTTTGTCCTCGGATCATTAAGATAACCAACTGGAGCAAGCGAGGGATATTCACCGCGCCGTATTTTTTGGCGCAACCCTCGTTTCGTATTTTCGGAAAGAGAATCCACATAATATTTGCTTTGCCCGAAGGCAATGTTGAGCATAAATTTCCCTTGAGAAGTTGCTTCAAACCAAAATGTGGGAAATTTCAACATTGCCAAGTGCCCGCAGTCCAAGAAATAAATTACCTTGCCGCCATCAACAGAATTGCGCGCCAATCTGTCGGGGTGCCAAGCCAAAATTCCGTTGGCCTCGCCAGCTTCTACGCGCTTCATCATTTCATTAAAAATCGGTCTGCCTGGAATTTTGGCTGACTGTTTCTCGATTAGCTCTTCAATGATAAAAAGATTTTCCTGTTTGGCAAAGGCGCGCAATTCTGTAATTTGTGCCTCGATACTTAAAACCTGCTTGTCCTCAACATCGGTGGACTTGCGGGCATACAAAAAGAATTTTTGTGGTGATAAATTTTGCATAGTCATAAACTTTAAAGGCCGCCCTTGTTGTAACCAATCCAAGTTGCCTTGAACTGACAAAGACGGCCATCAAAAAAGACAACTCTGCGGATTGGTTACATTGTCATTATAGCAAAAATTCTTTTTGTTGGGCAAGCAAATATTCAAAATTGCATTGGATTTCGAACCTCGTCTTGGCCAACCGCGAGGCGCGCCTGCGCGCGCCGAGCGGAGAGGATTTGTCGGGGGAAAACCAATGGGCGGCACTTCGTGCCGCCCACCAAATGGTTGGTCAAAAACCGAAAAGTCTAATTCTGGAGTATCTTTACGACTGCGCTCGAACTTACTTTATCAAAAATTCGTGAACTGTGGA
>DAOOOW010000007.1:0-45418 GCA_035387885.1 bacterium
TAAGCTTAAAACTTTGAGCTAAAGTGTAAACCCCTTTGCTGCAATGTTAACAATATATAAAATGTGGATAAATATTTATTTTGGCTAATTATAAATAAAAAATAACCATTTTAAATGGCTATTTTTTATTTTTTCTTTATAAAAAAACCTTAACGCATATCAAACCGATCTTTGGTTTCTGCCTCCATGCCTTCACCAAGTTTGGAACGACGCATTATATCTGCCTCCACTTCTTCTCTCGGCCGTCCATATTTAAGCCGAGAATATTCACTAATCTTTTTAAAAAAATCTGGATTATCTTTAGCTGGTGGCAAAGCCGCCATATTAAACGGTCTGGCTGCTTGATTATCAATCATTAAACGAATATAAGCATTAAATTTTTCAATATTGATTAAATCAAACTCATTAAAAACAGGTGAAAATTGTTTCACTAAAAATTCGGCATCTTCCACACCAATTCTAAATGGACAAATCGTACCCACATTACCAAAAACCGCGTCACGCACCGCCGTGTTTTGATTTTTGGTTAGCTGGGCAATGTATTGATGAGCCATAGTTAAATTAAGGCGATATTTTCTGGCTTCAGCTAAAATAGTAGCAATGGAATCGGTGACATAATTTTGAAATTCATCAATATATAAATAAAAATCATACCTTTTTTCTTGAGGCATATCTGCTCTTGACATGGCAGCCATCTGCAGTTTGGAAACTAACATTAAACCTAACAAATCCGAATTAGTTTCCCCCAGTTTACCTTTAGATAAATTAATCAAAAGAATTTTTTTATTATCCATTATTTCCCGCAAATTAAAACCAGAATATTGTTGGCCAATAATATTTCTCATCATTTCATTTTCAATAAATCGACCAACTTTAGAAATAATATAGGAAAGCATATCAGCGCCAGTGGAACCACGTTGTGAGGCTGTATATTCTTTTTCCCAAAATGAACGAACTAAAATATCAGAACATTGTGAAAGTTTGTGATTACGAAAATCTTCATCAACAAACACCCGAGGAATTTCTACAAAAGTGCCCTGATCGTCTTTATCGGCCATGAGCAAAAGAATGGCATTACGCATATAATGTTCAAACATCGGGCCACCCATTTCACGACTGGGCATTAATTTGTATAAAATTTCAATAATTTCTTGGGTGGCAAAATCTTTCTCTTCAGTTGTTTGGGCTTCCAACATATTTAAACCCATGGGCCTTTCCACATCAGAGGGATCAAAATAAATAACATCATCTCTTCTTTCTTTTGGAATATTGGCGGCAATTAGTTCCGCTTCTTCACCATGTGGATCAATATAACACACGCCCTCGCCATTATAAATATCTTGCAAAATCATATTAACCATTAATTTGGATTTACCAGTACCAGTCATACCAATAATATACATATGACGCCGTCGATCTTCTTTTTTTATGCGCACTAAAATTTCTTTGCCACGATAAATATTTTTACCCAAAATTATACCTTCCTCTGGCATATTCACTGGAGCTGAGGCTTTTCTGGCGCCTAACCAATTGATATTAGGGGTAGAACTAGTTGGTAAAGGAAAATGATAAATAGAAGCCAACTCTTCAGTATTTAAATTAAAAGTCGCCTGGTCATCAAATGAACGATGAATTACTTCGGAAACTATTTTTGTAATATTACTTCTTTTATTAACTTTAAAGCCATTGCCATATTCAAAAATTTGATATTGTCCAAAAACATTTAAAATGTTTTTTAAATTTAACTCAGCCGCGACCTTGGTTAAAGAGGAAACTACTACTTTTAAATTAATCTCTAAACTGGCTTTAGAAATTTTTTCTTCAATAGATTTTACAGCTTCCTGATCCAATGGCGATAAGGTGTTGTTGTTTTTAATTGATTGTTCATCTTTATTTTCTCCGGCGGTCATAATGGTATGCAAATCTCCCATGCCTTTAAAAGTGCTCGTGGCCATTTTTTCATACCAAGTTTTTTTAACTACACGTTTTAAAACATCTTCAATTTTCTTTCCAGATAAAATTTCTTTAGCGGCTTTCCTACCTTTTTTATGCCACTCTTTTTCTCCAGGTCGAAGTAAAAGTTGGATTACTGCCCCTTCGCTAGCCTCCAATTTTGATAAACTATTAGTTAAAGCATTTAAAGGATCTGTTTCTATTTTACGATAAGTTTTTATGGGTAAAATATCTGGTTTAACTAAAGTTAGGGTGGCTGCTGCCACAGCACTATTGGGTGAAAATATATTATAATCTTCTTGAAATTCAATTTGGGCATGGGGATATTGAGCCTGAATTTGTTGTTCAATAAATTGGGACAAATATCTGGGGGCCACTACATAAAAATAAATTAATTTATTTTCAGCGACAATTTCTAAAGAAATTTCATCATAACGACCATAAGCCCAAGCTTTAAAACCCTTAGCTGCCTTAATGGCGCCAAATGAAGACCAAAGATTTTCAGCCCAAGAAATTTGCTCCTGAATTTTCGCGCTACTATTAGCATTATCACTATCTTTACTGGCCAAAGATTCTTTGGGTACAGTTATTAACATAATAACTGAGCGCATTTCTTGGGGAATTTGATAATTTTTTCTAACATAGGCTCGCCAAATATAAAAGGCAATTATAATCGCCAAAATAATAGCAACTAAAAATAAGCCAACTATCAAAGCAGGATTTTCCAGAAGTGAAGGTGAGAAAAAAGTAGACATATTTAAAATTACAAATATCCAATGTCAGTCAATTGAATACAATTTTAAAATTACTTGATTTCAAGTATCCGGTCGGCCTTAATCTTAGCTTCTTGTTCCAAAAAATATTTATTAACGCCTGGAATAATTTTCAACCATTTAAAAATCAGGTTAAAAACTTTTTTAAAAGTAGCCTTGGCGTTAGTTAATAAATAGGCAATTTTTTTAGTAGTCTCTTCACCTTTGATTTTAAATTCCTGTTGTTTGTTCTCGGGTAAAGAAAAATATAAATCACCCAAATCTTCTTCTAAGATTGCTTCCAAGGTTTGATGCAAAGGACTTTTGGATTGATCAATACCAGGCGCGCCCACACCACTACCAGCAGAAACTGGTTTTATGTTTTGTTCTTGCTCTGTTGCAATTTTATTTTCCTCTATCCCCTGCTCAAATTTATTTTCCAACTCAAAACCACCAGCTTCAATATTTTTTTCTGGTGTCAAATTATTTGGAAATTTTTCTATGGTTGGTTTTTTAATAATATCCACAACTATATTTTAGCACAAAAATAAAATATATGATATAATATTCACATGAATCACATCCAAATTTTTAAACACAACAATTTTACCTGGTATAATGTTTCCAAGCCAGGCAAAAAACAATTAGGCTGGTTAAAAGAAAATCTCAATTTAGAAATTGAGGATCTTAATGATTGCTCCCCGCTTACTGAAAGACCCAAACTTGTTGATCGTGGCCGATATATTTTTATGATTCTCTTATTTCCTTTTTATGATAAAGAAACCAAGGAAATCCGCTCATCCGAAGTTGATTTTTTTATAGATGCTGAAAAAATAGTTACTGTTCACAGCGATGAACTACAACCAATAATCAATTTGGCCAAAGCTGCAGAAAAAAATACTGATTTTGGAGAAAAAAATATGACCAATGGCTCAATAATTCTATATGAAATTCTAAATAACTTACTTCACGAATGTTTCCCCATGTTAAGTCATATTAATAGAGATATTGATGGTATTGAAACCAATGTTTTGAATGTTTTTGAAAAAAGATTAGCCATTATTACCGAAATTTTACGCATCAAAACCAATATTGTTAACTTTAGAAAAGCCATGCAAGCGCACAAAAGTATTATTTCCAAACTTATCAAAGTTTCGGAAAAATTTTATCCAAGCAATCAATTGCATTTGTATTTTAATAATCTAGTCAATCACACCAAAGATATTTGGGATTTTTTAGAAAATTACAAAGAATCAATTAATGCTATTCACGAAACGCACGAATCTTTAATGTCTCATCGGCAAACAGAAATTATGAAAACTTTAACAGTTATTTCAGTCATTGTTTTCCCATTGACATTGTTTGCGGCCATTTTTGGCATGAATACTATGCAAGCCATGCCTTTTTTAAATTCTAAATATGATTTTTGGCTGGTAGTTATGATTATGATTCTTGGAGCTTTATCAATGTTATTGGTCTTTAAAAAGAAAAAATGGCTATAAATATAATTTTCAATTTTTAAATAATTTTTTAATTTTAAATTTTAAATTTTAAAATAAATCTAATTTTTGAATTTTTAAACAAACGCCGACATGTGGTCGGTTTTTGGTTTGCCAAATCACCAATAAATCGCTATAATTTATTTATGAAGCTCTACAATACCCTTGGTCGGGAAAAGCAGGAATTTAAACCCTTAAAAAAGGGCAAGGTTTTAATGTATCATTGTGGACCAACTGTCTATTGGACCCAACATATTGGTAATATGCGCGGTATGGTTATGGCTGATTTAATTCGCCGCAGTTTTGAATACCAAAATTATCAAGTTAAATTTGTGCGCAATTATACAGATGTTGGTCATCTAACTTCTGACTCTGACACTGGTGAAGATAAAATGGAACGTGCGGCCAAACGTGATAATTTATCGCCAGATCAAATTGCTGAAAAATATATTAAAATTTTTGAAACAGATACTCAAGAATTAAATATTCAAGAACCAAATTTTAAACCCAGAGCCACTCAAATGATTCCAGAAATTATTGCCATGGTACAAACTCTTTTAGATAAAGGTTTTGCTTATGCCACAGATTTAGCAGTCTATTTTGATATTTCCAAAGCAAAAGATTACACCAAATTATCCGGACAAAAAATGGAAAAAAACATTGCGGATGCGGGTAAGGGTGATGTTTCTGATGATCAGAAAAAAAATTCCGCAGATTTTGCTTTGTGGTTTTTTAAAGCTGGCGTGCATGAGCAGGCTTTGCAATTTTGGCCATCGCCATTTCATTCTGGTCTGGTAGAAAATGGTAATGGTTTTCCCGGTTGGCACATTGAATGTTCGGCTATGATTAAAAAATTTCTTGGCGATACCATTGATATACACATGGGTGGTATAGAACATGTACCCGTACATCACACTAATGAAATTGCCCAAAGTGAAGCGGCCAATGGTGTAGAGTTTGTGCGCTATTGGTTACACAACGAACATTTAACAGTGGATAATAAAAAAATGGCCAAATCCGAAGGCACAAGTTATGCATTGGCTGATGTTAAAGAAAAAGGATTTTCGCCCATGGCTTTGCGCTATTTCTTTTTGAGCGCGCATTATAGAAGCAAACAGAATTTTACATGGGAATCTTTGGAAGCGAGCAAAACTGCGTATGAAAAATTAACAAATTTTCTTAATGAAAAACAAATTGATAATTCTAATATTACGGATTACGGATTACGGATTACGGATTACCAAAATAATTTTATATCTTTTATTACGGATGATTTTAACATTCCTGCCACATTGGCTATGCTTTGGGAAATTATTAAAGACAACGTACTTCCCTACTCCGAAAAAAAGAAATTGCTTTTAGACTTTGACAAGGTTTGGGGTCTGTGTTTAGATAACATAAAACCAAAAGAAAATATTGTGCCAGAAAATATTTTAGAATTGGCCAATAAAAGACAAAGCGCCAGAGAAAACAAAGACTGGCAAAAAGCCGATCAATTGCGACAGCAAGTAGAAAAACTTGGTTATAAAATTAAAGATCAAAATAAAGGTTTTGACCTTATTAAGCTTTAAAAATTTAACTTAGGGGAGGAAACAATGTCACAAAAAGACACGGAACTAACTTATCCTATAATTGGTTGTATTTTTCGAAGTATACACAATGGGGTTATAGAATACAATACAAAAAATCTACTAGCACCTTTTAGCTTTTATTCTTTTGCCGAAGTGGTGTTGCAAAGAATTTCTGTTTTTTTAAACATCGAAACTATTGTGTCAAAAATCAATGGAATCCTTTTCCAAAATTCATTGCCAGAAAATATCATAACTGCTTTACAAACTGAATGCTCTTTGCTAATTAAAGAGCATCCTTCAGCCACAGTCAAATTTTTGGCCAAAAAATTAGCTGAAATTTTATCTCATCAACTGGAGGCTCCGCAATGAAAAAAAATATTATTAATATATTGTTAGTTGCTCTGTTTTCTTTGGGTGTTTTTTTTCTTAATAACGAACTAGAAAAAATATTAATTAACTGGGGCATTAATCTGCCCATGCTATATTATTTACACTGGTTTATTACCTTACCTGTATGTCTTTTGCTGATAGTTTTAATTACAGATGAGGACGAGCATTTGAAAAAAAAATTATTCTGGTTCTATGTTGTCATTTTTATAATCATTTTTATTATTATTAATTCTTTTTTTGCTTGGAAAATTAATACAGGTTTTCGTCAGTGGTTTCTTTTGACATTAATCTATATAGTGATTATCAGTCTATTTAATTGGTTAATCTTTAAAATTTTGAACTTCACACAAAAAATTTTTCAGCAAAAAAAGAAAACTGTTAAATTATTAGATAAAATTATCAGCTGCCTTTATCAAGTGTTTTATTCAGATATCTGTGCTTATAATTTTCAACATCCTAAGCAAGCAATAACCATTGACAAATTTAAAGAAATACCACTGCTAACACTTCAGGATTTTTCAGATGGAAACACCACCAGTGAAATCGTATCCAAACTTAATAAAATATTTTTTCCCAAGCAAATGCCCCAAGAGATAGCCGCAAGTTTATCTGAAAAAAGCCATTTGATGTTTATGTTTTGCGATAGCAAGTTTAAATATTCTGTTAAAGATCTGGCGCAATCTATAGCTATTTCTTTTTTAAATCAAGCAGTTATAATGGCCACAAAAAAACGTGGTTTTCAAATTAAAACTTTGCTTAATATCCTTAAATCTTGGGCCATCAGTTTTAAACCAGTTGAGATTAAAAAAATTCTCAAAACAGGAGATCCCAATTCAAAAAATTTTGAGAGAAAGCTGTTTAAAGCATTAAATTAACAAAAGCAGAATCGGGCCAATAACCCGATTCTTTTTTATTTTTCTTTACCAGCCAATTGTCCGCAAGCACCAGAAATATCCTCACCAAAACTTCTTCTAAAAGTTACTTGAACTTTATTTTTTTCTAAAATTTCTTTAAATCTTCTGACAGTTTCCGGGTGTGTGGCAGAAAATGCGCCAGTTAAATTATAAGTCATTAAATTTAGATGATAAAGTTTTTTTCTCATCAATGAAGCTAATTCCAAAGCATTTTCAGACGAATCATTAACATCTTTAATTAATAAATATTCAAACATAACTTTACGGCTAGTTTTTTTAATAAAATAATCCACGCTAGAAAAAATTTCTTTTAAAGAATATTTTTCAGCAATAGGCATAATTTTTTTTCTAATTAAATCATTGGGGGCGTGCAAAGAAATGGCTAAATTAATAGCCAAATCTTCGTCTGCCAATTGGCGAATTTTTTCTGGTAAGCCGGCAGTGGAAATAGAAAAATGTCTAATACCAATATTAAATGTATCGACACGATTCATAATCCTAATGGCTTCAAGCACAGCATCATAATTTAAAAATGGTTCGCCCATACCCATAAAAACTAAATTATTCACGCGTTCGTCTTTATCTTTTAACAAACGAGAAAAAAATAAAACTTGTTCAATAATTTCCGAGGCACTTAAATTTCTTTTAAAACCCAACTGGCCAGTAGCACAAAAAGCACAGGCCAAAGGGCAGCCAACTTGAGTAGATATACAAACTGTATTTCTTTTAGCATAAGTCATTAGAACAGATTCAATTTGTAAATCATCAGCAAGAGTTAATAAAATTTTAATTGTTTTTTTGTCTTGAGATAAAAAATCTTTAGCCTTAATTTTTAAAGAAAATTCTTTGTCCAAAATATTTTTTAAATCAGCTGGTAAATTAGAAACTTCTAACCAATTCTCTTTAAGATCGCGAAAAATGGTCTGCTTGACTTGGGCTAAGCGATATTTAGGATAGGCTGATAATATTTTTTCTAATAATTTTAAATCTTGCATAAAATTAATAATGACATTGAAAAAATAAAAAGTCAAAAAAAGACCGGCGCATTTCTGCGTCGGTAAAAAAATCACCCTTGATAATCATCGTGATCGGGATCATCGTCGTTGTGGATGCCGTCTCCGGCAGTCATCATGCTGCCTTTAATTCCAGTTACATCGTCTGATACTCCAAAACTGTCTTCATTATAAACCATTCCCTGGTCACTTCCAACCGGAGGAATTTCTCTCTGAATCAAATATTGTTTCATTTTGACCTCCAGATTCTTGATAAATTTTAAAATTTTCTGTATGGTTAATATAATATGAATAATGAAAAAAGTCAACCCATAAATAAAAAACCAATTCTAGCTTTGGCACCCATGGCTGGCTATACCGACAGCGCTTTTCGAGTCATGTGTCTTGATTGTGGAGCAGATTTAATTTACACAGAAATGATTTCAGCCGAAGCCTTGGCCAGAAATAATAAAAAAACATTAAAAATGTTAGAATTTTTAGCTGAAGAAAAAAATGTTGTAGTGCAATTGTTTGGTAAAAATCCAGAGGCGTTTGCAAAGGCGGCGAAATTAATTTGTTTTAGTAGGGACAGGTCTAGACCTGTCCCTACGGGGATCGATATTAATCTTGGCTGTCCGGCTCACAAAGTTTTTAAAACTGGCGCCGGCGCGGCTTTAATGGATAATAAAAAATTAGCTCGTGAAATTATTCAAGCAGTTTTAGATAATACAAATTTGCCAGTCTCTATAAAAATTCGTTCACAAGTTAAAACCACCACAGCTGAAGAATTTATAGAATTTATTAAAGATTTAAATTTTAAAATGGTCATGGTGCACGGACGCACACTCTCGCAAGGCATGACTGGACCAATTGATTTTGCCATGATTAAAAAAGTTAAAGAATTATTGCCGCACAAAATTGTTTTGGGCAATGGTAATATAAATTCCTCGAAAGATGCGCGAAAAATGCTGGAAAAAACCGGCGCAGACGGAATTGGAATTGGCCGAGGGGCACTTGGAAATCCGGGAATATTTAATGAAATAAAAAAATGTCTCAATAAAAGAGCCTGCCCGCCGGAGCGACAATTGGTTGATTTAGAGCGCAGGCGGGAAAATAAAATCCTCCACCACGCAGAATTATTTTTACAACAAAATGATAATTTAATTCCTTTGCGCAAACATTTGGTGCATTATTTTAAAGGACAAAAAAATGCCTCCGAGTGGAGGCAAAAAATAATTAATATAAAAAGTTTAACTGATTTAGAAAAAATTTTATTTTAAATTTATATCATAATTCATTATTCAAAATTCATAATTCAGTTTTTATTCCAGCGCTGGTCGGCCAGGACCTTTGTGCCCTTTAAATTTTAAAGAAAATAATATAAAAACTAAGGGTAAGGCCAGCCACAAAAATCTGGCCACGTCTTTATTAAAAATATTTTGACTAAAATTAGAAAATTGACTTAAAACTTCCACGGGCAAGAAAGTGCATAAAAAAGATAAAATTAAACCACAAGACAAAATTCCATAGACTAAACTTTGAAAAAATTTAGCCAAAAAACCAGAAAAAGCACTGGCAAAAATATGCGCCCGAGAAAAAATTACTGCTAAAAAAATTGCTAAAACAACAAATCCTCCGGATTTGGCCCAAACCATACTCTCCAAACTCATTTGTGGTAACCACTGATTAAAAGGAAAAAATAACACGATTAAGTAACTGCTATAAATACTAAATAACCAAGCAAAAATTTTATCACGTTTTAAAATAAACAAATGAATTAAAATAGAAATAACTATTACAAGCAATAATAACAAATCTTTAGAATTGGCAGACCAATTAAGTCCATTGACAGAAGAATTTAAATTTGTTAGGGTAATTAGAGTTACTAACATGTAAAAAAATTTATTTTTATTCACAGTTATTATAACACAAAACTAAAAAATAAACATGGGAGGTGTATAATGGAAAAAAGACATTTGATATTCTGGGCGTTTTTTTTGCTTCTGACCACGGCAAAAGTTATCTTTGCTCAAGGAAGCTACAAAACCACTGATGCTGGAATTTACATCACAACAACTCAATCTAGGACAAGCTCGGAGAGCATGACTATTTATATTTATGTTCTCAATGGTGTTCAATATCGGTCAATGGTATTAAAAATCGTCATTACCAACAACGACGATTCAACTCATACCGACTATTTTATCAACAAACCAGCTCAACCAAATGAACTTGTTGAATTCAAATTAAAATGGTCACCCCGTGCACCCGGCCATTACTCAATTGAGGCCTGGAGCAAAAACCAAATAATAGCCCCCCCCAAACCACTATTGACAAAAAAATAATTATTGACAAAAATCTAGCTTTTAAAGCTGCTTTTATCGAGCAGCTTTTTATTTTAAATAAAAAAGTGCCCCCATTCAAAGGGAACACTTTAAAAAATTATGCTACGCCCGCACCTTGTTAGTGGGGCGATCAAAACGGGCAACCAACCGTGCCAACCAACCAAGTTTGGGTCGACGCGGAATCGGCTTCACACCACGCATGGTAGCACCATGGTTGACACCAACGATCGGTTTCTTTTTTTTCTCAAACCAGCGTGAATTGAAATTCATGCAACCTCCTTTAAAATTAGATGCGTTATAATTTTATCATCATCACCATATATCATTTTAATTTTTTTGTCAAGCTAACTCATTTTTTAATTCTTCCAAAAGTTTTTTGGCTTTACGAGAAATTTTTTCTGGGGTTTTGACAAAAATTTCTACCAATAAATCGCCACGACGATTTGGCCGATTTAATTCTGGCACACCCTGATCTTTTAAAACCAAAATCTTGCCGGTTTGTGTAGCTTCAGGAATTTTTAAATTAACTGCTCCATCTAAAGTTTCAATTTCAATCTTGTCACCTAAAGTAGCTTGAACAAAATCAATATTAAGTTTAGTTAAAATGTTTTGGCCTTGACGGACAAATTTTTTATCTTTATTAATTCTAAAAGAAACATACAAATCCCCTGCTCTGTGTTTTTTCTCACCAGTATGACCTCCGCCAGAAATTTTAATTTGTTGATTTTCATCAATGCCTGTCGGAATAGAAATTTTAATTTCTTTTTTATTTTTTACTCGGCCAGAACCATGACACTTAGAACAAAACTTTTCTGGCTTTTCTCCAGCTCCATTACAAGTAGGGCAAACCATATTTGTGGCAATAGTACCAAAAATTGTGCGCTGAGCTTGGCGAATTTGGCCAGTACCTTTACATTCTGGGCAAGTGGAAATTTTACTCCCAACTTCTGCACCGCTACCTTGACAATTTTCGCAGGTGTCATATTTTTCTAAATAAATAATTTTTTCCGCACCAAAAATTGCTTCTTTAAAATCAATAGTTAAAACAATTTCAATATCTTCACCAACATAACTTTTAGTACGACTGCGACTATGCCCGCCACCAAAGCCAAAAACATCACCAAAAATATCGCCTAAATCAAATTCTTCACCATTAAATGAAAAGCCACCGCCTCCCCCACTATTTTGACGCGCAAAATCTTGCCAATTAAATCCCCCGCCACCAAAACCCTGCGCATTATTAAAACCGCCAGTTCCGCCAGTGGCGGAATTAAAAGTGGAACCAAACTGATCATATTGTTTTCTTTTTTCTTCATTACCAAGAATCTGATAAGCTTCGTTAATTTCTTTAAATTTAGCTTCATTGCCAGATTTCTTATCTGGATGATGTTCATGAGCCAATTTACGAAAAGCTTTTTTGATTTCGTCTTGGGTGGCATTTTTAGAAACGCCGAGTGTGTCGTAGTAGTTTTTTGACATAAAAGTAATGTGTAACGAGTAATGTGTAATGTGTAAAAGGAAGATTAATTATTTAATATTATTTTCAATAGATCTAATTAAACCATTAATTAATTGCCGAGAATTATTCCCCTTTTCACCTATTATTCCACATTGCTCAAATTTTATATAGCCTAAATCTTTAGCTAATAATAAAAAATTCTGTGCTTCGGAAACTGAACCTCTGGCTTGATAATAAAATCTTATTTTGTCTTTAAAATGATATCGAGAAAAACCTTCAGCAATATTGGCGGTTACAGAACTGGCCGCTCGTCTTAATTGACTAACGACGCCATATAGTTCGTCTTTAGGGAAATTTTTAGTTATTTTATAAATCTCCAATACAAAATCATGCGAAACTTTCCAAGCTTCTAGATCATAAAAATTTCTAATTTGTGTTGACAGTATCATGTATTTTGATTTTTTATTATTACTCATTACTCGTTACACATTACACGTTACTCCCCTTTAAATCCCATTTCTTTTTCTGGAGCTTTGGCCTCTTCAATTTGGCCAAAACTTTTTTCATATTTTCCCAAATTTTCTTTTAGAGCCGCGACCATTCTTTTCATATGGCCTGGGTTGGTAATAATTTTTCCAGCTACTCTGCCAGATGGTGGCAAGATATTTAAGAAAGTTAAAATAAATTCTTCTTTGTTGTGAGAAACTTGCATGGCATTGGCATATTCGCCACCAGGAAAATTATCTTGGATTTTAATTTCCATGCCCGCGGAAGAGGTAGGATTTTGATTTGAATTTGACATATGATTGACAAAATTAATAATTTAAATTAAGATGTTAATTATTATTTTATAAAATTAAACAACTAACATATATTAAGGAGGCAAAAGTGAAACAATCTGAAATTGATGCTAATGGATTTGGTCTGATGCTCATTTGTTTTTTTTACAAGCATCATTATTGGTTTTTTGGTGATGCATTTTGAAAAACCAGTAATACAACCAATTACAGGACAATATGGGGATATAAATTCAATGCCCTTAATTATTGCAATGATATTGGGTGCACTGGTTGGATTTATTATAGGTGGGATATATATCTATAAGAAAGAAAAAGCCAACAAAAAACAATTCGGGAAAAAATCATGGAAATTAATGGCAAAAAAATTTAAGTAATTGGTAAAAATGTTATAGATCCAAAAAAAAATTCTGGCAATTCTTACTTGATTTCAGTGATAATTGATGGGCAAACAAAAATCACACAAAGTTTCAGAAATAATACTGACGGCTAGTTTGCCGAAAATCTAATCAAAAAAAATTTAGAATCCCTTTAATTAAAATGTAAATGGAGCCGTTCGACAAGAACGGCTTTTTTATTTGACATTATTATTTTCTTTTTTAAAAATACTAGACAAACATTTTATCCAACCGGTGTGCAATAATAGATGCACAACAATTAATAACAGCATTAACCAACCACTATATATATGAATATCTTGCCAAACATGTTTACTACCACCTAAAAATTCAGCAGTTAAGTAATCTGGATTGCGTCCACCTTGATAGCCTTCCGGCAATAAATACAAAGCTATACTGGAAATTAAAACCAATAAGAAATCAATAAAAGAAATTATATTAATGATGGCGTTAAATTTTATTTTGGGCATGTTTTTATTTTTAATTTTCAAAAAATATTTTATTTCCTTTGCACCTGTAGGTTAAAAATATCTAAGGATATTTTTAACGGTTTGAAACCTGTCCCTACCCACGCAATTTGACAAAATTTAATTATGGAATTAGTGTAGAGATACAAATGGTAATTTAAGTTATTTACAAAAATAAAGCAAACAGGAGGAAAAAATGAAACTGACAATTAAAATCGAAACGCCACAGACTTTTGTGCCGATAGTAATAACATTTGAAAAGGAATCTCAGCTCCACGCCGTGCGGGCTTTTGCAGAAAAAAATGGTTGGAGATATGCTGATCTATCTGTACTAACAATTAATTTGATAGTCCATGTTCCGAGCGGACGGTTTCAAGAATTTCAAGAATGGCTATTTGATTGTGCAGATATAAAGTTAGAACCTCATTTTATCTCAGAAAGATGAAACCTTGAATTCTTAAATTGATTCCTAACATCTTCTAAGCGACTGAAAAAGTCGCTTTTTATTTTAAAAAAAAATATTTTCTGTTTTTCAGTAGGGAACAAAAATTTTTGTTCCCTACACCATAATTCATAATTCATTATTCATAATTCAATTTTTACTTAATGTGTGGGGTCTCGCGGTGCCTTCGGCACATCGCTCGGCCCGGTAAAGCTACAAAAAATAAAGCAGTTTATTTTTTGTTTAACGCTTTACCTCCTCAAATTCCGCTTCCTCTGGTTTCTTATCAGTCGAAGAGTCTGGTTCTTCGCCAGTAGGTTTATCTCCGCCAGCTGGTTGGCCTTCAGGTTGAGCAGTTTGATTGGCTTGCTCGGCCTGCGAAGCTTTATACATAGCTTCACCAATTTTTTGTGCCGAAGTGGATAGTTCTTCAGTAGCTTTTTTTATAGCTTCCACATCTTCACCAGATTTTATTTTATTTAAAGCCTCTAATTTTTCTTGAACATCTTTTTTAATATTTTCATCAACTTTATCCCCGGCTTCTTTAAGTGCTTTTTCTGTGGTATAAGACAAAGTATCGGCCATATTTTTTATTTCAATCATTTCTTTTTTCTTTTTATCATCTTCAGCATGAGCTTCGGCTTCTTTTTTCATTTTCTCAATTTCATCTTTTGATAAACCAGTTGAGGCAGTAATAGTAATGTGCTGTTCTTTGTTGGTGGCTTTATCTTTAGCTTTAACATTTAAGATACCATTAGCATCAATATCAAAAGAAACTTCAATTTGAGGAACACCGCGAGGAGAGGGCATAATACCATCTAAAATAAATCTGCCCAAAGTTTTATTATCTGCGGCCATTGGTCTTTCACCTTGTAAAATATGAATTTCTACACTTGGTTGATTATCTACAGCTGTTGAAAAAATTTGAGATTTAGAAGTTGGAATAGTGGTATTTCTTTCAATTAAAGGCGTAGCCACTGCGCCCATAGTTTCAATACCAAGTGTTAATGGGGTAACATCTAAAAGCAAAACATCCTTGACATCACCTTGCAAAACACCAGCTTGCACAGCTGCGCCAGCAGCCACCACTTCATCTGGGTTAACGCTCATATTGGGTTTTTTATTAAAAAATTTTTCCACAGTTTGTTGCACGAGTGGCATGCGAGTCATACCACCCACCATAACAACTTCTTCGATGTCTTCCACTTTTAATCCGGCATCGGACAGCGCTTTTTTAGTAGGCTCTAAAGTTTTTTCCACTAAATCACCAACAAGCTCTTCTAACTTAGCGCGAGACATTTTTAATAACAAATGTTTTGGTCCTTCAGCACCAGAAGTAATAAAGGGTTGATTAATTTCTGTGTCGCCAGCCGTGGATAATTCAATTTTAGCTTTTTCAGCGGCTTCTTTAACGCGTTGCAAGGCCATGGGGTCTTTGGAAATATCAATACCTTCCGTCTTTTTAAATTCATCCAAAATCCATGCCATAATTCTTTGGTCAAAATCATCGCCACCAAGATGAGTATCGCCATTAGTAGATTTAACTTCCACTGTGTCAGCAGAAATATCTAAAATAGAAATATCAAAAGTGCCACCGCCTAAATCATAAACCGCAATTTGTTGGCCTTTCTTTTTATCAAAACCATAGGCCAAAGCCGCAGCTGTTGGTTCATTAATAATTCTTTTTACTTGTAAACCAGCAATTTCACCAGCCTCTTTGGTGGCTTGTCTTTGAGAATCATCAAAATAGGCTGGCACAGTAATCACTGCTTCAGTAATTTTTTCACCCAATTTTTCTTCCGCATCAGATTTTAATTTTCCCAAAACCATAGCCGATATTTCTTGTGGTGTATAATCTTTACCACTCATTTCAATTTTTACACCAGCGCCAGCTTGTTTAATTTTAAAAGGCATGTTTTTTAAATCTCTTTGTACTTCGGCATCTTCAAAACGACGTCCAATTAAACGCTTAATGGAAAATAAAGTGTTAGTTGGATTGGTCACGCCTTGTCGTTTAGCTAAAAGACCGACTAGTCTTTCACCAGCTTTATTAATAGCCACAATAGAGGGTGTGGTCCGATTGCCTTCTTTATTTTCTAAAATTTTTGGCGCGCCACCTTCCATAATTGACATACAAGAATTGGTGGTGCCAAGATCAATACCAAGGATTTTTGACATATTTTTTATAGTTTATCCCGAGCGACATTTTTGGTCGCTATAAGCCGAGGGATCCCCTGACTCGAGATAAAAATTAATTTTTAATTATTAATTTTAAATTTTAAAATAATTTTAAATATCTAATTTTAAAATCCCAAACGTTTTAACTAAAAGTTTTAAAATTTTAATTTTTGATTTATTTTAAAATTTGGATTTTAAAATTTAAAATTTTTTATTACTTATTACTTTATTACCCTATTACCCTCAAGATTTTGATATACTTCCAAGACATCATCAACAGAAACTGTGCCAGCATTTTTAAATTTTAAAACCTCATTAGCTTCTAAATCTGTGAGCATAGCCGAACCAATAACTCCAAAAGGCAAGGGCGCAATTTTAACTAATAAAGCATTAGCGCAATGGTTACAAGAAAAATGCAAAAGATAACCATCTTCTTCACCAGCAACTACTGTAATTTTTTCTAATAAATATTCACTGTTGCAAACAGGACATTGTTTAATGAGTTTTAAAGAATTTTTAATTATATTTTTGTTGGACATATATGTGTTTTCATTCCCGACCGCCTCCCCAATAATTATTGGAGAGGATAATCGGGAATCCCAATATTTGCAGAACACACATGAATTAAATTCACTGGACATCTCGACTTCGTTTCACCCCAACAGCGCTTTACTTGTCAAAGAGGAACTTCGCTCAGAGTAAACTAAAAAAATTATTTTTTCACTTCAACTTTAACGATTTTTGATTTAGCTCTTTCTTCTTTAGGAATAACAACTTTTAAAACACCATTTTCAAATTCAGCTTTGGCTTTGGAACCATCAACAGAAGCTGGCAGAGCCACACTTCTGTGAAAAGAACCAGTACGCACTTCTTTGCGATAATAATTTTTTTCTTCCATCTCACTTTTCTTTTCACTTTTGCCTTCAATAGTCAAAATATCATTTTCCACGCTCACAGTCACATTTTCTGGATTAACTCCAGCTAAAGGACTTTCCACATAAACATTTTCTTTGTCTTGCCAAATATCTACGGCTAGAGCAAAACTTGTCGGACGAATAGCCGGCCATTCAAAGAAATTTTCTAATTCTTCAAATGGCTCAAGATTTGTTGGGGTCCATTTAATTAATGACATATATTTCCTCATGGTATCTTACTCAATATCCACACGCGGAGGATTCAGAGAGCAAGAAAATTAGTTTATTAAAATTTTTAATTTTTAATTTTGAAATTTTGAAATAATTTTTTAATGTTTTAATTTTTAAAATATTTTTTATTATTCGTGTGATATTCGTTTTTATTCGTATTGTTATTCGTGTACTATTACTTTGGCTGGTTTAAAAACTCTACCTTGCAATTTAAATCCATGACTCAAAACTTTTATTATTTTACTATTTTTAGTTTCATCGTTTAACACTTCTTTTTCATTCGTATCTATTTGGGTGCTGTTTTCCAATTCGGGTTCATTCGTATTTTCCACGGCTTCGTGTAATTCTGGATTAAACTCTTGGTCAATTTGGGGTTCAATTTCCTCGACTCCATTAAATTCCAAAACTTCCTTAAATTGTTTTTTAATATGCTCAATGCCCTTAATCCATCCCGAGGCCTCAGGATTATCTTTTAACTCTTCTGGCAAGTGTTCAAACGACAACAACAAATGTTCATAAACCGGAATTAAACCAACAATTAAATTTAAATTAGCAAACTTGGCATATTCTTCTTTCTCACGCATGGTTTGTTTTTTAAGATTTTCATAATCTGCCAAAGCGCGCTTCCAACCATTTAAGTATTCTTCTTCTTTGTCCGGCACAATTGGCGCATCAGTTGTTTGGGGTGGTTCTTGTTTTTTTGTATGCATAAATTCTAAGAGGTTGTCATTCCGAGCGACTATTTTGGTCGCTTTAAGTCGAGGGATCCCGTGTTATCTACAAAATATGGGATTCCTCGTCTCTCGACAGCGCTTCGCTTGTCGGTATCCTCGGAATGACATTAACCTAAAATACTTTTTACTAAATTAATTAATTCCACATTTTTTTGATAATCCATACGCATTGGCCCAATAATACCAAATAAAATATTTTTTATTTTAACAACAACTATTGAGCAATCATTAGCAAATAAATTATCCTTGCCTATTTTAACCATAACTTCTTCATTAAACTGCTCATAAATATTTAACATGACTTCATCTAAATGATCTAAAACTGCTGTCAAATTACAAACCAAAGTGGTATTTTTGAATTCTGGCTCGGAAAACAAATTAGAAAGACCTGTATAATAAACATCGTTATTCTTAAAGCCCACAAAAATTGCCAAACCAGATTTTTCCGCCATAATTTTAGCTAAACTTTTTATTCTAATTTCTGATTCTTCGACTTTAATATTTTTTATTATTTTGTTAATTTCTTCTTTAACCTTATTACTAATTTCTTTGGTTAAATCAACATTTTCCGTCACAAATTTTTTATAGCCAAATTCAGTGGGCACACGACCAGCCGAAACATGAGGTTGATAAATTAAATCAGCACTCTCAAGCTCCATCATATCGTTTCTAATAGTAGCTGGGGAAACATCTAAATTAAATTTTTCCGCGATTAATTTAGAACTGACTGGTTCAGCTGTTTTGATATACTCTTCAACAATGGTTAAAAATAATTGTTTTTGACGAGGGTGCATGAAAATAATTTTTAATTTTCAATTTTAAATTTTTAAATAATATTTAATTATCATTTTTTAAACTTCTGGATCTTGACTTTAGTCAGGATGACAGAAAATGTTATTTCCTGTCACTTTTCCACAGCTTTTTATTCTAAATCCATTATACAAAACAATTAGCACTCCTGTCAAGCGAGTGCTAATTTAATAAATTTTCAACTGCCTTTAGGCGAGGTTAATTTTGTCCCCTCCTTTTCAAGGAGGGGCTACTGGCAATAGCCAGAGGGGGTGGTTATTTTTCTAACCTTAGCCAAAAAATCAACTATCTATTGACATAATAATAAGCTATAATGACGATATAAATTTTTGAGCAAATTCACATAATATTTTATAAATTTTGGGGGAAGCATGAAAATTTTTCAAAAAATAAAACTAGCTCTTCTGGATATATTGTCAGAGGTTATGATGTTGAAGGTAACATAATAACTGGTCCTGTTTTTACGACAAATTGTCCTTTTTTTAACAGATGTCTTGGCAGTCGATACTGCCGAGAAGAATGCACTTATTTTAAGGGGTTCACTTCAAAAGACCATTTTGTTAAATGTGGTCACCCTTTATAAGATACTACTTTTATACCCCCCCCGCTCCTGAAATCAGGCGCGGGGATTTTTTTATCTCATAATTAACTTAATTAAATCAAAATTAAACAAAAAAATATTACCTATTGACACAATAATCTTAATGATTTATACTCCAGTATTAATTACTAAAGACATTATATTCAAAATAAAATATAAACAGGAGGAAACATGGAAGACCAGAAAAAATACTTCAAGAAAAAATACTTGGAAATGATGCTGGTTTTTTTTGTAATATCTACAAATATTGCCATAATAATGCCCGAAGAAAAATTCTTCTTCTTCACTAGATTTTATTCTCTATTTATAATCTTTGGTCTTTTTAATCTCTGGCATGATGCTAATACACATTATGTCGAGGCCAAGGACAAGTGGTATAACATAACCTTTGATTTTTATTGTATTCTAATTATGTTTTTACCATTTATTTTATTCTTGATATTTAAGACCCAACATGTGTTTGAAATAAAATTTGAACCTCTCAGATTGACTTTATTAATAATCTTGGGAATGTTAGAACTCTCCCATTACAGAAAGCAACATAAAAAATTTGGTATTCTTAGAGGCTATTTTACCACATTAGCAGGAGGGGTGTTGCTTATATTCAACACTCTATTGCTGGTCACATCTATTATACCAATATCGTTAAATTCTAACAGAAACGAAACTAATTTACTTCCAATTTGTATAATGGCAATCATATTTGTTCTCTGGTTGATCAAGAAAATGCTTGGTAAGCATCCGCTCAAAAAAGCTCTGCTTATCGGCTTGGCGACCACCATATTTTTTATAATCTGGGCGACAAACAATCCCTCAAAATTCAATGCTCTTATGAATTCGACCGAATCGTTTGTTGCCAATATTCTTTGATCGACAATCCCCGCGCCTGCATTTCAGGACGGGGATTTTTATTAATAAAAAAAATCCTCGGGATGTTAAAATCCGAGGACTCTGTTTTTTCCTTCTCAAAGAAAAAGAGTTATTTTTTTTCAACAACTCTTTTCTTTTATTTTGATAAACAAAAAAATGTCCACGTTCCTGTTCGTCATATAAACAAATAGAAATAATTCCATTAAAAAAATAAGCTTTTTTCGTCAAATGTTCAATTCTTTCCGGCAAACTAAAACCCAATCCACCAGAACATATATTTATGATAAAAAACTATTCTTCAAAACCATTAATAGCCACCCTGCTGTCTGTCACTATTAAAATGTCTTTCCCTTCAGTGTATAAACGACAAAGTTCTTTAAAAAATATTTTTCATTTCAAACTTTGAATGTTGATTGAAACAAAATATATTGTCATTCCCAAACAAACAATTAAAAGACCCCCCCCTATCGCCACCAACAGTCCGTCTTTGTTTAATTCTTGACTAATCACCGGTGATATTAATGTATGACATACATACAAAAAAATCATAAAAAGAATAAACGTCACTGTATTATTTAACAAAATAAATACCCAACTGCCCGGCATTCTTCTCAATTTTGTTAATTCATTATAACTCATGATTTCCTTCCTTGATCAAATTTTAAAAAACATTTGTCTTTATAGTAAATTTCTTGTTTGTGTTTGTCAATATACACCACGATCAATCGCCTCATTCACCAATTTATCGGCTAATTTATTTTGTTCGCGGGGAATATGTTAATTGGATTAAATCCTTCGACTCGCTCCGCTCGCTCAGGATGAATTTTAAACATATTCTTAAACATTTTCATCTATCACTTGATTTACCAACTTATCAGCAAGTTTATTATTTTCTCTAGGTATATGTTTAAAATTCACTTTTTTAAAACTCTGCCTTAAATTAAAAATTTTAATAAAACTATCCTGGAAATCAGGATTTTTTAGTTTAAACTTGCCAGTGATCTGATTACAGACAAGCTCTGAATCCAAACGCACTTCTATTTCTTCAGCTTTAAATTTTTTAGCTTCTTCTAAACCTAAAACCACTGCCTGGTATTCAGCTTGATTATTAGTTGTTTCGCCAATATATTTTTTATGCATGGCAATTGGTTCTTTTAAATTTTCCGCACTAAAAATTGCCACCCCAATCCCAGCTGGTCCAGGATTATTTCTAGCTCCTCCATCTGTAAAAATGATTAACTTTTTTTTAGACATAATGATAAATTATTTTTGTCCAATCTTTAATTTTAAAAAACTTTCCACCAATTGTTCCAAATTACCATCAAGCACACTTTCTACAGCGCTTAATTCCAATTCACTGCGATGGTCTTTGACCATTTTATAAGGTTGTAAAATATAGGAACGAGCTTGAGACCCCCAAGTGGCTTCAGAAAATTCTCCGCGTAATTTTTTCCTTTCATCTTCCTGTTCAGTGGCGTAATATTGTTTAATTTTAGATTTTAAAATTCGCATAGCAGTTTCTTTGTTTTGCAATTGTGATCTTTCATTTTGACAAACCACCATTAATCCGGTTGGCGTATGACGAATACGTACTGCTGAATCTGTAGTATTAACACTCTGCCCACCATGCCCACCAGATCTAAATGTATCAATAATTAAATCCTCATCTTTAATTTCTACATCTTCTATTATTTCTATTTCTGGTAAAACTTCAATTAAAGCAAAAGAAGTATGACGCATTTTTTCAGCATCATAAGGAGAAATGCGCACTAAACGATGCACTCCAGCTTCGCTTTTTAAATAACCATAAGCATATGGGCCTATAATTTCAAAGACTGTAGATTTTATGCCAGCTTCATTACCCACTTGACGATCTAAAATATTAACTTTAAATTTTTTCTTTTCTGCATATCTTAAAATCATGCGCTCCAACATCTCTGCCCAATCTTGAGCATCTGTACCACCAACTCCGGCGTGAATGGCTAAAACTGCGTTATTTTGATCATATTCTTCAGACAACATCATTTTAAATTCTAATTCTTTAAACTTATTTTCTAATATTAAAAATTTGGCTTCAATTTCTGTTTTTAAAGATTCGTCATTGTTTTTTAAAGATTCTTCAGCTAAAGATAAAATTTCTAATAAACTATTATGTAATTCTACAAATTCTTCTGCTTCTTTTTTTAACTCAGAGAGTTCTTGACTAAGGCTCTTGGCTTTATTTTGATCAGCCCAAAAATCTGGATTATTCATTAAATCTTCCAATTCTAAAATTTTTTGTTTTTTTTGTTCTAAATTTAAAAGTTTCTCAGCTTCGGCCAATTTATTTTGCAAATCTCTAATTTTATTAATCAATTCTTGCATAGTTGTTGATTGTGGTGTGTCATCCCGAGCGGCTACTTTGGTCGTCTTGAGCCGAGGGATCTGTTTTTTTTAGATTCCTCCACTTCGCGCCTCGTTCCGCTCGGCGCTTCGGTCGGAATGACAAAAAAACCTTATATTTTACACATTACTCCTTACTCACTGCCATTAAGACAATCGCTCCTACAAAAAATATAAATGACAAGATGGAGCGCCCCAAACGATTTTCCTTATGAATTTCTGGCACTAAATCTGTAGCCGCAATATAAATAAATCCGCCAGCTGTAAAAGGCAATAGAAATAAATTTATATGATCAATATATAAAATTAAAAAATAACCCATTAAAACTCCTAGCAAAGCAAAAAGAGCTGAATATAAATTATAAAGTAAAGCTTTAGAGCGACTAAAACCAGCATAAATTAAAACTCCAAAATCGCTAATTTCTTGAGGAATCTCATGTAAAGTAATTGATAAAGTTACTGTCATACCCAAGGGTACACTAACAGCAAAAGCAGCGGCAATGACAATGCCATCAATTAAATTATGTACAGCGTCACCAACTAAATTTAAATGTCCCAGGTGTTGATGTGTTTCACAATTTGTATCATGACAATGATGCCAGCGTAAAACTTTTTCTAAGACAAAAAAAACCAGCATACCAATTAAAGTAAAAATAAAAATTTTTTCAATATTAGCTGAAAAATCCATGGCTTCTGGCAAAAGATGAAAAAAAGCCCCACCAAGCATGGCTCCGGCTGAAAAACTAATGAGCATTAAGAGAATTTTTTCTAACTTTTTTTCTTTTAAAGACAAGGTCAAAACACCCACTAAAGAAATTAGGCTAACAATTATGGCCGCGACAATGGCGTAGAAAAAAGCGGATAAAGGCATAATGAATAATGAATAATGAATTATGAATTATGGTTTTGAACTTTGATATTATTTGTAGGGAAAGCTCTAGAGCTGTCCTTGTTTTGGTCAGGTCGAGACCTGTCCCTACAGGATCATAAATGACGACACACAATTCATTTTATTTTCTAAAATTACTTTATCACAAAACCATTTTTTGGGCAAAAAAAACCGCGAAGCTGAAGCAGTTTCGCGGAATACAAAATTATTATAACATGCTAAAAATAAAAAGTGGCCACTTAACCAAAATTCCTTGCTGGCCGTCTATTGCTGTTCTTTTTACTTTTATAGAAGCAAAAAATGAAAGACTAATATTGATCCAAGAAGATGTGTCAGGAATTGTCTTTGTCTCTGTTCTAAATAAGTCCTCTACATAAACAATTTTTGGCTCTCCTGGTTTTTGATACACTTGCCAGGTTGTCTTGACAGCATCTTCATATAGGACCAACTTTTCTCCCATCGGCACAAAAGCCGACGTGCAATTTATTGATTTAACACCCGAACTACTGCAGGCGCAAAAAAATAAAACCACAAACAAAGTTTTTTTCATTTCTCTCTCCTGATTTTTGATTTTTTAATATTTCCATTATAGCAGAGAGAGAGATTTGTCAAGCAAAATTTTAAATATTTAACATATTTTAACTAAGGTTAGAGGAAAAAAAGATTTAATAATTAATTTTAAAGATGCGTGGTATTGTTGGTTCAAGGTTTTACCTTGAACCATTTTGTTATTTCAGCAAAACACGTTTATTACTTTTACACATGAAGGTTCAGGATGCAACCCTGAACCAACAACAAGATAAATCTCTAAAATTCTAAACCTCTCTCTTATTCTCTCCTTATTAAGGAAAGAGGGAATAAAAAAACAATATTATTTACTTAGCGGCGAGTATCCCTACTCGCCTAAGACGCCGACTAAGGATAGTCGGCGCTATGAATAAATAAAAAAGGGCGAAAGATTTTTTGCCCCTACCATAATACATTATTCATTATACCTTATACTCCCCTCCAGATCTGTCCTCTTTACCTCAACTCCATTTCTTTCCAGTCTTTTAATTGTTCTAAGCGACGGATGACCAAATTTATTATCCGCACCCACAAAAATTATAGCCTCCTTTGGTTTAACTGCTTGTAAAAATTCTTCAGTTAGTGAAGTGTCTGAGCCATGATGTGGCACTTTTAAAATATCAGCTGCTAATTTTACAGTATGAATGCTTTTTAAAATTTCTTCCTCAGCTTCCGCCTCAATGTCTCCAGTAAACAAAAAACTTTGACCATTATTTAAAGTTATTTTAAAAACCAAAGAACTATTATTACCACCTGGTTCGGCAGTACATAAATCACAATTTTTTGATGGATAAATAATTTCCAATTTGGCGTTTTTTAAATCAAGGGTTAAGTTTTCTTCGGCGCAGATAATTTTAACCGCTTTTATTTTTAATAATTCTAAAAAATTATTATAAATACTAGAATTAATTTTATCATCGCAAGTCATTAAAATTTCTTTAACAGCATATCTTTGCAAAACCTCTATTAAACCTGATAGATGATCATCGTGGGCGTGAGTAATGATCATTAATTCAATAGAACGATCATAAAGAGGCAAAAATTTACCCAAACCATAAAGCACACTCTCGTCTGGTCCGCCATCAATTAAAACTTCGTTATTGCCAAACAAATTAATTAAGGTGCTATCTCCCTGCCCCACATCTAAAAAAACCACTTCTTGCTTTTTATTTTCTAATTGAAAATAAAAATAACCCACAAGGCCAACAATTAAAGATAAAATAAAAATAGTAATTAGTAATCTTTTATTCATAAAGTAAAAGATCCTCCAGGGATCAAACTTAAAATTTCCACCACTTTAATAATATAACCCATAATAACATGTAAAACAATTCCTACTATAAAAGCCAAATGCCCAAAAATTAAACCCGCGCCTATCAAAGCGAAACCCGCTAGAGTCATAATGGACAAGACTGGCACCACCAAAATATTAGCCACTGGAGCAATCAAAGACACCCGGCCAAAATAATAAATAATGACTGGCAAAGTTAAAATTTGCGCTGCCAGTGTCATGGTTAGTAAAGATCTGATTTGGAATTTATCTGGAAAAAATTTTAACCAATCTGAAATTTTTTCATAAAACAACATCAAACCCCAAACAGCTAAAAAAGATAATTGAAAACCAATATCATAGATTAAGGCGTAAGGATTAATTAAAAGTAAAATTACTGCGGCAAGCATTAAAGCATTAAAAGCAAAAGATAAACGTCCACTGCTTAAAGCATATAAAAAAATGCCCGACATTATTAAAGCGCGGGCTGCTGAAGCTGGCGCGCCAATCATTAAAACATAAATTGTTAAAATCAACATGGCTAGCCAAAAAACTTTTTTTCTTTTAACACCTAAGGCCACGAAAAGCTCAAACAGCATGGTAGCAATTAAAGTGATATTTAAACCAGAAATGGCAATGATGTGAGTCAAGCCAGTTTTATTAAAAGCTAAACTTAATTCTGGCGTAATCTCTCGTCGATAATCTAACAACATAGCGTTGAGTAGTCCAGAAGCTGGTAAACTCAAATTGGTATCAATAATTGTTTTAAATTTTTGTCTGGCTTTAATTAATGCCCTATTAATTTTAATTAAAATATTTTTATTTTCTTGTTCATTTATTTTTTTAATTACCAATGGTTGGTAACAGACACTCCTAATATGCTCCACTAACAAATATTTACCATAATCAAAATCTTTCTTATATTCATCATCACTTTTTATAACGCCCGGGGGCTCGATTTTACAACGTATAAAAACATTGTCTCCATCTTGCCAATCAAGACCATACTTTTCTACATTAACTAAAATTTTGCCGGCAATTTCTTTTTTACCACTTGTGGAAAATAATTCTTGCGCTTTAATTTTTAATTTAATATTTTTTTCTGTGATTTCCGGCTCAGTTAAAATCTGACCGCTAAATTCTATCTGACTATTATTATAAAAAGCTAAATTATAATCATCCAAAATTGGCGTGGCTAAATTAAATCTCCAGGCCCCCAAAAATAAAAAAATCGCCCCTAAAAAAAGATAGCGATACCATTTATTGGACCAATATATGACCGCCAAAATCACTCCCAGCGTGGCCATAATGAAAAAATATAATAAATCCAAAATACAAAAAGTTTTTATGGCAATACCTACAGTAAAAAGACAGGCAAAATATAAAAAAACTTGACGCGGTTTCATTTTTTTTGCGCCTCACTAAGTTGTTTAAAATAGGCTAATTTTTGATAATAACATTCATTATACAAACCATATTCCTCACTTTTTAAATATTCTTTGCAAAATTTGGCTGCCCGATATTCATCTCCATATTGATCAAGTTTATAAAAATCGCAGGCAGTAAAAATGGCTAATATTAAAATAATTAAACTTAGACCAATCATTAATAAATAAATAAAGACTAAAATTGACAAAGGGGTAGTAACTTTTGTCATAAAATTTTTTATCTCCTATTAATCATAGCACAAAAAAATTAAGAAATAAAGTCTATTTTTTAAAGACGCTAACTACATATTTTGTCCATTTCATTTTTAAACTGTCTTCGACTAAATAACCAAAAAAAGAGTTATATGAAATTTTTTGAGGTAAAAGATATCTTAAGATAAATCTTAAAAAATGATTTTTAAAAACAATGTCCGATAATCTGCCAAATCTATTAGCATTGGGAATTAAAAAATTAGACAAATCCTCCTCAAAAATTAACTCATAACCAACTTCTTCAGCATATTTTTTGATTTGACTATACTTTTCAAATTCGTTTAAAGCCATACCCAATTCGGCTAAACGTTTTAAAATTTTTTCTTCTCCAACAAGTTCTTCATCGTGTTCTCGCCAATATCCATCAAAAATAATAAACAAGCCTTCTTTTTTTAAAACCCTTTTTACTTCATTAAAAACCTTTCTTTTGTTGGTACTATAACATAACGCTTCAATAATATAAATCAAATCAAATTCGTCATCCTTATACATTGAAAGATCGTGAAAATCACCAGAAATTATTTTTAAATTATTATATTTTTTTGTTTTTTTGTAAGCATAATCAAGTTGCCCTTTTGATAAATCAACTCCCTCAAAATTAATCTCGGGGAAACGAGTTGCCAAATAAACTAAATTGGCACCCCTACCGCAAGCTAATTCTAAAACTTTTTTTGTTTTATCTTTGTTAATATGTTTGATTATAAAATCTGGCTGAAAACACATCCCCCGTTGATCATACCTCCCATTTTTATTGACAGCAAAATGAACAAATCCCTGCTTGGAGTGCACAATAGAGTATGGAATTTTGTTTAATTTATAATATTCTTTTATATATTCATTATCTACATTAAAATCAATTAATTCATCAATATTATAAAGAGTACTAATGTTTTTTAACTTTATTTTTATTCTATCTTTAATTATTTGTTTTTCAGTCATAAAGTTCAATTTATTTTTTTTTAATATCTACCAATTTTAATTGCAACTCTCGATTACCATTCCATTCATTGACTCCAAATTCCACCACTACGTCAATAGTGTCGCCAATTTTAACTTGACTCCCCCACTCTTCGGCAGTGCCAAAAGAAATGGCTTTACGAATTAAATTATTTTGTTTTAATTGAAAACGCAAATGCTTGCCATCTTTGCCAATTATATCCATCTGTTCTATTTTTATTTTTTTTATTAAAAATAAAGGCATGGGGTTGGCTTCGGCAAAAGGTTCAAACTTTTTTAGATCATCAAGAAGCTGCCAATCTAAATCTTTTAAATTTAATTCTAAATCAATTTCTATGCTTGGCACTAAATCAATATTAGCTAATTTTTCTTTGGCTAAATTTTCTATTTTTTCTTTAAATTTCTGAAAATTTTCTTGGCCAATTATTGTTAGCCCACCAGCTTGCGAATGACCGCCAAATTTTTCTATAAATTCACTACACTTACTCATGGATTCGGTAATATTAAATTCAGCAATACTCCGGCCAGAGCCAGTATATTTTTCTCCGTCAGAGGCAAATAAAATAACTGGCCGATTATATTTATCTTTTAATTTCCCAGCCACTAAACCAACTAAACCTGCTCCCCAACCGTTTTTTTCAACAATTAAAATTTTTTTATCATCAGCAATTTCACCAACAATTTCTTTGGCTTCATTCAAAATACTTTCCGCTATTTTTTGCCGTAAAGTATTTTTTTCTTGAATATCGCGAGCCAAAGCCACGGCTTGTAATTCTTCTTCAGTAGTTAATAATTCATAAGCTAAATTGGCATGATCAATTCTACCAGCCGCATTAATTCTGGGGACCAATTGAAAACTAACATTTCTAACATCTATATCATAAAGTACAGAACCCAATGGTAAATCTTTTAATTTTTGCCCATCTGATAAACTGCTAACGCGAATTAATTCTTGCAAACCCTTACGTGGGGTTTTATTTAAAACTTTTAAACCATAAGAGACCAAGGTTCTATTTTCTCCTAAAATTGGCGAGACATCACCAATGGTACCAATGGCTACTAAATCTAAAAGCCATTTTTCAAAAGCCACGTATTGTTCTGGATTTTTTTGTGATGTGAACAAAGCTTGGGCGAGTTTAAAAGCCACACCCACACCAGCCAATTTTTTAAAAGGGTAAGTTTCTGATTCCATGGAGCAATCTAAAATTGCTAAAGCGTCTGGTAATTTTTCTTCAGCCAAATGATGATCTGTAATAATTGTATCAATATTATTTTTTTTAAGTTCAGCCACGGCTTCTAAATTTGTAATGCCACAGTCAACTGTAATGACTAAATCAATTTTATCAGCAATAATTTTTTGTACTGCTGTGTCATTCATACCATAACCTTCAATATCGCGATGAGGAATATAGAATGAAACATTATTTGTTGGTTCAAGGTTGTTAAGTGTTGGTTCAAGGTTGTACCTTGAACCATTTTGTTGTTTAGATAACTCAGATTTCTTGGCTGACACTTTACTATTACTATTTACTTCGATCAACTTCCGTAAAGTTTTTTCCATTAAAACAGTCGAGGTCACGCCATCAGCATCATAGTCGCCATAAATTAAAATTTTTTCTTGATTTTTAATGGCTTGATTAATACGCTCCACTGCAATTTTCATGTCTTTAAATAAAAAAGGATCATGAATATCTTGGGTAAAATCTGGTTTAAAAAATTCTTCAATTTTTTCTTCTGTATCTAATCCTCTGTCAAAAAGCAATTGCAAAATAATCCCACTATACGCGGGAAAATCTTTTTTCATTGATTCGGGAAATTTGGGTTTAAGGATCCAACGACTTGACATAATAATAATAATAATAAGCTATAATGAGGGTATAAATTTGTGGGTAAATTCACATTTTTTTATAATATTATTTTGGAGGGAAAAATGCCTCAACAAAGATGTGATAAATGCGGTGAAATGGTAGATTGTAACAATTTACATCGCCATATTCCACTTGCGGATTTACGACAGAACAATTCAATCAGCCGATATAAGAAAAAACGACTGCTTGATGAATTCTGCGGGTTCTTCTGCTTTAATTGTAGAAATGAGGGTGAAAAAAGATTTGGCAAAGATTTTTTTATAACCGAAAAAGAGTATAACGAAAGGAAAGATTATTTGGAAAGTATAAAAAACATGCACTTCACATGGTAATGGTAATTAATGGCAAACGATCCTCACCCCCGTTTCTGAAAATTTCAGGACGGGGATTTTTATTTTCCAAAAATTATTCCTAGTGTGTTTGTCATGCTGAACTTGTTTCAGCATCCCCAATCTTTGGCTAAATCTTGAAAGTTTGGATTATTTTGTCTAACAAGATTAATCTTCCAGTCATGGTGCCAGTTCTTTAATTGTTTTTCTCTTTGGATAGCGTAATTAATATCTGGATAGTATTCATAATAAACTAATTTATTTAAATTGTATTGTTTACTAAAACCATCAAATAATTTATTTTTATGTTCATAAATTCTTCTTTCTAAATTGTTGGTAACGCCAATATACAATGTAGAACAATAGGAATTAGTGATAATATAGACATAATAGTTATATCTAAGAGTCTTGTTTATCATTTTAGGAGAGATCCCGAAATAAATTCGGGATGACAAAAAATAAAATTATTTCTGGATTCCCAATCCGCCAGCCTGATTCTCGGGCGAGGCGGTCGGGAATGACAAAAGAGAGATCCCTCGGCTTCGTCCCGTATTCTCGGGACTACACTCGGGATAAACTTTGGTTTTATCTAAACTCCTTCAGCAATTCCACCTTATTAAACATCACATTCTCATCTTTTGGTTTAACAGCTGGCGTATAATCTAACTTTTCTTCATAAACTGGTTTTTGAACTTGGTAAAAAACTCCAAGTGGAATTTTTTCTTTTTCTAAAGTTTTGTTTAAAGCGGTTTCTAAATTTGTCGCGTCATGATTTTCTAAATTATATATTCTTTCTTTATACCAAGCCACGGTTTGAGTTTTATTAAAAGTGACACATTGTTGCAAAACATCAACATGAGAAAAACCTGGATGCAAAATTGCTTGCTTAATTAATTCTGTTAATTGCTGAATTTCAAAAGCCACACCTCTGGCCACAAAAGTTGCGCCGGAAACCAAGGATAAAGCTAGTGGTTCAAGCGCTTGTTTAATTTCGCCGTCTGGGGTGGTTTTAGAAATCATACCAAGATCTGAAGTTGGTGAAGCTTGACCAGTGGTTAGGGAAAATAATTTGTTGTTAGCCACAATTAAATTTATGTTGGCATTATAGCGCGCGGTATGAATTAAGTGATTAGTGCCTTCGCCATATTGATCGCCATCTCCTGCCACAGCTAAAACAATTAAATCTTTGTTAGCAATTTTAGCACCTAAGGCCACGGGCAAAGCGCGACCATGCAAAGAATGAAAAGCATAACATTTAATAGTGGAAGCCATATTGCCCACGCAACCAATGCCATAAACAATAACGACTTTGTGCGGTGGAATTTGTAATTCTGCCAATGCATTTTTAATAGCAGTCCAAATGCCAAAATCGCCACAACCCGGGCACCAGGTGGGTTGATATGGAGTGTTAAAAGATTGAGGAGTGATGTTTTGTTGACTTGACATATTTTTTAAATTATGATAGGTTTAATTATTAAAATTTAAATCATTGAAAACTCATAAAAGAGAGGGTTTGAATTATGAATAAAGGTTACTGGAAATCGCTTTTAATCTTTGTTGGTGGCGGTTGTTTAATCGCCCTTGGGATTATAATCTCTGTATCTCTGAATTCACCATCGAAATCACCATTGATTTTTATTGGCCTATTCGGAGTAGGTTTTTTATTAATTTTTGTAAGTTCCAGAAAATAACTTTCCAAACAACGGAGGAAACAATGAAAAAATCTTTGATCTATAATTTTTTGTATGTCTTGGCCATCGCCATTATCATTCCTGTTGGGATGGAAAACCACATTTTTTTTCTAGCCGGCGTGGCACTGGGAGCCATTGATGTGGTGGTGATCAAAAATAGATATCCCAACGGTTTAAGTTTAATGGCCAAAATGAGTATCGGTTTTGATTTCATTTTGGTTGTGATCACCGGAATGTTGGCAGCTTTCAGATTTTGGTGAAATATTTTTTCACCTTACCCCGAACTTCGGTTCGGGGTTTTTATTTTGGTTTTTGTTTTTTTATTATGTGTTTGTCATGCTGGCTTAAATTGCCACTGGCAATTTCTCGCTGTTTCAGCATCTCCAATCTTTGGCTAAATCCTGAAAATTAGAATTACTTTGTCTAATAAGATTAAGCTTCCAGTCATGGTGCCAATTCTTTAACTGTTTTTCTCTTTGGATAGCATAATTAATATCAGAATAATATTCATAATAGACCAGTTTGTCTAAATTATATTTTTTACTAAAACCTTCTATTAATTTATTTTTATGTTCATAAATTCTTCTTTCTAAATTATTAGTTACTCCAATATATAAAGTGGAACAATAGGAATTGGTGATAATATAGACATAATAGTTGTATCTAAGAGTCTTGTTTATCATTTTTAGAGAGATCCCGAAACAAGTTCGGGATGACAAAAAACATTATTTATTAGACATTAGAAATTCCTCGAAGGATTTCTTCTTTCCAAAACGGCCGGCCATCATATTTTAAAAGTTTAGCTTTAATTTCAATACCAGTTTCTTGGCAAATTAATTGACCTAATTGACCTTGAAAATTATTTTCCACTAAAACTAATTTTTTGAATTTATTTAAATATTCTTTTAATCCCAAAGGTAATGGATAAATATGGGAGAAATGTAAAACATTAATTTTACCAGGAGCCACGGGATCCTTCGTCCCGTATTCTCGGGACTCAGGATGACATACCTTTAGGGCATCCAAACATGGCCCAAGCATTGAACCCCAACAAACCAAAGTAATGTCAGCATCGGCCTCGCCATACAAAGTTGGCAAAGTAATTTCTTTTTTTAATTCAGTTAATTTTTTCATTCTTTTTTCCACCATTCTTTTGCGCACATCACTTAATTCACTCGATAATCCTGTTTCATCGTGTTCATCAGAATTGCAAACATATTCGCCACACCTTAAACCATTTTCATGATGTTCCATTGAGGTGCACATATATTCGCCGCCATCAACACCTGGAATTGTTCGCCAGCTTACACCATCATTTTCTGTTTTATATCTTTGGTATTCTCCCTCAATTTCTTTATTACTTAATTTCTCAGTTTCTAATATAATTTTTCCGCGATTAATTGGTTCATAATTATCAAAAATATTTTCAGGAACTGTATAAAAACTTTCACCTAAAAATTTATCAGAGACAATGAATGCCGGGATTTGATATTTATCAGCGAGATCAAAAGCTTTTTTAGTTAATTCGAATGCTTCACCAGCAGTACCGGGCGCTAAAACCAATCGAGGAAATTCTCCATGACCAGCGTCAATAATAAATTTTAAATCACCTTGTTCTGTCCAAGTCGGTAAACCAGTGGCAGGGCCTGGGCGCATAACTTCAAAAATTACCAAAGGTAATTCCACCTGACCAGCTAAAGACAAACCTTCAGCCATTAAAGCAAAACCTCCGCCAGATGTGCCAGTAGCAGATCTAGCCCCAGCAAAAGAAGCGCCAATGGCCGCATGAATAGCCGCGATTTCATCTTCACTTTGATGAACTTCTAAATTTGTTTCATGTTGTTTGGCTTTTAAAAAATGCAAAATTTCTGTGGCTGGTGTCATGGGATAAGCAGAATAAAATTGACAGCCAGCAGCAATGGCACCCAAAGCACAAGCATGATTGCCAGTCATTAAAAGATTAACATTTTTCTTTTCCGGCTCTTTATTTAAATACACACTCAAACTATTTACTCTATTTTCTCTAACCCATTCATAACCACCAACTAAAACCTGTTTATTTTTTTCCAAAGCCTCGCCCTTATGACCAAAAGTTTCTTCTAAAATTTCATTTAATATTTCTATTGGCCGATCCAAAATACCCAATAAAACCCCCAAAGCCACAGTATTTTTCATTAATTCTCCACCAGCATTTTTGGCTATATCCATTAGGGGTGCTTTTACAATTTTATCTTCCCGAAAATCCGCCAGCTGGCGGACGGGATCAAGTTCAACTTTTTCATCACAAATTATTGTGGCATCATTATTTAAATTGTTTAATTCTTTGTTTAAAGCTTCTTCGTTTAGAGCAATTAAGATATCACATTTCTCGGAGGCGGAGTTCACACCTCCCAAAGTTTCATGGGATCCTTCGGCATGTCCCTTCGGGACTCGCTCAGGATGGATTTGGCAAGCCAAATCCACCTGAAAAGTATTATGCCCACCACGAATTAAAGACGGATATTCAGTATAAGTAAAAACATGGTACCCAGATCTTAAAAAATATTTAGAAAGTATGAGTCCGGTAACTTTAATACCAAAGCCAGCTGGACCAACGATTTTGATAGAGTAAAACATATAGACACAGATGAAAAACAGATCCTCACTGATTCACAGATCTATCTTTCTTTAATTAATGACATAAAATTTTTTCGATCATTGGTATAAATAAATCTTTTCGGCTCAAAACTCTGTTCACCAAAATTAACTAAATAGGCAATTTCATATTTTGAAGTTTTTAAATATTCTATTGTCTGTTTATAAAATTTTATGTAATCAAATTCTTTAGCCTTAATTTCAACAATAATCTTATCTTCAACAAGAAAATCGGGCACATAAATAGCAATAATTTTTCCTGTATCAACTGAATAAACTTCAATTTTTGGTTCTGAAACGTATTTTATACCTTTAAAATAAAAATGTTCTGCTAATGTTCGATGATATACTCGTTCACTGTGATCAGATCCATATTTGTTTCTGACATCATAAAAACAACCGACAATATTATAACTTAATTCTTTTTCTAAAAAATTATCCATAAAATATCTGTAAAAAATTATAGACAATTAGCGTAAACATGTTTTTTAAAATCTGTGCATCTGTATAAATCTGTAATTAATTTGTGAGGATCTGTTTAACTTCCCTAGCGATTTCCAATTCTTCATGCGGTTCCACCACAATTATTTTTATCCCCTTAAGCAAATTCATCTTAGCACATATTTTTTCTCTTGTCAGAGGATCGCCAGCGCCGATTTTGCCTGTAAAAACAATGGCGTCAACTTCATCTAAAAGTGCTGCGTAAGCGCCCAGATATTTTTTAATCCGATTAGTAAACATTTCAAAAGCCAATACTGCTTTGGTTTCCTTTCTCTCTACCGCTTCTAATAATTCTAAATAATCATTATAGCCAGAAATGCCTTTTATTCCCGATTCATTATTTAAAATATTTTTTACTTTATCAATAGCCATCTGTGCATCTGTGTTTATCTGTATTTCATCTGTGAGCATTTGTAATATTATTCCTGGATCAATGTCCCCACTTCTAGTCTGCATCATTAAACCTTCCATTGGCGTTAAACCCATGGAAGTATCAATGGGCTCCCCTTTTTTAATAGCTGTAATGGAACAACCACCACCAAGATGGATGGTAATTAAATTACAAGTTTGAAAATCTTTTTTGATTTTTCTAGCTGCTTCTTCACCAGCAAATTTATGAGAAATACCATGAAAACCAAATTTATGAATTCCACTTTCATAATATTTATAGGGCAAAGGATAAATTTTAGCACTTAAAGGCAAATCTTTAAAAAAAGCTGTGTCAAAAACTGCGTAATTTTCTGCCTCAGGTAAATATTTTAAACATGTTTTAATGCCGGCAATATTAGCTGGATTATGCAAGGGTGCTAAATGATTTAATTGTTCTAATTCATACAAATCTTTCTCCTTAATTCTTTGAGGTGCAAAATATTGATCACCACCATGAACAAATCTGTGAGCTACAAATTTAATAGCTGGAATATCGCCGACTTCACGCAAAATTTCTCGAAAAATTTTATCAACTGCTTCTTGAAAATCATTAGGGAGAATAGACTGAATTTTAAAATTACCAGATTTTAAAGACTCCAAACCATCCGAATCAAAAAGTTCGTATTTAAAAGAAGTGGAACCAAGATTTAAGACGAGAATGTTCATAAAAAATATTATATTCTGTTGTCATCCCCGCCGGCCATGCCGATTAGGCAGGTAGAGCGGGGATCCCGTGGATATATAAACCTACACTTTTTTCTTCAATTGCTGGGATTCCCGATTCGCCCGCCTGATTCTCGGCGAGGCGGTCGGGAATGACAAAATGGTTTTATTGAATTAAATAACCTACCCCACAAACCCTTCCGAGTCCACAGGCATTAGCTTCATCAGTATCAATGTGACAGGACAATTTAAAATCAGCGCCAATCCGCACAATAATATTTTTAAAAATTAATCCACGCATACCCAAAACTTCTACTGTAGCTTGACCGCCATTTTTAAGACCATATTTTTTAGCTTCAAGTGGTGAACAATGAATATGCCTTTCAGCAATGATGGCTTTAACTTTAGTTTTACCTTTTGGTCCTTTGATTTCTAAATAACTTTTGACTTGCTCTAATTTACCAGAAATAACCACCGGGACGTCAATACCCAATCTAATAGCATCAGTCATGGATAGTTCAATTTGACTTTCATTTCTTGCTGGACCTAAAATTCTTAAACCAGTAATACTATTTTTTGGTTTAACCAATTCTACTTCTTCACGTGCTGCGAATTCACCCGGTTGTGATAAATCTTTAATTTTATGCAACTGATAATTCTTGCCAAAAAGTTTATCTAAATCTTTTTGACTTAAATGAACATGCCTAGCGGAAACTTCGACTGGAATCTTTATTTTTTTCATATGTTTATTTTATTTTATTATTTCTTTAACCACAACTTGGGCTTGTTTAGTGATAATGGTATTATGCCCGCAGTTTGGCAAAATTTTTAATTTAACATGCGGAAATTTTTGCCATTTTTTGGCATAAATTGGTGATATAACAATTTCGTGATCACCAATTAAAACTACGATGGATTGTTTATTGTGCTTTAAAAAACCGGCATAATTAGCCCGAAATGTAGCTTGTAAACCTTGAGCAGTGGCCAAAAGATTGTCTTTGTTAATAATTTTACTATTAAAAGTAAAGTGATAATCATTACGATCAAGATCATTACTTTTAAAAATAATTTCTGGATGAACGATAAAATCTGCTAAATCATTAACTAAAAATTTGGAATTGCAAATTAAATCAATAAAGCGCTCGCCAAAAGGGTGATTAACTGCAAAATATACTATTTTTTTCCAATAACTTTTGGCAAATTTACCATTAAATAAAGCACCAATTAAAATAACTTTTTTAAGTTTAATATTGTTTCGACGAAGAATTTCTAAAATTATATAACTGCCGAGAGAAAGCCCAACGATTATTGGTGGGTTTTTAAAATATTTAGTAATATATTTTTCCACATCCTCGGCCCAAATTTCTAAATTAAGTTGACCAGTAAATTTGCGCTTACCAAAGCCTATTAGATCAATTGCTTTGGCGTTATATTTGTCTTTGGGTAATAAGTCTATAATATCTTGCCAAATGGTTTTATTTTGACCAGCGCCATGTAAAAATATAATATTAACTTTTTCTGGTTTATTTTGCATGTCTTTATTTTACCTGATTTTTAAAAGCTTGGCTAATTTAAATTAATTATTCTGTAAAAAATTTTTAATAAGTTTAACTTTATCTAATCTACCCATTTTCTTATACGCGTCTAATTCATCATTTAGAGTAATGCAAGGCAAAACTAAATCTTTAAACATTATTTCATTTTTTTATCTAAACTTTTTATATCACGGCTAACATTATTCACATTGCCCAAGACCTCAATTTCCATATCATTGATTTCATAAAAGCTTCTAAAAGAATTTCTGCCATCTGTTTCATCAAAATAGATTTTTTTTGTTCTATATTCTTGTAAAATATTATCTATTCTTATAATATCTTCTGAGGTGGTTAATATATCAATATCTCGTGGTTCTGTTTTTAATCCTTGTAAATATAAATTAATCGAACCAATTAAAGCATAATTGACATCTTGCAATTTTTCGGAAATTTTTTTTAAGATTGAATAAAGTTTTAAATTATTTTCCATATTTTCTATTTTTTTTGTCCATTGATATATTCTTTCCTTGCTTGATAAAGTCGCTCTGAAAAACCTCCATGCTCTACAAAATCTTTTTCTAATGCCCGAATTTGTTGGTCTAAAAGATAATTAGCTTGGTGTATTAGACAAATCATAGTGTTGGCAAAAGATTCTGGATTGTTCAAATAGGCTTTATAAGTCTCATGAGACCTATTGGTCGAATAGGCCAACTTGCGCACAGTAAGAGTGTTCACAGAATCTTTTGACCAAAGATTTAGATTGTGTTGTCTTAAATAATCTTCAAAATCAAGCAGTAATTCTTCCAAACTTGCCCTGGCCACATTGACCAATTTTATCTCTGTTTTTTTGGAAGTGCCGGATGCTTGGCAGCCTTCGGCAATATTTTGTCTGCCAGAACGTGCAGCTTGAACCATTTGATCTTTCATCCTATTTTCACGCACATACTCTCGACAAAAAACCGCTGTCAAATCATAAACAATTGTGGCAGTTTGCCAAGACTTGAGTTTGCGATAACCACCGTGAGGTGGAATAAGATTGGTCATATTAATCGAATAGGTCGCATGAGTCCTATTGGACCTATTTTCCATGACACTTTTTAAATTTTAATCCACTCCCACATGGACAAGGATCGTTACGACCAACTTTATTTTTATCAGCCCGTGCTTCTGAATTTTCATTTGCTATATTGGTGGAAAAATTTTTGTTATTAACTGGTGATGAAATAGTGGTGGTATGATTTGTATTGGGATTATTCAGTGAAACTTTAAAAATTGAATAAACCACTTGAGCGCGAATATTGTTTAATAATTCTTGAAACATACGTCTAGCTTGATTTTTATATTCCACCAATGGATCTTTTTGTCCATAACCAACCAAGCCAATACCAGTTCTCATATGATCCATGGCATCAATGTGTTCCACCCACAAGGTATCAATGGCCCGTAATAAAACAGCACGCTCAATTAAAGACATTGGTTTTGTGTTTTCGCCAAATTGTTTTTTTAATTTTTCATCAGAATTTATTTTATTTTCTAATTCGGCGTATTGAGCTTCAGCTAAGTTATAAAAATAATCTGTAATAATTTGTTGATTGTTTTGGTCATTAACTTCAGGAATTTGAAATGCCGTATTTTGAGGCAAAATTGTTTTCATGACTTGAGAAATTTCCTCTAAATTCCATTCGCTTTGATGAGGACTGTTAGTATGAAATTTAATGACGCGTTCTATTTCTTCTTTAATATACCCCAAAATAATCGCCTTTCCACCTTCGCTATTTAGCGACCAATTATCGCTACGACGGGTAGGCTTCTGACTTTTTAATTCTATATCATTATTAAACTGGAGTTTATCCGCCGAAGTGTTAATTTGATTGGATTGAACGGAGGCGGATAAACCTAATATTTCATCTCTCTTTTTATATATTACCTCTCTGTGTTTATTAATAACATCATCATATTCTACTAAATGTTTACGAATATCAAAATTATGACCTTCAACTTTCATCTGGGCTTTTTCAATAGAATTAGAAATCATTTTATTTTCAATAGGCATGGCATCTGGTAAGCCCAAAGTTTGCATTAAAGATTTCATTTTCTCACCACCAAAAACTCTCATCAAATCATCTTCCATAGAAACAAAGAATTGCGTTTCACCACTGTCACCCTGACGGCCTGCGCGACCACGAAGTTGATTATCAATACGACGCGACTCATGACGTTCAGTACCTAAGACACAAAGCCCACCAAGAATTTTAACTTTTTCTTGACTGGCTTTGTTAACCGGATTACCGCCTAAAATAATATCCACACCACGACCAGCCATGTTAGTAGCAATAGTTACTGCGCCTTCGCGACCAGCTTGAGAAATAATTTCTGCTTCCCTCTCATGATTTTTAGCATTTAAAATTTCATGCGGCACACCTTCGCGTTTTAAAAGTTCTGATAAATATTCATTATTTTCAATAGAAATTGTACCAACAAGTACTGGTTGCCCTTTTTCATGACGTTTTTTTATTTCTTGCACCAAGCATTGATATTTACCAGACACATTTTTAAAAATAGCATCTGATCTATCAACTCTAATCATGGGTTTATTGGTTGGAATAATGACCACATCTAAATTGTAAATCTTAGCAAACTCTTCACCTTCAGTTGAAGCTGTACCTGTCATACCAGATAATTTCTGATACATGCGAAAATAATTTTGAAAAGTAATAGTGGCCATGGTGACTGATTCTTGTTTAACCAGAACTCCTTCTTTAGCTTCAATGGCTTGATGCAAACCATCAGAATATCTACGACCATGCATTAAGCGGCCAGTAAATTCATCAACAATCAAAATCTCCTCATCTTTGATGACATAATCTTTATCTTTTTTAAATAAGACTTTGGCTTTCAAGGCTTGTTCAATGTGGTGAACTTCGCGCACACCACGCTCGGTATAAATATTTTCTACGCCCATTAATTGTTCCATTTTTTTAATACCTTCCTCAGTTAAAGTGGCGGCTTTCATTTTTTCATCTATATTATAATCTTCATTTTCTTTTAAATGCCCAACCAAATGGGCAAACTGACGATATTTTTCTGTGGGCTCGGCATCAGGCGCGGAAATAATCAAAGGTGTTCTAGCTTCATCAATTAAAATAGAATCAACTTCATCCACAATGGCAAAATGTAATTCTCGTTGCACTTTTTCTTCTGCGCTTTGCACCATATTGTCGCGTAAATAATCAAAACCAAATTCATTATTAGTGCCATAAGTAATATCTGCGCCGTAAGCATTTTTTCTTTCTACTGGCATTAAATAATCTTCAACAATTTTAAAACTACCCACTGCATCTCTTTTTTTATCTAAATTTTTTTCATCAGAATAAAGATAGGAGACTTCATGATTCAAACAGCCAACCGATAAACCAAGAAAATGATATATTTGTCCCATCCAAACAGCATCACGACGAGCCAAATAATCATTAACAGTAATTACATGAGCACCGTGACCAGTTAGAGCATTTAAATAAACTGCTAAAGTGGCGGCTTGAGTTTTACCTTCACCAGTTCTCATTTCCGCAATATTACCGTCATTTAAAACTATGCCAGCTAAAAGTTGGACATCATAATGTCTTTGATTTAAGGTTCTTGCACCAGCTTCACGCACCATGGCAAAACACTCTGGTAAAATATTTTCCAGCACTTCTTGTTGCTCGGCAAATTCCTTACCAGCCAATTTTTCTTTAAATTCTTGAGTTTTATTTTTAAAATCCAATTCTGAGTAGTCTTTAACTTTTTCTTCTAAAGAATTTATCTGAGTCACGACTTCTTGGTATTTCTTGATTAATTTTTCGTTAGCATCGCCGAAAATTTTTGAAAGTATTGACATAAAATTACGTTTATTGAATTAAGAGTTAATATAAAAATCTTACCAAAAAAAGCTGAAAAAAGCAAGGTTGGGGCTCTTTTTTATTTTTTTAAATTATGCTAAAGTAAAATTATGTATAAACCTACCATCGGCTTGGAAATTCATGTGGAATTAAAAACCAAAACTAAAATGTTTTGTAATTGTTTAAATGAAAATGAAAAAATTGGTAGTGATGCTGGTTTAACTCCTAATAAAAATGTTTGCCCAATTTGTTTGGCCCATCCAGGCACAATGCCTATGTCCAACGTTGAAGCTATAAAATCTGTTATTAAAGCCGGTTTAGCTTTAAATTGCCAAATCGCAGAAAAATCTAAATTTGATCGCAAACAATATTTTTATCCAGATTTACCCAAAGGTTATCAGATATCACAATACGATGAGCCTCTTAGCCAAAATGGCCACATAGAAATTGCTGGTAAAAAAATTGGCATTACCCGCATACACTTGGAAGAAGATACTGGTAAACTTTCCCACATTAAAGATGGTACTTTAGTGGATTATAATCGGGCTGGCATTCCTTTAATGGAATTGGTCACAGAACCAGATATTGAATCAGGAATTGAAGCCAAAGAATTTTGCCAAGAGCTGCAAGCTATTTTTCGTGAATTAAAAATTGCTGATGCTAACATGGAAAAAGGGCAAATGCGCTGTGAAGTAAATATTTCTATTTCAAAAACTGAAAAATTTGGCACAAAGGTTGAAGTAAAAAATTTAAATTCTTTTCGCAGTGTGGAACGTGCCATTGACTATGAAATAAAAAGACAAACAAAAGTTTTGGAATCTGGAGAAAAAATTATTCAAGAAACCAGAGGCTGGAATGAAATAAAACAAGAAACATACTCCCAAAGAATTAAAGAGGGTTCAGCGGATTACAGATATTTTCCAGAGCCAGATATACCGACCTTGCACTTCGTGCAAGGAATTTCCAAATCCAAATTTCCAATTTCCAAAAATAATGAACAAATTTTTATTGATATTGAAAAAATAAAAACAACAATGCCAGAATTGCCTGCCGAAAAAAGAAATCTTTTCCAAACCGAATATGGTTTTAATGTGGCTGACAGTAAAATTTTAACTGCTGAACCATTATTGGCAGATTATACCGAAAATATTATTTCGGAAATTAAAATCTGGTTAAAAGATTGTGGCGAATTTGAAGGTTCTGAAGCAGATATCTGGCTAAAAAATAAAGAAAAAATTATCAAATTGGTGGCTGGTTGGCTTATTAATAAATTAACTGGAATTTTAATGGCTAAAAAATTAACTTGGGAAACCAATCCGGTTACTGCTGAAAATTTTGCTGAATTTATCACCATGATTTTTACTCACCAAGTTTCTACCAAAAATAGCGGCATACTTTTGGAAAGTATGGTAATCACTGGAGGCGACCCATCGCAAATTTTAGAAACAGAAAATTTAAAAAATGATGACAGTTTTGATTTAGAAAAAATTATTAATGAAATTATTAATAAAAATCCAGAAACGGTTGCGCAATATAAAAACGGCAAAACTGCTTTATTAAAATTTTTCTTAGGTTTAGTTATGAAAGAATCCAAAGGTCAGGCAGACCCAAGCGAGGCAGAAAAAATGTTCATTCAAAAATTGAGTTAGAACACACATAATAAAAAGAACCCAGAGGAGCTACCTCTGGGTTTTGGTTTTGTAAAACAATCTCACTTCACTTCAGAAGCGTTAGGCGCAAAGTATGCACCGTGCTTCCGCCGCTTACGATACAACAAATATACTGACCGCTGGGGACGTTGTTTGCGTTCCAGCGGAATGTGTGATTGCCAGCGTTCAATTGGCCACGATGCAAAATAATAACTTCCCGACCGAGCATATCGATAATTTTTACTTCAACATTGCCGGCTGATTCCGAAGTGTAATTAATGGTTGTCACCGGATTGAACGGATTGGGATAGGCTGAAAGAGATCGAGGTGACGTTTGAACTTGGAATCGAGCCATGAAAGGCTCGTAGGGCAAATGATCTTCCCACACCCGGAGCAAAAATTTGCATCCGGCATCAGAATCGATCATTTGATAGCTCAAATTAACGTAGCCATCTGACAGGACATTAATAGTGCCCTCGGCGGCTAGAGTGGTCGCCGATTTTTCGGTTCGCAACAGATGCCACTGGCAATCACCGACAAGACCGAAGATACGTACACCGACATCGTTGCCAACAAATAATTTGTTAGCCTGTTGCGACACTAGGACATCGGTATCGTGTTGAAATTGTACGACATCAATTTTCTTATTTTCATTTGATAATGTTTTTAGCAATCTCATGGGCTTGACCTGAAAACGGTCCTTCAGTCCATTGACCACCACTTGAAAATGATACCCGGCATCATTTTCTTCGGTCAATTCATAACCAAAATTAATATTAAAATAATTACCAGGCACAACTACAGTGCCAGAGGCAACCACCGCGCCGTCTCTGTAAATCTCCCAGACGTGCGTACCCGGCATGCCGATAACTTGAGCACCGACGTAATTGCCAACGGTAAAATTATTTCCATCACCCCGACGCATATCGCTCCAAAAATAACCTCCCCTGGTTTCATCCCAATAATATTGTAGCGCCCAGACCTTTTGCTGGCCTGCAAACGCCACGGTTGCCATGATCAACATGACCAACGCAACCATCAAAAAAATCTGTAATTTCTGTCGCATAAAGCCTCCTGGTGTTAATTTTACAACCTCTGTGATTTGTTTTTAGCCTATCATAATTAAGCAAATATTGTCAAACAGTAAAATCCCTAATAAGTTTTTCTGCTTCTCTATTATTTTCTATCCATTTTATATTTTTATCTCTTGTAAACCAAGTCATTTGTCTTTTGGCAAATTGATGAGTGTGAATTTTTATTAATTCAATAGCTTCTAGTAAAGTCGTTTTTTTATCTAAATAATCAACTATCTCTTTATAACCAATAGTTTCTAGTGGTGCGATATTTTTGCCACTTGTCCGCCGAAGAGGCGGGAATTTTTTAATAATTTTTTTTGTTTCTTCAACTAAACCCTTTTTAATCATTTTATCAACTCGTTTATTTATTTTTTCATTAATTAAACTCCTCTCCATCTTAATACCAATTTGCAAGGCGTCAAATAGTGGTGCTTTTTTTTGGCGCAATTCAGAAAATTTATAACCAGCTAAACAAACTTCCAAGGCTCTATCTAGGCGACGAGGATTTTTTAAAGCCATAAATTCTAAACTATCTGGATCTAATTTTTTTAATAATTTTATCTTTTCATCCAAAGACATTTTGGCCAATTTTTGTCTAACTTTTAAATCTGGTTTTATTTTGGGAATATCATAATTATCAACAATGGCAGAAATATACAAACCAGTACCGCCAACAATTATAGGCAATTTACCACGCTTTAAAATATCTTTTATAGCTTTCAAAGCTAATTTTTTATATTGAGCCACGTTAAATTTCTGATTAGGATTGATAATATCAATCATATAATATGGAATTTTAACCTCACTTCCACCCCCTCTCCTAATTAGGCTAGGGGAGCTACTGAAGTAAGGTATTTTATATTCTTGCAGATCTTTACCCGTCCCAATATCCATTTCACGATAAATTTGACGTGAATCTGCTGAAATTATTTCGCTATTAAATTTATGAGCTAATTTAACAGCTAATTTTGTTTTACCAGTGGCTGTAGGGCCTAAGATAACAACTATTTTAGGCAATGCGTCTTTTTTTTTCTGAATTCTATTCCAAAGTGCAACATTAGGTTTTTGATTTAAATATTTCAT